>CAMWMZ010000025.1 GCA_947175485.1 uncultured Clostridia bacterium
ATATTTTCCCCCCGCGCGAATTGGAAAAAGGGGCTGAGGTAACCCGCCTTGCGCACTCTCCTACAGGATTTATTCATCTGGGCAATCTTTATTCCGCGCTTGCGGACGAAAGGTGCGCGCACACGACCGGCGGAGTGTTTTATCTGAGAATAGAGGATACGGACGAGAAAAGAAAGGTGGACGGCGCTGTGGAAAGCGTTATCCGTTCTTTGAAATACTTCGGAATAAAGTTCGACGAGGGTGCGGAAATACAAAGCCCTTTGAACAAATACGGACCTTATTATCAAAGACAGCGTGCAAAAATTTACCGTTCGTTTGCAAAAAAGCTTATTGAAGAAGGGCTTGCATATCCTTGCTTTTGCACAGCGGAAGAGCTTGACGCGGTGCGCGCAACGCAGACCGAAAACAAGGAAACTACAGGATATTACGGGGCTTATGCTAAATGCCGCAATCTTTCGGAAGAGCAGATTTATAAAAATTTAGGCGAGGGCAAGCCGTTTGTAATTCGTTTGAGGTCGCAAGGCAGTATAGAAAATAAAATAACCTTCCGCGACGCGATTAAGGGCGATATAACAGTGACTGAAAACGATCAGGACGTTGTTATCCTTAAATCGGACGGAATTCCCACTTATCATTTTGCGCACGCGATAGACGACCATTTTATGCGTACGACGTTGGTTATCCGCGGGGAAGAGTGGCTTTCGAGCTTGCCCGTGCATATAGAATTGCACAAAGCGCTTGGCTTTAAGCCGCCGAGATACGCGCACACTTGTTCGCTTATGAAGATAGACGGCGGAACAAAGCGCAAGCTTTCAAAGAGAAAAGACCCCGAACTATCCCTTGATTATTACAGAAAAGCAGGTTATTATCCGCTTGCCGTGGTTAAATATCTGATGACCGTGCTCAATTCCAACTTTGAGGAGTGGACGCTTAAAAATCCTGACGGCGATTACCGCGATTTCAAATTCAAAATAGACAAAATGGGCAAGAGCGGCGCGCTTTTCGATTTGGATAAACTCAACGACGTTTCCAAAACGGAAATTTCAAAGCTTTCCGCCGAGGAGTGCTATTTGTTCTTAAAGGGCTGGGTTGACGAGTTCGGCGGCATTGCGGATAAGACGCATTTTGCCGATAAAGAATATATCGTTAAAATTTTAAACCTTATTATGGGCATAGGCGGCAAAAAGAGAAGAAAGGATATAGAGCGCGCCGAACAGGGCGTAAGACTTATGGATTATTTCTTTGACGATACGTTCAAGCCCGAATATAGTTACCGCTTCGATAAGCAGACCGTAAACGGAGTTCTGGAAAAATTCGCCGCGGTATATGACCCGAATAACGATAATCCGGCTTGGTTTGCAAAGCTCAAAGAGGTTGCTTCGGCTTGCGGTTTCGCCGCGGAAACAAGCGATTATAAAGCGCACCCCGAAAATTATAAGGGAAGCGTATCGGACGCTGCCGAGATATTGCGCATTGCGATAACGGGCAGTCCGAACTCCCCCGATTTATGCACAATCATGGGAATACTCGGCAAAGAACGTTCGGTTAAAAGACTTAACGAAGGAAAAATTTAAAGAAAATAATATCCGGTTGCATATATTGCGGGTAAACGGGGATATGATATGAACGTGGTTGACGGATTGTTGGTTGCGGCGTTTCTGTTTTTTGTGGGAAGCGTGCTCGGCTGGTGTATAGAGGTTTTGTTCAGACGCGTTTTCACAGCGAAAAAATGGATAAATCCGGGATTTCTCACAGGACCGTATTTGCCGTTATACGGCTTCGGCGTGGCGGGGTTGTTCGGGATTTCTCTTATACCGATAGATACGGGATATCCTGCGCTTGACGGCGTAATAATAATTGCTATAATGGGCGTTGCGATGACGGTAATAGAGTATATTGCGGGGCTGATTTTCATTAAGGGAATGAAGATAAGGCTTTGGGATTATTCAAACCGCAAGGGCAATATTCAGGGAATAATCTGCCCGTTGTTTTCGTTTTTCTGGTTGGCGGTTTCGGCGTTTTATTATTACGTTATCGATCCTTACGTGATAGAAGCCGTGATTTGGTTTGTTCATCATATGGCTTTTGCGTTTGTTGTGGGATTATTCTTCGGGGTGTTCTTAGTCGATTTGGGACACTCGGTAAATTTCACTGCGAAAATCCGTGCTTTTGCGAAGAAACGCGGAGTAGTTGTATCGTTTGAAAAGCTTAAAGAAAGCATTAAAGATAAAATAGAGGCTTTCGGCAAGAAAAAGGCGAGTTTTATTTTTCCTTTCAAATCGGAAAACGGGCTTGCGGAAGAGCTTGAAAATTACACCCGCGGGAATTGCGCCGCGGATAAAAATGAGGATATAAATAAGAATGTTGGAGCTTTGTAACATTACAAAAGATTATTCCGTTGCAGGAGAGGCGGTGCACGCGCTCAAGGGCGTAAGCATTAAATTCCGCAAAAACGAGTTTGTTTCTATTCTCGGAGCTTCGGGCTGCGGTAAGACCACGCTGTTAAACATTATCGGCGGGCTTGATAAGTATACTTCCGGCGACCTTGTTATAGAGGGGAAATCCACCAAAGAATATAAAGACGGCGACTGGGATACGTACCGCAATCATTCGATAGGGTTCATTTTTCAGAGCTATCATTTAATACCCCATCAGACTATTTTGCAGAACGTTGAGCTTGCACTGCTGATTTCGGGCGTGGATAAAGAGGAGCGCCGCCGCCGTGCGGTTGAGGCGCTTGAAAAAGTCGGGTTGGGGGATAAGATACATAACCGCCCCAATCAGCTTTCGGGCGGGCAGGCGCAAAGGGTGGCGATTGCACGCGCGCTGATTAACGACCCTGAAATAGTGTTAGCCGACGAGCCTACGGGCGCTTTGGACAGCAAGACAAGCGTTCAGATAATGGAGCTTTTGAAAGAAATTTCCCGCGACAGGCTTGTTATTATGGTAACGCACAATCCCGAGCTTGCCGAACAGTATTCGACGCGGATAATACGTTTACGCGACGGCGAAATTACTGACGATACGATGCCTTATGACGGCGCGGAAGAAATTACCGCGGCGGAGCGCTCCGCCGTTCCCGCGGAATGCGGGAACGCAAAGACCAATAAGGGCAAAAAGAAAAAGACGAGCATGTCCGTAGGAATGGCCTTTTCGCTTTCCCTTAAAAATCTGTTATCCAAACGCAAGCGTACGGCTATGGTTTCTGTTGCGGGAAGTATCGGCATAATAGGCGTGTCTATGGTGCTTGCGATTTCTTCAGGCGTGCAGGCTTATATCCACAGTATGGAAAACGATATGCTTTCGGGGTATCCTCTTACTATAACGCAGACTGCCGTGGACTTCGATTCCCTTATGGATTTTGCGTCGAGTGCAAACATTGACGTGGACGTTGACCGCCTTAACGATAAGATTTATGTGGATTCTCTTATCGAAACTCTTATGAGTATGGGAAGCGCGATGACTACTAATGAAATTACGGAACAATACGTGGATTTCGTGAGTAAGATGCCTTCTCAATACTACAACGCATTGCAGTACAGATACGGCTTCGAGCCTGCGCACAACATTTACGCAAACTTTAAATTAGATAAAGACGACGAGGGCGAATGGACTTCGATTACCGGTATCCGCACCATGTACACAGCTGTTCTGGGCGAAGTGGGCAAACTGGAAGGGAATGAAAAGTACACCCAGTTTGCTTCTGTTATCCCCACTGTGGATACGTTTAAGGAAATGCCCGATAATTACGAATATATCCTGTCGCAATACGATATAATCGCAACCAATATAGACAAAACCCAAAATCTGACCGAAAACGAGCTTAAAGATATTTTCCAAAGCAAAGACAGTATTATTATGGTTATTGACGACCATGCAACAACCGATTTGGTTTTGGGGCAGTTCGGGTATTTTACGCAGGAGGAGTTTCTTGCTTACGCCGAGAGGGCTGATATAGAGTCCAACGGCAACGGCGATACGAGTGTGCAGGACGGTATAGTGCAAAGCTATCTTGACGGAAAGGATTTCGATTTCTTTTTGGATAAAGGCGAAGAAAGCACGTTCAAATGGTATCCGAACGATACCGTTTACAAAGCCGCGACTTTGGCGGATATGCTTTTTGTGCCCGGAACGTCGGTTGGGGAATATGCGCCTGCGGATTATAAATATTTTGCTTACGCGGCGGATTTTGCCGAGGACAGAAACAAATCCGACGATATAGATTTAAAGGTTAAAGTGATTTTGCAAAAGAAAGAAAATCTTTCTTACGGTTGCCTGAGAACGGGCATGTATTATACAAAAGCTTTGACGGACCATACGCTCGAAACAGGCAGAAAGAGCAATGTGGTTAAATTTATCAACCAACAGGAAGGTAAACGGTTAAACGGAATGCCTTTCCATTATCACTATACCTACGACGGAGTATATCACGATAAAAACGACAAGGGTTTGCCGCTTTCTTATCTGTTTATTAATTCCGGCGGAAACATGATGACGCAGATGATGAACCAGATGATGGGCAACGGCGGCGACCAGTACGCAAATATGCGCGTTGGCGCGGCTTTGGTGGGCGGAGCTGAAATACCCGTGGCGTTCAGCATATATCCGCTCGATTTCGACAGCAAAGACCTTGTGACAAGCTATCTTGACGGTTGGAACGATTTGTGCAACAGCGGCGCGGTATATAAATGGATTTCCGCAGACGGTACGGAAAAAGAGGTTACGCTTTCCGAAAGCGACGTGGTTAAATACACGGACACCGTCGGGCTTATAATAACTATGGTAAACACCATGATTGAAATGGTTACCATTGCGCTTGTTGCGTTTACCGCGCTTTCTTTGGTGGTTTCTACCGTAATGGTGGGGATTATAACCTATGTTTCGGTTGTGGAGCGCGTAAAAGAAATAGGCATATTGCGCTCGGTTGGTGCAAGGAAAAAGGATATAAAGAGGCTTTTCAACGCAGAAACGTTTATAATAGGGCTTGCGTCGGGGCTTGTCGGCATACTTGCAACATATATTATTTCCTTTATTATTAATATAGTTGTCGGCGTTTTGTACGGTATTTTCACAATATGCGCGTTGCCTTGGTGGCAAGCTTTAGTAATGATTCTTATAAGCGTTGCGCTCACGCTTATATCCGGACTTATACCCGCTTCTGCGGCGGCGAAAAAAGACCCCGTGGTCGCTTTGAGAACAGAATAAATTAAGTAAACAAATACTTAAAATAACGGAAAATTTGTTGACAGTATATTTTGTGTGTGGTAAAATAAGGAAGTAATAAATCTTAGAGGTAATTTATGAAAAAGATTTTTAAAGGACTTGGAATTTTGGCTGCTTCTACCGCTCTTTGCGTAGGTATCGGCGTAACCGCGGGTTGCTCCGGCGGCTATAACGGAGAATATATCGGTTCTTACCATTACAATTCGTGGGGACACGAATACGGTATGATGGTTAAAGTAACCGTTGAAAACAATATCATTACCAAGGTTGAAGATATAACCAACACCGACCTTACGAAGCAGAGCGGTAAAGTTAAAAACGAAGCCGGCGAACTTGTTGAACAGGAAAGCGGCGTTACCTGGGTTGTAGTAAGCGACAGCTGGACGGACAAAGCAACATGGAACGATAATGCTGCTTGGCTTCTTCAACAGTATGAAGGTTTATCGGTTGCCGAAGTTCGCGATACCAAGGTATTTATTCAAAGTTCCGGTTGCCCTTATAATCTTGTAGATAAAAACAATAACCCCAGAAATCCTCAGCTTGCGCAAAGCGGTTTAGTTATAACCGGTGCATCTCAAGGCAGCGGAAGACTTCTTCTTGCGGTTCAGGACGCTCTTAAGAAATAATCAATGAAAATTACAACCCGCCTTTCAAGGCGGGTTTTTTGTTGCTATTTGACGGTTTTTAATTTATAATATGGCTATGAAATTATTCACGAAAGTTACCTCCTTTGCGGTTGCGGGCTGCGCGGCGCTGCTGTGCGCGGGCTGTAATGCAAAAACATACAGTGTATATACGAATATGCCCGAGGGCAGTTTTGAAATAAGCGATAGCAATTATGTGCTTGGCGGAACGATTGCGGGATATGCTTCCGACGAAAAGGAAACTCTGCCTGCGGCGGAAAACTTTACTTCCAGGCGCCGCCTTTATTATTCTATGACTACGGACGCGGAGCTTGTGGTTTCCGCGGATTTTTCAGCCGAGGGCGCGGACGAAAATTATACTGCGTTTGTAAGCGCGGTAGGTTCGGCGCTTACGGAAATAGACAAAGCGCTTTCTACAACGGTTGTTAATTCCGACGTAAGTAAGTTCAATCAGGCTGCCGCCGGTGCGACGGTTGAAATATCGGAAATAGGTTATAACGTTTTGACAACGGCGAAAACCGTGTATGAATATACGGACGGATATTACAACCCCGCGTTATATTATAACGTTTTGGCTTATGGTTTCGGCTCGGCGCACGATTACCCCGAAAACGAGAGCGAGCTTCCCGACGAGCAAATTATTGCCGGATATACAGAGCTGGCACAGCATTTCGGCGACGTGCAATTAAGCAAGGGGGAGGGCGAAAACGAGGGTAAATATTTTGTTGAAAAGCCCTTGTATACCGTTGAAGCGGAAGGTGAAACCCTTGCCATGAAGTTGGATTTAGGCGGTATAGGAAAGGGATATGCAGTGGATTGCGTGGACAGGCTGTTTGATGAATACGGTTATGAATACGGGTATTTCAATTTCGGTTCAAGCAGTATGCTGGTAAAAGGTTTTTCGGCGGGCGGGGCGTATAACGTTGGTTTAGCAGGTCCGCGTTCACCTATGCGCGAGCCTTATATTTATACTAAAATTCAAGGGGAAAAGCTTTCCACAAGCGGTGATAACGAACAGTTTTACAAAATAGGAGGCGTGCGTTATTGCCATATAATCGACCCGACAACCGGTAAGCCTGTGCAGACTGGGATTATGTCTGTAACGGTTATAGGCGGAAGCGCTGCGGAGGACGACGCGCTTACAACGGCGATTATGGCTATGGGCAAGGAGCGCGCCGTTGAGTTCATTGAAAAAAAGCTTACTGATAGAAAAGCCGCGTTTTGTTGTGAATAAATATGTCGCTTAAAAAGGTTAAACAAGTCAAACAAGACAAGGGGTTCAGGCTCTTTGACTTAATAATTTACGGCGCGGCGGTCGTTTTGGTTGCAGTGCTGTTTATCGTGATTTTTACCACGCAAAACAAAGACCCGATTTCCGGAGTAAGGATTTACGTTTCCGCCGAGGTTGTGTTCGAGTATGAGTTCGGCGGGCAGCCTAGCTATAAAGACGGCTTGGAGGTTAAAGAGGACGCGGAGGGGCTTACGGTAACCGTTCGCGGAGATAAAGGATACAACGTGGTTTATATAGATAAGCAGGCAAAGACGGTGAAGGTGACGGACGCGGATTGCCGCGGAAAGCAATGTGTGTATTTTGCGGCGATTGACGATAATTCCAAGCTGATTTATTGCAGTCCGCATGCTTTGAGAATAGAGCCGCTTATAAACGATTTTAATAACCCTGATATAATTATGTAAAAATAAAAATCCGCCCCGCGCATCAGCGCGGGGCGGGTTTTTATTTTTTTAATTAGTTATCTTTCTTTTCTTCCGCCGTTTCTGCGGGAGTTTCTTCCGCAACAACCTTACGGCTTATGATTATATGTCTGGGGCACTTTGCTACGCAAGTGAGGCAACCAGTACATTTAGAATAATCTATTTCGGGCAAGTTGTCTTTCATGGTGATTGCACCGTGGGGGCACGATTTTGCGCATATGCCGCACGCGATACAGCCCACTTTGCATACTGACGTAACTTCTTTGCCTTTGCACTTTGAAGAACAAGCAACAAATACAGGGGCGGAGGAGGGGATACGTTCTATAATCCCCTTGGGGCAAGCCGAAATGCACGCGCCGCACGATATACATCTGTCGGGGTCTACCTGTGCAAGTCTGCCCGTAACCTCTATTGCGTTTTCGGGGCAAACGGCTTTACAGTCGCCGCAACCGAGGCAGGCATAGGAGCAAGCCTTGTTTCCGCCGAGGAGCGAATTGCACGCCGCGCAGGTGGGATTGCCTTTGTATTCAAATTTATCCGCGCAGTTTTCAACTCCGCCGTTGCACTTTACTACGGCGACGGTAGGTTCTTCGTCTTTGAGCTCAACGCCGAGAAGCTTTGCTATTTCCGCTTTCTTTTCGGGTGAGGTAACGTGGCAATCGGCAAGGTTTCCGCTGCCGTCGGCAAGCTTTGAAGCAAATCCGCTGCAACCCGAACAGCCGCACCCGCCGCAGTTTGCTCCTGCGAGGTTATCGAGAATTTTCGTGATTTTTTCGTCTACGTTTACTTTGAATACTTTGCCGACGATAATTATCAGCGCGCCGATTAAAAGCGCCGCGCCCGCGAATATCCCCGCGACTATTCCGACCGTAATCCAAGTCTGGTTGGTAATTTCGAGTAAATTCATATTTCCTCCTATATGCTGATATAGCTGAACACGGTGAACGCCATGCAGATAAAGCAAGCGGTTACCATTGCTATGGGGAAGCCCGCAAGCGCCTTGTGGGTTTTATAATAGTTGAGCTTTTCGCGCATGCCGCTCATTATAATCATAACGAGGGTAAAGCCGAGCCCTGCAAACAATGCGTAAAGCAGCGCCCAACCGATATTCATGGCAACTCCTTCGCCGAGGATTGCCGACATATCTCCTATAAGAAGCTCGGTTACCCCGAGAACGGCGCAATTGGTGGTAATCAAAGGCAGATAGATGCCCATTGCTCCGTAAAGGGAAGGGGAAACCTTTTGTATAATCTTTTCAAGCATCTGCACGAGAGAAGCTATTATAAATATAAAGAAGATTATTTCAAGGAACTCTATCCCGAGGGGAACCATAACATAGGTGTAAATGGGGTAGGTTACAAGCGTTGCCAAAAGCATTACAAGCGTTACCGCAATTCCCATTCCCGCCGCGCTTGAAGTCTTTTTGGAAACGCCGAGGAAGGGGCATACGCCGTAAGTTTTAACGGTGATAAAGTTGTTTGTGAGCACCGCGGAAAGAACTATCGCAATAAAAGTACCCATTGTTTACGCTTCCTCCTTCAAGAGATTTTCACGTGCGAGCTTGTTCGCCTTAACTCTGCGCGCGCGTTCAAAGTTATCTATAATGTATACGAAAACCGCAATGCAGATACCGTATACGAGGAACGCTCCCGCGGGGGTTGCAAGCATACCTATTTGGAAATTCATTATCTGTGCTCCGAACAAAGAGCCTTTGCCGAGGAATTCGCAGATAATACCCATTACCGTAAGCGCTGCGGTGAAGCCCAAACCGTTGGAAATTCCGTCTACCGCGGATTCGGCAACTCCGTTTTTGCTTGCGAACGCTTCCGCTCTGCCCAAAATTATGCAGTTAACGACTATAAGCGCCAAGAAGCCGCCTAAGCTGTCGTATAAGTCGGGCAGGAACTTTTCAAGGAACATTCTCATGAAGGTTACGAGCGTAGCGATTATTACTATGTAGCAAGGGATACGTACCGAGCTGGGGATAACCTTTCTCAACGCAGATATTATAATGTTTGAAAGCGTGAGAACAACCAGAACGGTAAGCCCCATACCCATTGCGGAAAACGCCGAGGATATAAGCCCGAGGGTGGGGCAGGTTCCGAGAACGAGCATAAACGTGGGGTTCTGGAAAATAAGACCGTCTAAAGTGATTTTTTTGTACTTATTCATTTTCTTCCCCTCCTTGTTCGAGTTCGGTTACCGCCTGATAATTTGCCGCCGCAAAGGCTGCCGCGCTTATGCACAGATAGTTTGACTGAGTTGCGCCGGTTATAAGTTCGGAGCCGTTGAGGGAACCGATTGAGCCTAAATCAGCGCCGTCTTTGAGGATTGCCATAATTCCGTCTATATCTTTGCCCTCGAACAAAGTGCCGTCGAGAACGGAAGGAAGCATCTGGGAAGCATATGAGCCGGTAGAGCCGTTCTTGGTAATCGTGTAGTCGGAAATAATTCCGTTTTCGCCCACGGTTACGTCGATTGAGAACTGAACCGCGTTGCCGAAGCTGTTCGTCGCGATATGGAATACAACCTCTTTGGTTTCTGCGTTGTATTCGTGTGAAGTAAGTTTTGTGTTAATGTTGCTTACATACATGAAGTCCGCATAAATATCTTCCGCGAGGTTTCCGAGCTGAGCGTTTACAAAGTCAACAGCTCCGTTAACCGCGTTGCATATCGCGTTGGACGACATGCTTGCACCGCTTGTAAGATATCCGTCGGCAGTGGTGAAGTAAAAATCCGCCGCGGGGTTGCTTTCAAAGCTGTTTAAAAAGCTTTGGGATATTTTGCTGATATAAGATTGGCTTTTGTTGCTGTCTATAACGACTTTTCCGACGCCGGAAACCTTGCCGCCTTTAACCTTGACTACTACCCAACAGGTTACGGTTCCGTTTTCAAAACCGCCTTTGCCGGTGGATTTTACAAGGTAGTTACCGTCGTCTTTGATTTTGTAAGCTTCGTTTATCGTGGCGTTGCTATTGTAATCCGCAACCTGAACGCTTTCCGTCTTTACGGATTTGCCGTAAATCTTGTTTATTGCTCTTTCAAACCTTTCTTCATCGGTTACGTACAGCAGACTGTTCATAACAGTCAAGAAAATTCCGCTTACGAGCAGTACGCACAAAAGGGCGATAAGGCATTTGAAAACGTTTCCTTTGAAAAACTCTTTAACGCTCATTTATTTTCCCTCCTTTTGTTTTTTATATCCGAAGGGTTTTTGAATTATGTATTTGTCAATCAAAGGCACGAAGAGGTTCAAAAGCATAATTACGAAAGATGTAACTTCGAGCTTTGTGAAATATCTGAGTATTGCTATTAAAAGCGCCGCGACAACGTAATAAATTATTTGCCCGTAAACGCCTTTGGGTGAGGTTACGTAATCGGGGAACATGAATACCGCCCCGAAAAGCACGCCGCCCGAGAAGATATGCGGTAAGAAAAGCTCCATATTGTAAATGTAGCCGCCGGACGCTATGTAGGTAAATCCGGACATAAATACCGCCGCAAATCCGAAAACAGCTATGAAAAGGAGGGGCTGCCACCATTTTATAACGTTTCTTACAGCAAGGTAAACGTAACCTAAAAGTATAGCGGCTTTGCAGGTTTCGCCTATGCAACCGGCAACTCCCGTGCCGAGGAACAAATCGAGAACGGTTATTTTTGTGGCAGGGTTGCCTTCCGAGGGCAACAGCCAGTGCAGGTTTGTTGCGTCGGTAAATATTCCGCTTTCAAAGTTGAGTGCGGGTATCTGCGCCGCCGTGTATGTTGTAAGCGCAAAGCTTAAGAACATAAACACGCGTCCTGCCGCCGCGGGGTTAACGAGGTTTTTGCCCGTTCCGCCGAAAAGCATTTTAACTACGGCTATTGCAAATATACTGCCGATGAGCACTTCGTACCATTTTGCCGTGGCGGGGAGGATAAGAGCAAGAATAAGCCCCGTAACCACCGAAGTGAAATCGAATTGCTTGCACCACCTAAGGCAAACTTTGCCCGCGTCTTTGCATTTATTTGAAAAGCCTTTGTTTGCGATAAAGAAATAAACGAACTCCGTAGCCACGCACGCCGCAACCGCAACCAGCTCAATCATTAAAGCGAGCCAGCCGAAGAACACAAGCCCCGCAATTGCCGCGGGAGCAAGCGCGATGCAAACGTCAATCATTATGCCGCGCGTAGTTCTTTTCGATTTAACGTGGGGAGGAGTGGAAATAACGACCGTATTATCCATTTATCATTCTCCTTGTTTGGTTTTGCGAAGTTCAGCCTTCGTCTTGCGTATTGCCTGAATTAAAGGACGTTTGGCGGGGCAAACGTATTCGCACGCGCCGCATTCTATGCAGTAAGATACGTTGCCGTACTTAGCCGCCGCCTCAAAGTCGCCCGCCGCCGAATAGAAAGCCGTATTCATGGGCATAAGGCGCATAGGGCAAACGTCTGCGCATTTTCCGCAGTTGAGGCAGGGGGTGGGTTCGTCAGCCGCCGCTTCCTTTGCGGACAACAGAAGTATACCCGAAGTGGTTTTGTGCGTGTAATTGTCGTAATTCGCCATTGCAACGCCCGTCATCGGTCCGCCCTGAACAACTTTTTTGGGGGTTTCGCTTTCACCGCCGCAATATTCGACTACGTCTTTTACGGAAGTGCCGACCTTTACCCAAAGGTTTTTAGGTTCTTTTACGGCTTTACCCGAAACGGTTAAAGCTCTTTCATAAAGCGGCTTGCCTTGTTCTACTGCTTCGCAAACGGCAAAACACGTTCCGACGTTCTGAACGACCACTCCGTAATCGGCGGGGAGCTTGCCCAAACCGACTTTTTTGCCGGTGGTTACGTAAATAAGCTGTTTTTCGCCGCCCATAGGGTACTGTTTGCGTAAAATTACTACTTTTACATCCTCGTAAGGCTCGAAAAGCTTAATCGCGTCGGGCTTGTTGGCTTCTATGCCGATAATGATTTCGGTTGCGTTAAGCGCCTTTGCAAGATATCTTGCTCCGCGGACGATTTCTTCCGTTTTTTCCAACATCAGCCTGTGGTCGCATGTAAGATAAGGCTCACATTCCGCACCGTTGATAAGCAGGGTGTTTACGGAGGTTTCCGGCGCAACCTTGACCGCTGTGGGGAAGCCTGCTCCGCCTAATCCTACGATACCGCAATCTCTGATACGTTCTTTTATCTCTTCCGCCGTAGGGTCGTTCAACACGGGGAAACGGAATTTTTCTCCGCCGCTCTGCGTTTTGATAACGATAAACGTTTCTTTAGCGCCGCTTGCCGCGGTTTCTTCCCTGATTTCTTCAACCGTTCCCGCAACGCTTGCGAACACGTCGGAAGAGATAGCTCCGTCCGCTTTTGCAATCAGTTCGCCCTCTTTTACCGCTTGTCCCGCGGAAACTGCGGGAACGGCGGGGTTGCCGAGCGATTGCAAAGTGGAAACGGCTACCCTTTCGGGGTCCGGCATGGTTTCAAGGGGAGAAGAAGAGGCAAGCTCTTTGCATCCCTTCGGGTGAACGCCGCCGAAGTAGTACTTTCCTTTTACTGCTTTCAAATTTAACCTCCGTTTTATAAGGATTTTTTACTTTTATTTTTTTCTTTTATAATTCTTTCAAAAACGTTCTGTGGAACGCCTCTGAACAAAAGCATAGTTACGCCGCCGACGACCGCGCCCGAAAGTATTCCCAAAAGTATAAGGTAGGGCAGATATCCGAACATCAGCACCGAGCCTGATAAGAATACGAAAACGATATTTTGCGTTATATTATGCGCAACCGCCGCGGCTACGGAAACCGCCATAACGGAAATCCGCGGATACGCCGAGTACATAAGAAGCGAAGAAACCGCCATTGAAACGACGCCGCCGGTAAAGCTGTATAATATCGCGGAAACGTTCCCTGCGTATACCGCTCCGAGCAATGTGCGGACCGCGACGACGGCGAAAGCTTCTAAAGGCGAATACATTATAAGCGCCGCAAATGAAAATATGTTTGCAAGCCCCGGTTTTGCCCCGGGAATTATCATTGGCGGGAGTAAGCTTTCTATTATGAACATAACGAGGCTCAGCCCCGTGAATATCGCCAGAACGGCTATTTTTTTCGCTGTGCTCATAATAATGTGATTATACACTAAATTATATAATTAGTAAATTGTATAAGCCCGATTTTTTGAAATTTTTCAATATTTTTTTACTTAATTATTTTAAGGAGAGAGCGTCAACATTGCTGTTAAGAAGATAGCGGCTGGGGCGCGTCTTGAAAGAGGCGAAAAAAAAGCCCGCAAAAGCGGTGCGCAATGTGTTTTTATTTTCAATCGGGTTGTTTTATGTTGCGGAGGCGGCGTGGTAACCTCGTCGGGTTTTTACGGTATGTATAGTTAAATTGTGTATGTGTTTGCCTGCGGCGGTTATAGCTTAGTTTTGTATTCCGGGTATCGTGTTCACTATATCCGCTATGGAAAGCTTTATAGATTCGGGCAATCTCCTGTAATTGAGCATAAACTTGATTTCCTGCGGGGTCAGTTCCATATATTCTTCGTCTTCAGTGAAAAACTGAGCCAGCGTGCACCCTAAAGTTTCACACATAATCTCCAAATTAAACACCGAAGGTACCGTCCCGCGGGAAAAAGTGTTTGCCAACGTCGATTGATTTATGCCCGAAAGCTCGGCTAAACGATAAACGCTCATATTGCGTTCAAGACGCAGTTTGTTAAGCTTTTTGACAACGTCCATTTCCCGTGTACCTCCTGTAATACAGTAAGTATACCAAAATTTAACTACAAAACTTTCAAAATCGAGTTAACGAACTAATTAAATATAACTACAATCAAAAATGCGGACTGTAATTTTTAATATGATTTTTAAGCTTTGTTTAATATTTCCGTTGTTTTTAATATATAAAAAAGATGTTTTCGTTGGCGATTTGCGCAATTTGTAATACAACAAGGATAAAAAGCGGATATGAATGGGCGGGGCAAAAGCTTTTTCTCCAAAGAGATAATTAAAATTTTGGTTTTAGTATCGCGGGCGCGGATTAAGCGGATATTTTTAAGCGGAAGAACGGCTCCGTCACGAACAACTTGCTTAACTCGGGTTCGGGTATTATGTTTACTGCTGATATAACGGTGCTTATTGACATATAGGGAAAGCAACTTATACATACGAAAATTAGTTTTAAACCGAAATTTACAACAATTCAAAAGCCCGCGCACCGCTGTGCGCGGGCTTTAAACTTCTTGACAATCTTTTTAAGCTAAATTATAATATACGTGAAATTATGTAAGGAGAATTTTTATGGATTTAAAATATACGCGTAAAAACGTTTATAAAGAAGCCGACGGCAAAGAGCTGGAAAAAATATACGCTTTTTCCGAAGGATATAAAAAGTTTTTAGATAATTCCAAAACCGAGCGCGACGCGGCGGTTACGGCGAAAAGGCTTGCCGAAGAGCATGGGTTTAAGCCTTTTTCCTTTTCGGAAAAGCTTAAAGCGGGAGATAAGCGTTACTTTATAAACAGACACAAAAATGTTTTTTTAATTAAGGTCGGTACGGAGGACGTAGCAAAAGACGGCGTAAGAATTATGGTTGCGCACGTTGATTCCCCCCGTCTTGATTTAAAACCCAACCCTATGTTTGAGGACAGCGGGCTTTGTTATCTTAAAACGCACTATTACGGAGGCATTAAAAAGTATCAGTGGACGGCTTTGCCTCTTGCTCTGCATGGCGTTGTTATGCTGCGCGGCGGCGAAAGAAAGGAAATCTGCGTCGGAGAAGACGAGAACGATCCGATTTTTTATATTACCGATATTCTGCCCCACCTCGGAGCGGAACAGAGCGCTAAGCCCCTTGGGAAAGCTATTGACGGCGAAAGCCTTAACGCGGTTATAGCGGGACTTCCTTCGGTTGAGGACGAAGAGGATAAAGAGGCTGTTAAAACGGCGGTTCTTAATCTTTTGAATAAAAAGTACGGCTTGACGGAAGTGGATTTGCAATGTTCCGAGCTTTGCTTCGTTCCTGCGGGAAAGGCGCGCGACGTCGGTTTTGACGGCTCTCTCATTTCCGCATACGGTCACGACGACAAGGTTTGCGCTTATCCTGAAATGTGTGCTCTGTTTGACAGTGATTCCCCCCACACGCTTGTTGCGGTATTTGCAGATAAAGAGGAAGTGGGGAGCGACGGCACCACGGGTATGCAGTCAAAGGTGATTTCCGACGTTATTGAAACGATAGCTTCTTCTTTCGGCGCTAATCCCATAGAGGTAAGATATAATTCAAAGTGTATTTCCGCCGATGTAACCGCGGCTTACGACCCTGCATACGCTTCCGCATACGAAAAGAGAAATACTACGTTTATAAACTGCGGGGCGGCCGTTTCAAAATATACCGGTGCGCGCGGCAAGAGCTCAACGAACGACGCGGACGCCGAATTTATGGGCTGGATACGCGATATATTCGAAGATAACGGAGTTTACTGGCAGACCGGAGAGCTTGGAGCCGTGGATATCGGCGGCGGCGGCACGGTTGCGAAATTTATCGCAAACCTCGGCATAGATACGGTTGACGTGGGCGTTCCCGTGCTTTCTATGCACGCGCCTTACGAGCTTATTTCAAAAGCCGACGTGTATTCGCTTTATAAAGCGTGCCTTGCTTTTTGCAAGTAATCAGAACTTAAAAATAAAATTCTCCGCGGCGACGCCGCGGAGAATTTTTTATTGACTTGTTTTTACTTTTTGTTGCGGGGAATAAAGCTGTAAACGTTGTTTAAAACTTCCCTGACGAACATTTTATATTTGTTTGCGCCCGATTCGAATAAAACGTAAACTCTGTCGTTGATAACGCACATTCCCTCCGACATAGAGGGGATAGAATAGTTGTTGAGAATTTTGGAATCGTCTACGTAATAAACGTAAAGATCGCTGTTCGTATAATAGTAGGGCGCTCCGCTGTTTGTGGTTATTCCTTCATATTCGAAACGCGCGTATTTTACGTCTTCGCCTTTGTCGTTTTTATAGGTTAAATCTTTGTAAGATGTTCTGTTTTTGCTGTCGGTCTTGGTTATTTTCGCCCAGTCGTAGTAGAGGATATGCGAATTTGAAAGCCCGTAGCTTTGTGAAAGAACTACGCCGCCTTTCCAAGTGTTTCCGCTGGTGCCGTCGGAAGTATCCTTTGTTCTGGCAACGCCTTGAATCTGGTCGGTTATCGAATAAATCGCCTGTATTCTCGGGACTATGTTTTTACCCGAAAGATTGTCTGCGGAAAGAGTTGTAAGCCCGAAGTCGTTTTCCGAAGTGGAAATATTGTATTCATACATAAACGCTTTGTTTACGTTGCCATTCGGGGTAGTCAGATGATGTTTTTTATCCGTTTCGTAATTACCGCTGCGGTAAAATTCGCCGACGTAAAGCCTGTCGTTATAGCTGCGGTTCGTAGCGTCGCCGTCTGCGTCGTAGAAGAAGCAGAACGCCGCGTTAAGATTTGCGTGGAATTCGGAAGTGAACTGTAATTCTCCGTTATTCTCCGCGGCTTTGATTATATCGTAAGCGATATTGTCCGTGCTTGTGGAGCTTTTCTTTGTTGCGACAAGAACTTTTTTGCCCGAAGCAACCCAAAGCGTGTAGCCGTTTGTGGCAACTCCTCCGCAGTGTTCGCTGTTGTACGAACCGTCAACGTTTTTAAGAGTAACGTACCCTACAAGCCCCGTATCGTTGCCAACAACGTAAATGCGGGAGGGTTGGTCTTTGAAATAAGCGCTGATAAAAAAGTAGTCCTGCGTTGCGGTTGTTTCTTTGCCGTTCCCGTCCGTTACAGGCTCTCCGTTTTCGTCTTTAACAGTATATTTGGCGCGGTAGTTGCCTATGCCTTGCGGACACGCTCCGTCCTTTAGCCCGGGAATTTCAATTTCTTTGCGGTAATCTTCAAAACCGTCGAATCTGTCGTTGCTTTTATAACTGTCGCCCCAAATCCAAATCATTATAAAAATTATGAGCGCCAGCAGTACGGTAAACACCGCGGTGAACGCGATAAACAGTTTTTTGTGTTTCATAAATTTGCCTTTTGCCGTTTTTAATATTATCAGCAATATTTTAACAAAATAAGATTAAAAAATCAAGCTAACCGTAATGCTATTTCAAATCTTTATCGGCTTCCGCCGATTATTTGACATTTTCGACAGATTGTGATAAAATGTTAAAAGTTGTGTGAAAATACACAACGGAAACGGAGAGTTAAATGAGCGTTTTATTATGCGATTCCAACTGCGAGCTTTGGTTTTCAAGGCTCAGGGAGCTCGGAATCGATTATATATCTATGCCGTACATTTATAACGGCGAAGAATACTGTTACGACTGCGGCGAAAATACCGATTTCAACAAATTTTATTCTGCCGTAAGGGGCGGAGAAGTTCCTAAAACAATGGCTTTGAACCCCGAAAACTATAAAGAAATTTTAAGAAAGTATTTCGCGGACGGGCAGGACGTGCTTTATATCAGTTTTTCAAAGGCTATGAGCGGCACGTTTTTGCAACTGGATAAAGCTTTGGAAGAGCTTAAAAGCGAATTTCCCGATAGAAAATGTACGGTGTTTAACACCAATTCTATTTCTCTCGGCGCGGGAATTCAGGTTGAAGCCGCCGCGGAAATGAAGAAAAACGGCGCTTCGGACAGAGAAATTCTTGAATTTTTAAAAGATTTCACAAACAAAGTAGCGGTGTATTTTGTGGTTGACGACCTTATGCACTTGAAGCGCGGGGGCAGACTTTCGGGCGCGGCTGCGGTAGCGGGTACGGTTTTAGGGCTTAAACCCGTAATAACGGTGAACGCTCAGGGCGGTCTCAGCGTTTGCGAAAAGATCGTAGGGCGAAAAAAAGCGTTAAAGGCGCTTGCCGAAAAGGTTATAAAAGAATTGAGCCGGGAAGGCGAAGATTACAAAGTTTATATAGTGGACGCGGATTGTAAGGAGGAGGGCGACTTGCTTGCGGAAAAGATTAAATCCGCGCGTCCGTCTGCAAAAATCGTAAGACAGATTGTAGGCCCCGTCATAGGCGCGCATTGCGGCCCGGGGACGTTAGGCGTTATTTTTATCGCGGACAAACGCCCCGTGGCTCTGGAGGTATAAAAATGATAACGGTAAAACAGATATCGTCAAAGCGCGACAAAAAAAAGTTTTTCAAGTTTTTAATAGACTTGTATAAGGGCAATCCTTATGCGGTTCCTAATCTTTATACCGACGAGTTTGCGGAATTCGACCCGAAAACAAACGACGCGTTCCGTTTTTGCGACTGCAAGATGTTTCTTGCCTACAAAAACGGTAAAATCGCGGGGAGAATTGCCGGTATTTGGCATAGGGGCGCGAACGAAAAGTTCGGTTATAAGCAGCTCCGTTTTACGCGTTTTGACGTGATAGACGATTTCGAGGTTACAAAGGCTTTATTTGCAGAGCTGTTCAAATGGGCAAAAGAGCTCGGTATGGAAGAAATCATAGGGCCTATGAGCTTTTCCGATTTGAACGAAGAGGGTATGCTTATCGAAGGCTTCGATAAAGAGGCTACCTATATAGAAATTTACAACCATCCTTATTACGTTGAGCATATGCAAAAGCTCGGAGCTTATAAGGTGGTGGACTGGGATTGCTTCCGTTTCCCCGTCCCCGAAAAAAACGAACGTCTTGAAAGACTCAGCAATATGATAGAGGAGCGGAACGGTTATACCGTGCTCGACGTCAAATGGTATCTGAAACACAATAAAAAGAAGCTGAGCGAATATATTATGCAGTGCCTTGACGTTCTTGACGAGGCGTATGCGCCTTTATACGGAGTTTCCCCGATAAACGAAAAGCAAAAGCGCCGCGAAATGGCTACGATTTATCAGGTTTTAATTCCCGAACTTGCGGCGGTAATTCTGAAAGACGATAAGGTTATTGCATACGGATTTATGATGCCGTCGATAAACGAAGTTTTAAGGAAGGGCAGGGGGAGCGTGTTCCCCCGCGGGATTATACCTTATATCAAGGCGATGAAAAACGTGGAAGTCGCCGATATGATGAGTATAGGCATAACTAAAGAACATAACAATAAGGGCGCGGTTTCCATGATTTTACATTACAGCCTTGTAGGGCTTAACAAGCTTGGAGTAAAGTTTGTTGAAACGGGACCAATGCTTGAAGAAAACAAGCATATACAGAATTTGTGGAAAATTTTTAATCCGGAAGTAGTTAAGCGCCGCCGTTGCTGGGGATTGAAAGTAGCCGATTATACAGAACCTGCGTCGGAAAAATAAATTAATAAAATAATTAAACCGTCTGAGGATTGTAATCCCCGGACGGTTATTTTTAATTGAATAAACCTTTTAAAATCAGTCCGAATATAAACGTTGCAAGAGCACCTATAAAGGCAAGAAAAATTTTAAACGTAACGTCGCGCTGTTTTTGTTTTGCCGTGCGCTTATAGGCGAAGCCGTTTTCTTTGAGGTTGATGACGTACATTTTTTCGCCCTTTCTTTCCGATTGTATCAAATCGAAATATCCGTCGCACTTCAAGGCGTTAAGTATGTCGTCGAGTTTTTCGCGGTTGATCTTGTGCTTTGCGGGCATAACGGAGAGTATGTCTATGGGGGAAACAAGGCAGCCTTCCGTTCCGTCGCAAAGGCTGTAAACCGCCGACATAACCATATTTTCGTTTTTGCTAAGCATATTGTAAAACCGCAAAAGCCAAAGATATTATAAAGCTCCCGAGCGCGCCTCCCGCAAAAGCCGCAAAAAACGGGGAAAAGGGAAAACTCTTTTTAACGTTTTCCTCCGGTTTATCCTCAACCTCCTCCGCCGGCGCAGGCAACGGCTCGGGTTCGGGCTCGTATTTTTTGAGCGGGGCAATGCAATATAAATCCCCGCCGGAATATTTAAGGTCGATATATCCCGCGTTAACAAGGGCTTTGAGAGCCTTTTTTAATTCGCCGAAATCCCTTTCCGTTCCGTCGGGGAACGCTTCGAAAAGCTCGTCCTCGGAAAATATCACATACCGTCCGAAAGCGGCAAGGGAACAAATTTTATCAAGTACCGCACAGCAAACAGTTTCCATCAAGATTAATTGTTGCGCAGTTTTTTCCTTTTTATACCAAAGAAGAATAAATCAGCCCGCCGATAAAAAATGCAACGCATACTGCAAGAAGAACGTAAGCTGCGATTTTAACGTATTTTACGGCGGGGAAATCATATTTCTTTTTTTGTGTGGCTGCAAAGGATAGAGAGCCTATCCCCAGCAATATGCTTGAAATAAGCGCGTATAAGCCCAAAGCGGTGAACGTAAGCCCGAAAGCTACGGCGGTTAAAACGCACAGTGCAACGGAAATATAAAAAAAGATTTTCGTTTTATTTTCCGGCTTTGTTTCGTTATCGTTTTCGTTGTTCAAATTTTCTTCCATATTTAATCTTTCCTTAATTCTGCGTGCGGGTTCGGGGTTACGAGAATGGTTTTGTATTCTGAATATATAACGAAACCCGCATTGGATTTAGGCGGTTTTTTTACAAAAGCGCGCTTTGTATAATCCACGGGAATTTTGTTTCCGTTTCTGCCGTCGGAGTAATACGCGCAGATTTCCGCTGCGGCTTCGAGAACTTTGTCCGGCACCGGTTTTCCGTCGGTTATGATTGCTACGTGGGAAGAGTGGTAGTTTTGCGTGTGCAGCCATAAATCTTTTTGGTTAACGCTTTTTAACAGGCGGTCGTTTTGCAGATTGTTTCTTCCCGCAATAATTTTAAAACCGCAGAACAAGTATTCGCGGAAAGGCGAAATTTTTTCCGCTTTTTTCTTGGATTTAGGCGCTTGTAAAAGCCCTAACGCTTTTAATTCTTCTTCGGTTTCTTCAAAGTCGCAAAGGCTTTCACCCGCACATATATGCGAATTAATGCTCTTTAAGTAGCTTAACTGAGCGTTTGTTTCTTCTTTTTGCGCGGTTACGTTTTCTTCCGTTCTTTTTAGTTTTGCGTATCTTTTATAATACTTTTGCGCGTTTTCGGCAGGAGATAAAGTTTTATCCAGCGCTATTTTTATTTTTCCGCCGTTTTCATCGTAATAATTTGCAACTTCTATTTCGTTAATACCGCGTTGGATTGCGTATATATTGGCGGTAATCAGTTCGCCTTTCAGTTTTACCGCTTCCAAATCGCGGCAATCGAACAGCTTTTGTTCTATAATCGCAAGCCTTTTTTCAAGCTTTTTTATCGCTGAAGAAAGCGCGCCTTCGAGCTTTCTTTTCTTTTCCGCAAACTCTTGTTTTGCGGTAATTGCCTCATAGTATGCGGTCTGTGCTTCCAACACGCTTTCGTATCGGCGTTGCGCCGAAGAGGCGGAGCGCGTTTTGAAATCGGTTTCTTCTCCGTTCAAAAACGTAACGCAGGGCGCGTATACTGCGCCCGAAAGGTATTCCGCGGTCTGTTCCGCCGTTATGCTTTCGCCGTAGGTTTCAATTATGTCAAGTGCGGTTGCGTAAGAAATTCCCTTTATGCGTTCGGAAATAAATTTTGCCTTATCGCCGCCGAAGCCTGCAAAAACGGATTTGATTGCGGGCAAATCGTCGGGGGAAATTTTGTCCTGCGGTTCGGGCAAAGAGTATTTGGCACCGGTAAAAAGCACGCGCTTTGTGCTTTCACCTATCGCCGTAGATTTGAGCGCGCCTAAAATTATTTCGTCTTTAACAAGAACCGCGTTGGAGTATTTGCCCATAAGCTCGACGTAAAACCTCATATTCGTCAGCTCGAATTCCGAATTGCATTCCAAATCGAAGTAAACTATGCGCTCGCCTTCAACTTGTTTTACTGCGGAAATTTTAGCGTTTTGCAAATGCTTTCTTAGCAACATGCAAAAGTTCAACGCAACTTTGGGCGCGGGTAAGTCTGAATTCGCAATATTTATACGGCAGCCTTTCGCCGAAAGACAGATTTCAAGTTTAACGGAGCCGTTTTCGGTGTATATAATAAAAGTGAGCAAGTCCTTGGCGGGCTGAACAATCTTGGAAATTTTTCCGCCGACGAGCTTTTTTTCAAGCTCTTTTGCAACGTATTTAATTGTGAAAGCGTCTTGCGGCATAATTTATTTCCTTATTTCCCCGTGTGTTCGACAAAACCGAAGGTCTTATTTCAGTGTTTTTACCGTCAATATTATAAGTAAATTTTTTTAAAAAGTAAACGTATTTAAGCGCGTAAATCGCTTTTCAAAATTTTATAGTTGTGTTAGAATGTATTCTATATCTGTG
>CAMWMZ010000026.1 GCA_947175485.1 uncultured Clostridia bacterium
GCCAAGAGATCGGCAATAGATGTTCCGCCGATACTGCCCTCGTTCCAGTTTGAAAGTTCATCATCATTTGAAGGCGCATTGCGTCTAGATGAACGACCCTTTTTGGCAGATGTCTCTTCGTCAGTTTCTTCACCGTTACGCTTTTTCTTTTCACCTTCAGGAATGAGCGCTTTTATTGAAAGATTCATCTTTCTTGCATCTGTATCAACCGCGATAATTTTGGCATCGACTTCGTCGCCCACATTCAAAACGGTTGCCGGTGTTTCAATCCTTTCATGGGTAATTTGAGAAACATGAACTAATCCGTCAATACCTTTTTCAACTTCGACAAATGCGCCGAAAGGAACTATTCTAACTACTTTGCCGTGAATAACATCGCCGACACTGTATTTTCCATCTACCAAATCCCAAGGCTGAGGCTGCAACTGCTTGTATCCGATAGAAACCTTTTTGTTTTCTTTGTCTATTTTCAAAATAATGAACTCGTAGACTTTTCCTATTTCCAAAATATCGGTAACAGCGCTTACGCCGGTCCATGACAAATCGGTAATATGAGCAAGGCAATCAAAACCGCCTACTGATACAAATGCGCCAAAGCTTGTAGCTCTCTCGACTTTGCCTTCCACTACGTCACCGACAGTAATATTCGCAAAAAATTCTTCTTCTTTGGCCGCCCTTGCCGCATCGCGCGCATCACGCTCTTCTTGCAAAATAACACGCTGAGAAGCAATTATTTCTTTCCTGGCACCGCTCTTTTTTATTTCAAGAGCACGCAAACGAAGCGTTTTGCCCTCATACTTAGCTAAATCTTTAACAAATCCGGGGCGGATTTCTTTTGCGGGAACAAATACCGAATAGGTTCCAAGCTGTGCCGTAAGACCGCCTTTATTACAACCTGTGCAAACAACGGAAAATTCTTTACCGCCTTCAATTTCGCCGGTCAACGCCTCTTCTTGTTGGATTTCTCTTATCTTTTTTTGCGACAGCTTAACGGGGTTAAGTCCGATAACAATCAAATCGATCGAATCGCCGATCTGCTTTGAATAGTCCGCCGCGTTGTATACTTCGCAGTCGAGCTCCTCTTTACTCAAAGCAACTTCAGCTTTCGTGTTAGGTAAAAGCACCTGCAATCCCTCTTCGTTTGCATTGGAAATTATCGCCGATACTTTATCGCCTTTCTTGAACTTCGACTTGTTGTCAATTTCAGCAAGAGCCTCGTCCATGGGGTTTGCCTTAACTTCTGTGTTTTCTGCCATCTTTAAAAGAACCTCCCGGGTTTGTTCATCGGGAGTTGACGCCCCTGAAACAATACCTAAACTTTTAAAATTTTTAATTTTAGTAATATCTAAACTTTCCGCCGAGGAAAGCCTAAAAACATTATTACAGTGCTTTTTTGCAAGCTCATAAAGCTTGTTTGTATTACTGCTGTTCAATCCGCCTATGACCAGCACTGCTTCACAACGGGCAGCCAGAGTTTCAACCTCTTTCTGTCTCGCTATAGTAGTATAACAAATCGTTGTGAAAACAGCAACTGTTTTTTCACAGACTTTTTTAATATTTTTTATAATTTTTTCAAATTTTTCCGCCGAAAAAGTAGTCTGGCACACTATACAAAGATCTTTTCGGGTAATATCGGCAGGAATTGCCATTAAATCATTAACAACCGTGGCAGTGTTTCCGCACCACCCCAAAAGCCCTAAAACTTCGGGATGTGCGGGTTCTCCGACAATAACTATATGTTTACCCGACGCATATTGCTCTTTTACTATTTTCTGTGTGCGTTTTACAAATCTGCAAGTGCAATCGATAACTTTTATTTCGCGCTTTTGGCATTCTCCGTAATAGCTTTCCGGAACGCCGTGCGAACGAAAAACAACGGTAGCGCCGTTTGGAATTTCATCAAGACTGTCTACCGTTTTAATTCCTTTATTGCGGATAGCTTCTACAACATTAGGGTTATGAATAATTTCTCCCAAAACATATACATTATCGGGATTTAAATTCATAACAGTATCTACTGCGTTTCTTACTCCTGAACAAAAACCACTGTTTTCAGCTAAAATTAATTGCATTATTTTTTACGCTTTTTATTTGATTTCAGTATATCTTCAAGCCTTAAATATAACTCAGCAAGCATTTTTACCAAAACTTCGTCAGCTTTTTCTATTTCCTCTTGATTCAATTTCTTATCATAAAATTCCGTCAGTTCAAAAGGTTCACCATAATAAAAATGTGAATTTTTGAAAAACTTAATTTTATTTACTTGAATTATAGGAACTATAGGAGTCCTCGTTTTGATAGCAAGCGCCGCTGCACCGCTCTTAAAAGGCAAAAACATTTTGTTTGTTTTATTCCTTGTTCCTTCAGGAAAAATGCAGACAATTCCTCCGGCTTTTAATATTTTCATTGCTTGCATCACCGCCCGAACATCGGTACCGTCGCGAGAAACCGGAATGCACTCACACTTTTTTGTGAACCACTTAGAAATACCTTTTTGAAACAGCTCGCTTTTAGACATAAAATGAACGGCTTTATCTGTTGCCATAGCTGCGGGAATAACGTCTAAAACACTTTTATGGTTACCTACAAAAATATAAGGGCCGTCATTGAATTTATCCGTATGCCCGTAAGCTTTATAAGGCAGAAACGGACGAGCCACATACTTATAAAACCGACGCATAAAACGAAACCATTTTTCAAGTTTGGTAAGTTTTTTCTTTTCTTTTTTTTTCATTATATTTTTTCCTGCACAGAATTTAAAACAAATTGCACTACTTCTTCAATAGTCATATCCGAAGAATCAATCAAAATCGCATCTTCTGCCTGTTTTAACGGTGCAATTTGACGGGATTTATCCTGTTCGTCGCGCTTAATTATTTCTTTTTTCAGCTCTTCATAGGATACTTTTTGTCCTTTTGCCGTCAATTCGGAATAGCGCCTTTGCGCACGAATATCAGGACGAGCCGTTAAAAAGAATTTGAACTTTGCCTCAGGTAAAACGTTGGTGCCGATATCTCTTCCGTCAAGTATACAAGAGGTTGTTGCGGCTGTTTTGCGCTGCAATTTTACCATTTTGCTTCTTACACATTCGTGAGCCGAAACAGTTGAAGCAAGCATGGAAATTTCATTTTGTCTTATAGCCGAAGAAACCTCCTCACCGTTTAGGTAAGTTTTTTGAACGCCGTTTTCGTAGGAAACCTCAATTTGTATTTTATCCATTAAAGATGAAACAGCTTTACTATTATTTACGTCAACTTTTGCTCTAAGACACGCCAACGCACAAGCACGATAAGTTGCGCCGGTATCAAGGCATAATATATTTAATTTTTGAGCAATAATTTTCGCCACAGTGCTTTTACCGCTGCCTGCGGGGCCGTCAATCGCAATATTTATAACATTTGTTATATCTTTTCTCAAAGCAGACGCACCTTTTAAATAAACATGTTTAGGAAGAAAATCCGTTTCCGCCAAAAGCATAACACGGATACATTTAGTCAACGAACCGTCAATATGTGGTTCAATCGAAGAATACAGCGGCACAAGAAAAAATCCCGCCTCTCTAGCCGCTTTTGCAGGATAAAAAGAATGCAAATCATTCGTACTAGAAAATAAAATACAGACAATTTGCTCAGTAATAAGCGAATTTTTTTTCAGAATTTCCTCAAGAAGTTCCTTTACTGCCGATTTAATCTCTTCCGCGCAGTCGTTTTCAACGGTAATTGCACCGCGTATTGCTTTCATATTTATCAATCCTTTATACTGTTTCCTGCCGCAAACCCTGTGGAAAACGCAATTTGCAGATTATATCCACCGGTAAAAGCGTCAACGTCAAGTACTTCGCCGCAAAAATACAGACCGGAAACTTTTTTGCTTTCCATCGTTTTGGGATTTATTTCATTAATATCAACCCCACCCGAGGTGATAATTGCTTCAGAAAAATCCCTTAAAGACGACACAAGCATATCAAAATTTTTCAAAGTTGTCAATAAACTCAGTCTTTGAGCCTTTGTAACGGAATTAACTTTTATACCAAACGGAATACCGCTTCTTTTTAAAACTTCGGCAATCAAAGCCGAAGGCAAAAGTTCTTTTAAACCATTTAAAATACTTTTGTTTTTATATTTATCAAAATCACGCAAAATACGTTTATCTAGTTGCTCGCTTGATAAAGCGGGTTTTAAATCAAGAATAAGGCGAATTCTTTTCAAATCAAGCCTGTTTATTGTGCTTGATAAGGACAAAACCACAGGGCCCGAAATGCCGAAATGAGTAAATAGCATTTCTCCGAAAAAGCTGTTTAAAAGCTTTTCACCGTTAAAAACTGAAACACTAACGTTTTTTAAAGTTAAACCTTGTAGGTTTTTATAAAAATTTCCATTTAAATTAAGTCCGCAAAGCCCCTGTTTTAAAGAAATTACTTTATGCCCTGCGCATTCTGCAAACTTATATCCATCGCCCGTAGACCCCGTTGACGGATAGCTCAATCCGCCCGTACAAACGATTACTTTATCAAAGAAATACTCGCCTTTTGCTGTATTTATGCCACATATAGTACTACGCAAAACATTGATTTTCTTAACTTCTTCATTAAATTTAAAGATTACGCCGGTGTTGAGGCAATAATTTTCCAGGCATTTCGTAACATCGCTTGCTTTATCTGATACAGGAAAATATCTTGCTCCACGCTCCAATTTAAGCTTTAAACCGCCATCTTCAAAGAATTTAACACACTTTTCAGGTGAAAAGGTATATATTGCACTAGTCAAAAACTTTGAATTGTTAACCACGTTATTTAAAAACTCTTCAGGAGAACAGCCGTGAGTAACATTACATCTGCCTTTACCGGTTATGTATATCTTTTTACCGCTTTTTTCGTTCTTTTCAAATATAGTTACTGAATTTCCGTTTTTCGCCGCAAAATATGCCGCAACAAGACCTGCGGCCCCTGCGCCGATTACCGCTACGTTACTCATTATAACTTCTCCAGCTAAACTACAAGCGGCGCAGAGCACTCCGCGCCGCTTATTAAAATTTTATACAGGATAAACTTTATTTGGGTTGTTTGCCAAATCACTGTCAACCCCGGTTTCTTTTGCCTTTCTCCATTTAAAGAAATTCGTTGCGACTTCAGGGAAAAGAGCGTAAGATAAAACATCTTCTTCTTGCTTATAATATCCGTCATCCTTAACCTTTTGGGTGAGCGCCAGCATTTCATTTTCAATTAAATCCGCAGGACGGCAGGTTATAATCTGATCTCCGTCTTTCTGACACATTTTAACTACTTCAGAATTCTTTTCACCTAAAACCGAACCATATCTGCCCAAAATCATATCCTTGAACTGAGCCGTTATAGTCTTATATCTACCCAAAAGTACGTTCCAAACAGCCTGCGTACCGACAATTTGGCTAGACGGCGTCACGAGCGGAGGATATCCGCTATCTGCACGTACTCTCGGAACTTCGGCAAGACATTCCAACAATTTTTCTTCTTTACCGGCTTGCTTAAGTTGGTTCATAAGATTTGAAAGCATACCGCCCGGAACCTGATAAAGCAATGTGTTAATATCTACACGTCTTACCTTGGGATTTAAGAAACCGTCTTTTTCAAGTCTTTCAGCCACCTTATTGAAATGGGTTACGGCAGGCAACAGTTTTTCAATTTCTATGCCGGTATCGTATTGTGTGCCTTTCAAAGTTGCAACGAGAGGCTCTGTCGCAGGGTTGGAAGTTCCGTTTCCCAACGGTGAAAGCGCACAGTCGACGATATCTACCCCCGCCTGAATAGCCATAAGGTAAATCATATCACCTGTTCCCGTTGTATTATGAGTATGCAAATGCACTTTAGTTTTGGGGTTCAATTTTGCTTTAAGCTCTTTTACAAGCTCATACGCAGTAAAAGGCAACAAAAGGTTCGCCATATCCTTAATACAGATATTATCGGCGCCCATGTCCTCGAACTGCTTTGCAAGTTTTACAAAATATTCGGTTGTATGCACGGGGCTTGTGGTATAAGAAATAGCCGTTTCACACACGCATTTTCCGCCCGCGCCGTATTTTTTGATTGCTTTAGCACTAGCTTCAAGATTTCTAGGATCATTTAAAGCATCGAAAAGCCTGATTACTCCTACGCCGTTCTCAACCGATTTTTCAATAAATTTCTCTACAACGTCATCGGCATAATGACGGTAACCTAAAAGGTTCTGACCGCGCAAAAGCATCTGAATAGGGGTCTTTTTTAAGTATTTTTTAAGATTTCTGAGCCTATCCCACGGATCTTCGTTCAAGAAACGCAAACAACTGTCAAACGTTGCGCCCCCCCAAGCCTCTAACGAATAGTAACCAATATCGTCCAAAAGCGGCAACATCGGCTCCATCTCCTCAAATTTCATACGCGTTGCCGCATGAGATTGATGCGCGTCACGTAAAATTGTATCCGTAATTAAAACTTTTTTATTTTCCATTTTGAAGTCACCTCAATTATGCCATAACCGACATAACGGAATTTATTACCGCCTCACCGGCAGTGCCGTCAACATAACCGCCAAAACATGCCAGAAGAACGCCTGCGGCAATCGCAGAACCGATTACACCCGCCACATTAGGTCCCATCGCATGCATTAAAAGATGGTTTTGCGGATCATATTCCCTACCGACATCCTCTGAAATACGCGCCGCCATAGGTACGGCAGAAACCCCCGCGGAACCGATTAAAGGATTAATCTGCCCCTTTGTTATTTTACACATTAATTTTGCAACAAGCAACCCGCCTATTGTTCCGATTACAAACGCAAACAATCCGATTGCGATTATTTCCAAAGTTGCAACGCTTAAAAAGATTTCACCCTTAGCTTTGCTACCCACGGCAATACCGAGAAAAATCGTAATAGTATTCATAAGTCCGTTCTGGGCCTGGGTCGAAAGCCTGTCAACAACACCCGATTCTTTAAACAAGTTGCCAAGCATTAGCATGCCCAAAAGCGCAATGCTGTCAGGAAGAATAATTCCTACAACGAGAGTAACGATTATAGGGAATAAAATCTTTTCGAGTTTGCTGACCTGACGGAGCGGCTTCATTCTTATCGCCCTCTCCTTTTTTGTTGTCAGAAGCCGCATCAAAGGCTTTTGTATTATCGGTATCAGCGCCATATAAGAATACGCCGCTATCGCAATAGTCGGAACGTAGTCGGAAGCGAGCCGCGACGTTACAAGAATTGCCGTAGGACCGTCTGCACCGCCTATAATCGCTATTGCAGCTGCCGCGGCAACAGAAAAACCAAGTGCCGCCGCGAGGAAAAACGCAACAAAAATACCGAGCTGAGCTCCGGCTCCAATCAGCATACTCTTGGGATTTGCAATTAGCGGACCAAAATCCGTCATTGCGCCTATTCCAAGGAATATGAGCGGAGGATAAATTACCTTGTCAACACCGAAATACAGATACCATAAAAGTCCTCTGTTTTCAACACTGTCGTACGATGTCTGCCCTTCAGGATAAGTACCCCAAAGCACCTTTTCAGCGCCCGGAATGTTGATTAAAAACATACCAAAGGCAATCGGAAGGAGCAGCATCGGCTCAAATTTTTTAACCACGGCCAGATACATCAGCACGAACGATATCAAAAGCATGACATAGTTTTGCCAGTTACCCTGAACAAACCCCATCGATTCGTATAGATTGCTGAAAATACTGCCGAAGTCTACCGCAAGTAAACTTTGCAACATATCTCCTCCGTTCAGCCTATTACCGCAAGAACGGCGTTCGTTTCAACGTTCGCTCCCTTTGCAACGTTTATAACAATCTTACCGTCGCAAGGAGCGGTAATTTCGTTATCCATTTTCATCGCTTCCAAAACCATTATCGGCTGATCTTTTTTGACCGTCGCGCCGTCTGCAACTAATACGTTTTTTATAAGCCCGGGAAAGGGCGATAAAACCTTCTCTCCGTTTGCAGGAACAGCCGCCTTTTGCGCAGGCTTAGGCGCTTCAACAGTCTTTGGCGCGATTGAAACGTTTTCAGGACTGCCGCCTACTTCTTCAACTCCTACCGAATAACGCTTCCCGTCAATAGTTACAACAAAATTACGCATATTTAAAACTCCTTAAATTCTCTTAATTCTCTTTACTTTAAATTCACATTTAGGCAATTCTTGACTGTAATAAGCCATAATCGCCGCAATAATAGCCGCTTTTACTTCGTCAGGTATAGCTTCTTCCGTCGAAATTGCCGTCTGCGCCTGAGGTACTTCTATGGTTTTCTTTTTACGTTTAAAAACCTTGGCAAAAGCAGCTTTTACTTTTCTTCCAAAAGCTCCCATAAACGCAAGGTTGTTAGTTTTACGCATAAGCAAGCCTTCAAGCCAAATAATTAAAATAATTAAGGCTATTCCGATAAACACAATCGCAAAGCCGATAAGCGCGTAAATCGCGCCCTCCGAAAAGCGATTTTCAAAATACCAGTTTCCGTCGCTTCCGGCTATAAAATCAAGTAATTTTTGCGCCATACCTACCTCACTTCAAAAGCATCTGCAACGAGGCAACAAGATATTGTTTTACAAATGAAGGCTGAATGATATTATCGATATATCCTCCCTGCGCCGCGTTGACGGGGTCGGAATTTTCATCTGCATACTTCTGCTGAAGCTTTCCTTTATCCGCCTTTTTATCGTTTGAGTATTCTATTTCCGCCCCTTGCACACTATCAAAAAGTGCAATTTTAGCATTAGCAAAAGCGTAGCTATAATCATATCCCATAGACTTAGCCGCAAAAACAGTGTAACCGAGACCTATTGCCTTACCATAAATTACTGAAATTTTCGCAGCATCTATACAATCGAGTACGGAAACGTATTCACCAATTTCCTTAATAACAAGACTGTCATTTACGCCCAAATCGCTTTTTATACCCAGTGTATTTACAAACGTGACGAAAGGCAACCCATAGCAACACGCAAATTCTGCAAAATCTTTTATTTTTCTTACGTTTTCTGCCGTGAGTTCTACACCGTTTACTGCATCGAAAACAACACATGAAACAGCAATTCCCCCCACTCTTGCAAGAAAACACTTTGTTTCGTTGCAAAAAGTTGCACCGAATTCAATAGCGCTGTCTTTATCAAATACCGACAATATGTTTTTTCCGTCAGCATTCTTATCAAGCGACGGCAAACTGTCGTTCATTTCTTCATTGTCGATAACAGGAATTGATATCAGTTCATTTATTTCTGTAATAGATTTTTTGACTTCGGCTATGTCTTTAACGGTAAAGCTTGCAAGCTGTGCACTTTTTAATCCTTCCGCGCCGCCGACCGCGAATTTGGAAAGATTTTTTCCCGCCTTTGCGGAAAGAACAAGCGGACTGTTTGCACAAAGTGCACTCTTATTATCAACAAAATACGTAAAATCACAGATACCTGCAAGAACCGAAATCTGACCATAAACTTCTCCGTTTACAATCAAATATTGGGGAATTGTTCCTTTCATCTGGGAAGCTTTTAAAATAAGCGAAGCAAGTCCTTCAAGAACATTGACGCCTTCACCAAGCTGAACACCCAAAGAGGATAACAGCCAAATTACGGGGGTTGAAGTCTTTTCCGCCTGATTTAAACATTTTGCTATCTTTTCACAGTTAGCTTTACTCACACCGCCGGAAAGCACTGCGGCATTTTGCGCCACGATATAAAAGGGATAGTCGTTGACGGTTGCAAACCCCGTAACTACCCCCTCGCCTTCGGCGTTTTCGCCATAAAATTCGTTTTTTGAAAAGCTGAAACATGAAAGTTCTACGAAACTATCAGTGTCAACAAGTAAATTTATTTCTGAACGAACTCCCTTTCCAGCATCTAAAATTTGCTTTTTGCGTTTTTGCAATAAGCTGATTTTATCCATATTATTCTCCTGAATGCCAACTTTCTACAAATATATTTTATCACAATAAAAATAAATTTGCCAACAAAAAATAGATAAAAATTTATCAAACTTTTAAAAAATCAAAGCAAAAAAAAACGACTTGAAATGGTGTCTGTTATAGAGATTGTGTGAGCAAACAAATAGCACACCATCTTCGTTTCAGAAGTATAGTGCGCTATACTTTTTCTTGCCCAAATTTGTTACTATAATTTTAAATTTTTTTGCCTTATAAACAAGAAAAATAACGAAAATTATTTCCGATACCACAAAATTGCCTTACTTTCTAACTCTTGCACAAAATCTTCTTTTCCTTTGCAATAGCCGTCAATATCGTATGGAAATTGCAAGGCAAGTTTTGTCTTTAATTCAGCATATTTCCTTGCTTCGTTCTTATGCGAACGCAAATAATCTCTAACAGCCAAATGCCGTTCGATGTTTTGTTTATCATTTGATTGAAATATATGAATGTGATGTGTTCGCTCATCACCGCCCTTTCGCATGTAGCGTCTGCCGATTATACCAAATTCCCCTAAACATTCATAACCGATTTTTATAAATTCGTTTGCAACAATATCTACTTCCGAAAGACTTTTTACAACGGGCATTATATCTATAATCGGTTTTGCACTTAAACCTCTTACCGCCGTTGAGCCGATGTGGTGAATTTCGACTAAATTTTGATCTAAAATCGATGTTATCAATTCTTTTTCCAATTGGTAGGTTTGTTCCCAAACAGGGTCATAAGTTTTCACAATTATATGTCGTGGCATAGTTTTCTCCGTCAAATTGAAATTTATCGATTACTGTTTGTTTTTAAGATTGTCTAACGCTTCTGCATTATTCAATATTACTATACCGACAGTCTTACAGCCGTTAAACGTCGAACAGTCGCCGCAGGTTTCGCACCCTTTCATAAGTGCGCATTGTCTTATAGGGCATAGACTATCACAAAACGGTGTTTTTACTCCGTCTATCCGACAACCTTCGCAGTTTATCATTTCGGGTGTGATTTCTACACCGTTTAATTCCGACCAAAGTTTCGCAACCTTTTCGCGTAAAGCATTGTCGTTATTGAGCGTGGCAATTCTCGCATCACATTTTTCACAATCAAGCCCGCAATATGCAATAAGTTTTTTCATCGTTTGTGTTTTCTTTCTCTCCGCTAAATTACTGTTTATCGTACAATCATTTTAACAAAACCGTAATAAAAAAGCAAGGGAGCTAAATATTTGCTCCTTGCTTTTTATCTCTGTGAAATACACCTAAAGTCATCTCTTTTTTTTATTGAATTTAAAATTTGTTTTTATAAAGTTGTCGATTTTTTCGTAATATTTACACACTAAGTAAAATGCAAGAATAACTAAAGTTAATATTATCATCCAAACCAATATTCCCCACCAAGTTGTAAAAGGTATCAGTTCCAGCGAATAGGCCGTTGAAAACACAGAAATTGCCCTGGTGACAATTATCATAACCAAGAAAAATCCCCAAGTCATAGATGACAATCCAGCCACAAAACATAAAATATCATCAGGAAACAGCGGCAAAAGGAACATTAAAGACAAAATGAGATAATCTTTACCTTTTAATTTCTTTAACCATTTATCCAGACTTTCTTTTCCGACTATCCAACATACAGCCTTATAGCCAATCCACCGTCCTATTGCAAACGCCGCTATCGAGCCCGCCACAATACCCAAAAAGCTATAAATTGCACACCTTAGCGGACCGAACATTGCCACACCTACCGCTACAGCAACCGAACCGGGCACGGGCAACAGAACAACCTGTAAAAAACTGAAAACAATATATATTAACGCTGCCCACGCGCCGGATTGGCTTATATATTCACGCAAAGCATCAACACTGTTAATTTTACTTATAAACCCAGTAGCACACAGAGCAAAAAACACAACCGCACATATATCAAAAAAAATAAGCAAACAAACTATTAATCTGTATACCGTTTTAAAACTAAAAGCATAAAAAATTATACCGGCAACCATTAATGCGGTGAACCCGACGCCTGCTACAGCAAAAAGAATATTAAAATTGATCTCAATAAAGTTTATACTTTTATAGGCAAGCCCGTACGCTATAAAAAGAAAAGCGATTGCACTCATAAGCACAACCGCCAGATTGTTTACTAAATGTTTAATTATTTCAATGCGGTTCATTATTACTAGTATTATATAGTAATTTGCAAATTTTTATAATCCGCTTTTAAAATTTTTAACCGCTTCTGTTGCAAGCTTATCGCATATATTATTGTACTCGTTATCCGCGTGCCCTTTTACTTTAATAAATTCTACTTTATGCTGTCTCGTAAGAGCTAAAAGCTGACGCCATAAATCGGCATTTAAAACCGCTTTATTGTCTGCTTTTTTGAATTTAGATTCTTCCCACGAATAAATCCAACCGTTCCTGAAAGCATTCACAACATAAGCAGAATCGCTAAAAATATGAACTTCGCAAGACTCTTTAAGGCATTTCAATCCTTCTATTACAGCTTTAAGCTCCATTCTATTATTAGTAGTTTCCGGCTCCGCTCCGGAAATACGCTTTTCAAATCCGTTAAAAATTAAAACGGCTCCCCAACCGCCGACTCCGGGATTTACCGAACATGCACCGTCTGTATATAGTAATACTTTCTTCATTATTTACTTCCGACCAATCGCAAAATACATGCTTCTACGGCTTCTGAAACAATCCTATTAAAACAATTATCCTGCAAACTTTTTATAGCCCCTATAGCAAAATTACCATTTTTACACGCTTGCATTACAAGCTCGTCAACTGTGCAGTCTTCACGCTGTATAAGTTCCGCAGTACCTAAAAGCGATTGAGCGGCAACTATTTTCGCTTCATGTTTAGTCAATCCCTGTTTCTCACCTGCCGAAATTAAACTATCTGCCAACATTAAGCCGTAAACAGAATTACCGCAAACGGCTGAAATTGAGTTTAATTTATTCTCTTCAACGCTTACTACGGTACCCAAATTTCCAAAAACGTTACTTATAAAATCAGTATCGTCGGTAGATTTGTTAAAATCCGACATATCAATGGCAATTACTCCGCTGCCGATTGAACAAGGTAAATCCATAGTACAACGGGCAACCTTAATAACTCCGAGTCCAAATGCATTTTTAATTTCGCTTTTTGTTAAACCATCCATTACCGAAATTATCTTTTCTGGACGAATATCAGATAATTCTTTGCATACTTCAACAAAATCTTTGCTATTAACTGCTATAAGCAAAAATTCGCTGTTTTGGGCAACGAACGCATAATCCAACGTCGTTCTGACGCCAAGATAATTAATACTGTCAAGAGCATTTTCGTCTTTGTCACTTACAATAATCTTTTTCTCTTTTATAAAATCTGACAAAACGACCCCGCGCAATACTGAAACAGCGTTTTGTCCGCACCCGATTACACCAAGCTTAAATTGTTTTTTCATAAACTTCTCCGAAAACAGTTGACTAAAAATTTAATGTAATATATAATTTAATCCGTTACAGGGGAGTAGCTCAACGGTAGAGTCGCGGTCTCCAAAACCGTCGGTTGCATGTTCGAATCGTGTCTCCCCTGCCAAGCCTGTTCATACGAACGGGCTTTTTTATTTTAACCAATATAAGCCGCAAAGTCAAACTTATGCCGCCATACAATACAAAAAAACAGTCGGGGCAGACGTTAAAGCCCACTCCGACCGTTTTTTACTTTTAAATTATTTTGTGATTATGCAAAACTCGCTAAATTAATTATAGATAGTGATTTGCATGTAATCCAATTCGCCGACAAAGTTTGCACCGGAAGAACGCCCCAACAGTGTGTTTATCGTCATATTAACGTTGTTTCCGCTTGCATCGCGCCATGTGCGTGTGGTAACTACTTCACCGTTTAAGTATAACGTAACAATATTACCTTCCTTTGAATGGCGCAGCTCCCACTTGTTATCATTGAATATTTCCGAAAGTTTGGTATGGTTCTCCAAAAACTTTAAACCTGTTGTATCTGTCCCGAAACGAGTGAATATACCTCTCTCAAACTGGTACGTAATAAAATAAGTATCATTATTGCTCAGTAATATACCGGCGTTATTTCCGCTTGTGACCGTGCTTTTGCCGTACCATTCTAAGCTCCAGTCCTCGTCCGCTCTCAAAGATATATTCTCCGAAAGACTCCAACCGACGCAATTACTTGTATTAGCCACGTATTTTCCGTTAATCGTCGGATTCTTTGAAGTAGCCTGCTTTGTTCCCGTTACGGTACTCGTATTGGTGACTTCGCCGTCGTCGTTCTTGAGGGTTTTGACGCCGTTTACGTCGCTGTCAAAATCCCAACGGTATACGGTTTTTGCCCTGTCTTCTTTGATTTCTACCGTCATTGTCGAAGACATATTTTGGTGATTGAGCGGATAAGCGGTTATTGTAACCTGTCCCGTTTTCTTGGCGGTAATTATTCCGTTATCAACCGTTGCGGTGCTCTCGTCGGAGCTTGCCCACACAATTCTCGAATCCATAGGCTGAATAGTGGGAATATTTGAACCGTTAAACAACTGCGTGCCGACAAACGTGTAGTTCACTTCTTGTATTGTGGCGAACGACAAATACATCTTCATGGTTGACGGCAATTCAAACGATACGACTTCGTTCGGCATAGGCAAATACTCAACGGGGTCAACGCCCGCCTTGTCTTCGTCGCCGTAGCCGAGATAATTTACAAGCGCCGCGCAGCTATCTTTTGCAACCGTTTGAAGTCCCTTAACGTTATAATGAATATTGTCGGATATCATATATTCCGAACCATATTTATTAAAGTAATTAACGGGTTTTTGGTCGAGCATGATTATATCTTCGTTTTCAAAAGCAAGCTCGTTCTTTGCCTGAGCTATTTCGATAATACCCGGATAGCTGATATTAGAGTTTCTGCCCGTTTGAATGAGCGCGCCGAATTCAAACCCGCACTCTTGTTTAACGGCGTTGTGGAAGCTCATATAAGTCTGCTTATACTCATGCTTGCTTGTTGTTGCCATCGTGTTCGATGCCAAACTGTCAGATTCGCCCTGAAACATTACGTAATACTTTTTGCCAACCGTAAAGTTGGGGTTTTCTTCAAGATAATCAAGGCATTTGTTATATTTTTCCACGATAACGGGATACATATTATTGTTGTTGCTGTTCGGTGCAAAATACGAAATCTGCTGCCCGCCCTTTGCGGTGTGAACGGCAACTATTTTACGCCCCGTATTTTCAACGTAATCTGCGCAAAACTGCGGAACTATCGACGAACCGTTACCGTTTGAACCGGCGCCCGCCGCGCCAGACATTTCGGTTACGCCGTTTTTCAAATATTCGCCGCTCGGATTTTTTACGGTATCAAGCGAATCGGTAAGCGATTTATATTCATACGCCTGCCCCGCGGGAATGTCAACCTCATATTTTGACGTTACACGTCCAACCATGTTCGACTGTCCTACGAATAACACAACATCGACGACGGCGGGACGGACAACGACTTTTATTTTTTCGCCGTTAATCACGCAAGTCGTTTCGCCCACTTTATTAGCCGTAAGCGTAACTGTTTGCCCACCCGTTATCGATACAATCGAATCGTCTTCGGAGCAGTCGCCTACATTTATAACGTCACCATATTCCATATATATAACGTCGGGTTCTTCAGGCTCCGGCTCTTCAGGCTCGGGGTCTTTAGGTTCTTCAGGTTTTGGGTCAATCGGCGTCGGATCAACCGGCGTCTGATTCCCCGGCGGAGGTGTTTCGGCTTCAGGCGGCGCGCCGTTGCATGCAACCATAAAAAACGAACACACCAACATAATTACCGATAACACTAAAACAAGTAATCTTTTCAAAATATTATTTTTCATCATTTTCCCTTTGTTTTTATTTTTTTTATAATATCATAATTGTTAGATATTGTCAATTAATTTTAAAATTTCACATTTAAACTTTAACATCGCCCTTAACGCCAAGGCAAGCGGCGTTTTTGTTTAAAATAGGTTTAACCTCGTTTTCGATAAACTCAACCGTTTGTGCGGGCGCGCGGCCGATGAACTTTACCGCATCGAGTATTTCATTAAGTTTATTATGAACAGCAGCAAATGCATTATCAGCTTTAATTAAGTCAATAAGATTGTTTTCTTTGCCGTTTTCTTTAACGTTTTTACCAGCCTGCATAGATAAGACACGTATTCTTTCATGCAGTTCCTGGCGGTTGCCTCCCGCTTTCACGCACTCCATCATTATATTTTCGGTTGCCATAAACGGCAACTCGGCGGCGATATGCTTCGCGATAACCTTGTCATAAACCACAAGATTCTCAGATACGTTCATATAAATATTCAGTATGCCGTCAAGCGCAAGAAACGCTTGCGCATTAACGATTCGGCGGTTTGCAGAATCGTCCAAAGTTCTTTCAAACCACTGTGTTCCGGCAGTAATCGCACTGTTCATAGGCAACGAAACAACAAAGCGCGCCAAAGAGCCAATTCGTTCGCTGCGCATAGGATTACGTTTATAAGCCATTGCCGAAGAACCGATTTGGGATTTTTCAAAGGGCTCTTCTATTTCTTTCATATTTTGTAATATACGAATATCGTTTGAAAATTTGTAAGCACTCTGAGCAATCTGCGAAAGCACACACAATACATTATAATCAAATTTTCTGGGATAAGTCTGACCCGTCACGCCGTAAACTTTGTCAAAGCCGAGTTTTGCAACGACTTTCTTTTCAAGCTCCTTAACTTTATTTTCGTCACCGTTAAAAAGTTCCATAAAACTTGCCTGCGTGCCTGTAGTTCCTTTAACTCCGCGCAATTTGAATGATTTCTGCAAATTAACCAGATTATAATAATCCATAGTTAAATCCTGCATCCAAAGCGTTGCACGTTTACCAACGGTGGTTAACTGCGCGGGCTGTAAATGCGTAAAACCAAGCGTAGGCAAATCTTTATATTTGAGCGCAAAAGCCGAGAGTTTGTCCAAAACATTCACAAGTTTAGTTTTGATTATCTCGATTGCGTCCCACAAAATAATAAGTTCGGAATTACAATCCACATAACAGCTTGTTGCACCGAGATGAATTATAGGCATTGCATTTTTTGCCTGATCACCAAACGCATGAACATGAGCCATTACGTCGTGGCGCACTTCTCTTTCATATTTTTCCGCAAGGTCGAAATTTATGTCTTCTGCATACTTTTTCATTTCCTCGACTTGCGCTTTTGTAATATTAAGACCAAGCTCCATTTCGGATTCGGCAAGCGCAATCCAAAGCTTTCTCCAAAGCTTAAAACGCTTTTCGTCGGAAAAATTTTCAGCCATTGCACGGCTTGCATATCTTGTGATTAAAGGATTTTGGTATACGCTGTTATCCATTTTTTTCTCCATATGTCAATATTTTTGGGGCGCAGGGTATTCTTTGCCGAAGGTTTCAACCGTTACTTTTTCCATAACCTGGTCTACTTTTGGCTTATCGTTCCAGTCTGTTTTTACTTCGGCAATTTCATCAACAGTTTCTATTCCTTCCGTAACCTTACCAAAAGCGGCATATTGCCCGTCGAGATGTGAAGAATTTTTATGCATTATAAAAAACTGTGAGCCTGCTGAATTCGGATTCATTGCCCGTGCCATAGAAATAACGCCGCGCTCATGCTTTATATCGTTAGTTTTAAATCCGTTAATTGCGAATTCGCCTTTTATACTATAACCCGGACCGCCCGTTCCCACACCGGCAGGGTCGCCCCCTTGAATCATAAAACCTTCAATAACTCTGTGAAAAATGAGCCCGTCGTAAAAACCGCTCTTCACAAGACTTATAAAATTATTTACCGTATTGGGCGCCTTTTCCGGATAAAGTTCGATTTTTATCTTTTTTCCGTTTTGCATTTCTATAGTAACCAAAGGATTTTGCATTTTCATACTCCTTTATATTTTGATTTCAAATTTTATCATATTAAGCTAAATCCGAATATTTTTCGAGTTTAACGTTTGCTTCTTTAAATAATCTTAAAGAAAAATCGTCAGGGTATCCCTCTTTGTAAACCACGCGAGAAATTCCCGCATTAATTATAATTTTTGCGCAAATTACACAAGGCTGATGGGTGCAATAAAGCGTACAGCCCTCTACACTGCAACCTACGCGCGCGGCTTGAATTATTGCATTTTGCTCTGCGTGAACCGCATAACACAGCTCGTGCATTGTTCCGCTCGCAATATTCATTTTTTTGCGCATACATTCTTTTTTATCTACACAGCTTTCGATGCCTTGCGGCGCGCCGTTGTATCCCGTAGCAATAATTCTTTTATTTTTGACAATAACCGCGCCAACGTGTCTGTTCGCCTGAAAACAGCTTGACCACGAACCGATTTGCTCGGTCATTTCCATAAATCTTTTATCCCATTTATCCATAATGGGATTTTATCATAATTTTCATTAAATTGCAATTTTTTACCTTGAAATGTTTAACTTTATTTTGCTGAGTTTATAATTTTATTGTATTAAAAAACAAACTGTTTCGGAGGAATTTAAAAATGACGATAAAACCTTTATTCGATAAAGTTGTCGTAGAAAGCCTTAAAGCGGAAGAAAAGACCAAAAGCGGACTTTATCTCACCGCGGCATCTCAGGAAAAGCCCGCGACCTGCCTTGTTGTAGCCGTAGGCCCCGGCGGACTTGTAGACGGAAAAGAAGTTAAAATGCAAGTAAAAGTCGGAGACAAGGTGCTTCTTGCTAAATACAGCGGCACTGAAGTCAAGGTTGACGATAAAGAATATACGATAATCCGCCAAAGCGATATTTTGGCAATCGTTGAATAATTAAGGAGATAATCATTATGGCTAAACAAATAAAATACGGCGACGAAGCAAGAAAATTACTTGAAACAGGCGTTAACGTTGTTGCCGACACCGTTAAAATTACTCTTGGACCTAAAGGCAGAAACGTTGTACTCGATAAAAAATTCGGCGCTCCACTCATTACCAACGACGGCGTAACGATTGCAAAAGAAATCGAACTTGAAGATCCGTTTGAAAATATGGGCGCACAGCTTGTAAAAGAAGTTTCCACAAAAACAAACGACGTGGCAGGCGACGGCACCACTACCGCTGTTGTGCTTGCGCAGGCCATTGTAAAAGAAGGACTTAAAAACCTTGCTGCCGGCGCTAACCCCATAATACTTAAAAAAGGTATTTCTTCAGCTGTTGAAACGGCGGTTTCCAAAATTCAATCCATATCCAAACCCGTAGAAAGCAAACTTGCCATATCTCAGGTGGCGTCCATTTCAGCCGGCGACGAAAAAATCGGCGAACTTATTGCAAACGCAATGGAAATAGTCGGCAAAGACGGCGTAATTACCGTTGAGGAAGGCAAAACAATGAACACCGAACTTTCCACCGTTGAAGGTATGCAATTTGACAGAGGTTACGCCTCCGCCTATATGGTAACCAACACCGACAAGATGGAAGCTGTTTTAGATAATCCTTATATACTTATTACAGATAAAAAAGTATCTTCATTACAAGAAATATTACCTATAATTGAGCCAATAGCTCAGCAAGGTGCTCGTCTTTTGATTATCGCCGAGGATGTCGAAGGCGACGCGCTTGCAGCGCTTATCGTAAACAAACTCAAAGGCGTTTTAAACTGCGTTGCGGTTAAAGCTCCCGGTTTCGGCGACAGAAGAAAAGCCATGCTCGAAGATATAGCGATACTCACGGGCGGCACTGTAATATCAAGCGATTTGGGTTACGAATTCAAAGACGTAACAACCGAAATGTTAGGCAAAGCAGCTCAAGTTAAAGTTGATAAAGACAACACCACTATTATAGACGGCGCCGGCTCGGCAGAAGCAATCAAAGCACGCGTAGGCTCAATAAAAGCTCAGATTTCGGAAACCTCTTCCGATTATGACAGAGAAAAATTACAGGAAAGACTTGCAAAACTTGCGGGCGGCGTTGCGGTTATTAACGTTGGCGCGGCAACTGAAGTTGAAATGAAGGAAAAGAAATTGCGCATAGAGGACGCATTGGCAGCTACCAGGGCAGCGGTTGAAGAAGGCATCGTACCCGGCGGCGGAGTTGCTCTCCTTTCTACCATTCCTGAGCTTAAAAAGCTTGTTTCGACTTTAAACGGCGATGAAAAAACAGGCGCAACGATAGTAATGAAAGCAATTGAGGCACCTGTCCGCCAGATTGCGGCAAACGCGGGTTACGACGGTTCGGTTATTGTTAACAATATTTTAAACAGCAAAAAAGCAAATTACGGCTTCGACGCTTTGAAAAACGTTTATACCGATATGGTTGCGAGCGGAATTATAGACCCGACAAAAGTATCCCGTTCAGTATTGCAAAACGCGGCGTCGGTAGCATCCACTTTACTTACAACAGAAAGTATTGTCACGGATATTCCTACTCCTCCTTCCGCTAGCCCCATGGGCGGAAACCCTGATATGGGCGGAATGTATTAATCTGATTTAATAATTGTTATAAAAAGAACTCCGCTGAACCGACAGTTCAGCGGAGTTTTAATTTTATTTATTTTATTTTCGATAGTATTCTTTCAAGTGCATATTTACCGTGCTCATAGGTTAAACCGCCTTGAAAATACGCAATAAACGGAGGTTTTACCGGCCCGTCTGCCGAAAGTTCTATACTTGAACCTGAGACGAAAGTACCGGCAGCCATTATAATTTTATCGCTATAACCCGGCATATCCCAAGGCTCACAAGTCACATAACTATCCACCGGCGAAGCATATTGAACTTCCCGAATAAAATCTATCATTTTATCCTCGCTACCAAATTCAATCGCCCGAGTTATATCATAAGGCGTTTTATCTATCGACGGATAATTCTTATAACCGAGTGCATCCATTGCCTGCCCGATTAAAAGACTTGTTTTAAGCGCTTGCGCTACAGTATGCGGAGCAAGGAAAAGCCCTTGATACAAATACTGATACCCATTAAAATAAGACCCGACTTCAAGACCTATAGACGGTGCTGTAAGCCTTTTACCGATTAAATCAATAAACTTCGATTTCCCGCAAATATACCCGCCTGTGGGAGCAAGACCGCCGCCTGCGTTTTTTATAAACGAACCGACAATTATATCCGCACCGACCTCCGTAGGTTCTTTTTTCTCAACAAACTCCCCATAACAGTTATCTACGAATATACACCCGTCATAACCAATTGAACGGAGAAATTTGCATGCTTCCCCTATTTGCCCGCAAGAAAAAGCATCTCTGAGTTCATATCCGCGCGAGCGCTGTATATAAACTATTTTCACACTCTTATCCAGCGATTTTTTTATTTCGTCAAAATCAAAACAACCGTCTTTTAGTTCACAATATTTGAAATTAACTCCAAAATCTTTTAAAGAACCGTTGTTATCCCCATAAATAACGCCGCGTAAAGTATCATAAGGTATACCGCTTATACAAAAAAGCGTGTCTTTAGGACGCAAAATACCAAAAAGCGCTACCGTCAATGCGTGAGTGCCCGAAAGCAAATGCGGAGAAGCTATACCGCTTTCCGCACCGAAAGCTTCGGCATAAAGCTTTCCCAGACAATCTCTGCCCTCGTCGTCATAACCGTAACCTGTAGTACCGTTAAAATGGCGAACCGCAATATTGTTGTTTCTGAATGCGTTTAGAACCTTTACCTGGTTGTAATATGAAACATCGTCTATATTTTTAAATTTTTCTATTAATTTTTCTTCACATTTCTCAATGAATTCCATTCACAGTCTCCACAATTTTGTCAGCAGAAGTTTCCGGATCAAGCCAAATCAAATTAGGCAGCTTTTTAAAAAACGTTATTTGTCTTTTTGCGTAATGACGCGTATTTTGTTTAACCATATCACGCATAGTACTTTGCAAAATGTTGTTTTTTAGTCCAAAAACGACTTCTTTATATCCTATTGCCTGCATGCTTTGATATTTTTCGTCTATCCCACATTCAAGCAGACGGGAAACTTCATTTATTAAACCTTTTTCAAACATTTCGTCAACACGCAAATCTATACGACGGTTCAATTGTTCTCTGGGATAATTTAAAGCAATTGCAACATATTGGTATTTAGGATTTAATCCGTCGTTCTGCTCTGATTTTTTCTTTCCGCTTATTTCAAATATTTCAAGCGCACGGATTATTCTTTTTGTATCGTTTATATGCAATTTTTGCGCCGTAGCTAAATCACACTCTTCGAGTTTTTTGTAAAGCGCTTCCTTACCGTACGTTTTCAAATATTCGGCGTATTTCTCCCTTATTTCAACGTTAGCGGCAACTTTGCCATAGCTAAAATCAAACAATAAAGAATTAATATAAAATCCCGTACCGCCACAAATTACAGG
>CAMWMZ010000027.1 GCA_947175485.1 uncultured Clostridia bacterium
ATAAAAAATTTACGCGCAACAAGTCAAGTGACGTTTTGCAAACCCTGAAAAGTTCACAAAACTTTTAATTTGGTTTAAAAAATTTCACAAAACAACGCCGTTTTTTCTTAAAAGCTCACGGGCGGTTTCAACGCTGTCGCAGCCTTCGGCGTTTTTAACAGGCGCAAACTCCCTTTCCCTTTCCACTTCGTAAGCAAGACAGCTGCCCATCATTTTTACCATATCCACAACCAGCGTTTCAGGCTTATATCCGCACGGCTCGGACGGCGTAACCCTTACGCCGTTTTCCATATGAGGAATAGCCTTGTTCGCAAGGTGATAAGGAAGCTTGCCGGAAAGTGTTGAATTCAAATCGTTAACGTTGAAAAGATAATTTAAAATTACCCCGTAACGGTAAACGAGTTCACCTTTCTTGGTTTTATGCTTTAAATCTTCCGGCATTTCGAAATATTCAACGATAGTCGGCTTTCCGTCTTCGTTGCACAAAACCCCGACCTTTTCTTCCGCGCAAGCCTTTTTAACGACTTTTGCCCCGCAGTGCGCCCCTTTTATTACGGTTGCGCCTATAAACACGGGGTCGCAGATTTTCTGTAAAACGTTATCCACGGAATACACGTTGAGCCACTCTATATTGTCGCGTTCCAAAACTCTTGCCAAGCCGCTGTTTACAAGCGAGGAATACCAGCCGCCGTTTCCGTTGGGAGCAAGCGAAACGCGGTGTTTCTTGTCAAGAAAAATTTTTCCGTTATAATCGCACGTGGGCGCAACGTCCTGAATATAAAAATGCACCATATCGCGTGGATAACCGAAATAATTGTTATCTTTGAAAAACTTGACGGTTTCGTCGTTGTTCGTTCGGCTCGTCATAATAAACAGATGAAAATATCTGCCCGATTTTGACGTAACCTCGGCAATATTGTTCATTTGCTGTTCGAAAATCGTAAGCTTATGCGTAACTCCTATATCGAACATACCTTTGGGCCCTTTGAACCCGAGGCGCGAGCCCTGCCCGCCCGCAAGCAAAACAGCGGCAACCTTTCCTTGGGAAAGAAAGTCAAGCCCGACGCTTTCAAACTGCGAATATCTCCTTTTGATATCCTCAACGGAAACCGCGTTTACGGGAGTGATTTTACCGAGTTTTTTGCCGGAAGCATCAAGATTTTTGACTGCGGAAAAATTCGTGCACCCGATATCAGCCAAAAGCTGCGCTCTTTCTTCTTCGGAAAGTTCGCCGTAATATTCCAAAAGATGCGCTTGCCCGCGCTGCTCCAAATCCTGTTTTGTTCTTTCGTAATCCATATTTTAACCTTAAAAACACGCCGCAAGGCGAAAAATATCTCGCTTAATTATAAAGTATGTGTGAAAAGTTGTCAATATATTTGTTAAAATTGCATTAAAGGGATTGAAAACCATAAAATAATGTTATATAATATGTATGAATAATTGTTAAGGAGGATACGATATGTTTTGTACGGAATGCGGAGAAAAACTTACTTTAATGTTCGCAAACGGCGAAGGACTTGTACCGTACTGCAAAAACTGCGGCGAATACCGTTTTGCACAGTTTTCCACTGCGGTAAGCATGGTTGTAACAAACAGAGCGAAAGATAAAATAATGCTTGCGCGCCACAAGGGGCACGACGATTATATACTTTTTGCGGGATACGTTAAAAAGGGCGAAACCGCGGAAAAGGCGGTTACCCGCGAATTTAAAGAGGAAACAAAACTCAACGTTGTAAAGTATAAATATTATGTCTTCACGCTATCACGAGCCGAGGAACGTTCTTATGCTCGGTTATCTGGTTATGGCGGAAGACGGCGAACCCGTTATCGACGAAAAGGAAATCGAAGAAGTGAAATGGTTTACTTTCGAAGAAGCGGAAAAAGCAATTAAACACGATTATTCTACGGCGGAAGCGTTTTTGAAAAGCGCGCTGACGGAGATTAAAAATTTTAAATAAAGAGGAAAAAAACAATGAATTTACTTGTAACCCTTGGCGGTTGGATTGCAATCGGCGTTGTCGCCGCGCTTGTGCTCATCTTAATCATATGGGCTATAGCAACGTTTAACAAAATCGTTACGCTGCGCACCCAATGCGACGACGGATTTTCCACGATAGACATCTATCTTAAAAAAAGATACGATTTAATCCCGAACATTGTAGAAACGGTTAAAGGCTATGCAAAACATGAAAGCGAAACTTTCAAAGCAATAACCGAAGCCCGTTCCAAGCTTGCGGGGGCAACCACTCCGGAAGAAAAAATAGAAGCGGATAAGCAGTTTTCGCAAGCTATAAGAAACTTCAATATGGTTGTAGAAAACTACCCCGAGCTTAAAGCAAACGTCAACTTTATGGATTTGCAGGGTCAACTCAAAGTTATCGAGGGCGAGCTTGCTCAATCTAGAAAGTATTATAACGCAACCGTAAGAGTTTATAATACCAAAATCCAGACCTTCCCTTCCCTTATCATTGCAAAGCTTATGAAGGCGAAAAAACGCTCAATGTTTGCAGTTGAAAGCGAAGCGGAAAGACAGAACGTTAAAGTTCAGTTCTGATTTAAATAAACACAACGGACGGCGGCGCAAAATTGCGCCGCCGTATTAAAGAGGAAATATGAAAAAAATAAAAAAGCGTTTTTTAGGCGCGCTATTCTTATTTATCATAACCGCTACATTCGCCGTACTGGGCTTTTCCGGCGTGATAACGGCACATGCGGATTATATTTACGACCAGTCGGATACAGGCGAACACGCGTTTTATTTTGAAAGGTTCAACGTAGAATACGACATAAACAGCAACCGCGAAATCAAAGTATGCGAAGAGCTGACAGTTTGTTATAACGGTTATTCAAACACCGGATTTATGCGCGATATACCCATTAACGGCGGAGAACAGGTTAAACACGTGAGCGTTACCGAACTTGAAAACGGAAAAGAAGTTTCCGTTTATCACAACGTTTATGAAGACCAGTCGGATAACGGTACGGATTTCATTACTGTGGATATCGGCGACTACACGCAAAAAAGAGGCACTACCCACACTTATATTTTACGTTATACATATTGCCTTACAAAGGCACAGGAGGGCGCAAACAAGCTTGCGCTCAACGTAATCGGCGCACAAAGCCGCCGTGTGGAAAGTGCGGATATCACGCTTAAACTGCCGGAAGGCTTCCAAAGCGGTACTTTCGTTATCGGACGCGTCGGAACGGATACAGGCAGCCAACCCGTCACCGCAACCCAAATAGACGGAAAAACGGTTGTTACCGTTAAAAATATTTCTTTAAGATATTACGAAGGAATAACCTTCGATTTAACGTTTGCAGACGGCTCACTTTCCACTTACGCCGATTTTACGCCGTACTTGTTTTTGATTGCCGGAGCGGTTTTGCTTATATTGATTTTTGCGGTTAAATTTCTTGTTTTCAACAAAAACACCCTTACGCCCGTAGTCAACTTCGAAGCGCCCGAAAAAATGAACCCGCTTATGATGGGAAAGCTCATTGACGGCACTATAAACGGCGAAGATATAACTTCAATGATTTTTTACTGGGCGGACAAAGGTTATATCAAAATCGACCTTACAGACCAAAGCGACCCCTCGTTAATACGCATTGTTCAAAATTTGCCGCAAGGAACGCCTGCTTACGAAGTAACGTTATTTACAGAAATGTTCCGCGGAAACGACGTAGTAAAGCCGAGCAGTCTCAAATACCGTTTTTATAAAACGATAGACAGAGTTTCGGTTATGGTCAACTCTCAGGTTAAAGGGCTCCAGTCCAAACCGAGCGTTTTGGTATCCGCGTTGTTTGCAATTCTCGGCGGGTTAATCGCGGGCGCGGCGCCTTTCATTTTGGGCATAACTCAGATTTCGACTTCTTATTTCGTTTTCGTACCTTTCTTTGCAATGCTTCCCTTGCTGTTTGTTTACGCGGCGGCGCAGGCGCTTAAAACGAATATGTTGAAATTCGACAAAAAGAAAAAAGCCGTTTATTCGGCTTTGATTTTGGGAGTAACGCTATTCGCTTGCCTGTTCTACATTATTTTAACGCCTTCTTATATAATGGGGATTTTGCCGAGAATACTTATTATACTGTTAAGCAGCATAGTAGTAATTTCTTCCGTTTTCATAACGTGCAGAACTAAAGAATATACCGAAAAGCTTAACGAAATAGTAGGCTTCCGCAACTTCATACTGCTTGCGGAAAAAGACAGACTGGAAAAAATGATAGACGAAAACCCCCAGTTCTATTATCACGTTCTCCCTTATGCTCAGGTTTTGGGAGTATCCGATAAGTGGGAAGAAAAATTCAAGAGTATAACGGTTGAACCTCCCCAATGGGCTACTTCTTCCATGGCGGGCGATATTCTTACGTTCCATATGTTAAACCGTATGATTAACCGTTCTTTGAACAGCATGTCGCAGAACATGGTTTCCCGCCCGTCCTCTTCCGGAGGAAGCGGACACGGCGGCTTCGGCGGAGGTCATGTCGGCGGCGGACACGGCGGCGGCGGTTCCCGCGGAAGATAATTTAATAAATAAAACAATCCCCCGAACGCTTTTACGTTCGGGGGATTTTATCAATTGTATAATAAGAGTTTAAACCGAAAATACCGTTACTCCGCTTCCACCGTGATTTTGATTTTTGCGGAAATTCCTTCCATAAGCTTTAAATCAACGTCGTAAGCGCCCAAAGTTTTTATAGGCGCGGTAAGCACAACCTTCTTTTTATCAACGTTATAGCCTGCGGCTTGCAACGCGTCCGCAACGTTCGCACCCGTAACCGAGCCGAACACCTTACCCGCCTGCCCTGCTTTTATTTTAACGGTAAAAGCTTTACCGTTGATTTCTTTAGCCATTGCCTGCGTGGCTTTTACTTCTTCTGCTTTATGGTAATCAGCCGCGGATTTTTTCATTGATAAATCGTTTAATTTAGCCGCGGTTGCAACTTCCGCAAGCCCTTTTTTTATCAAAAAGTTGCGTGCATATCCTTCGTTAACGTCGATTACTTCGCCTTTTTTTCCCTGACCCTTTACGTCCTGCAATAAAATAATTTTCATAAGCGCTCCTTTATTATATTTTAACCTCATCCGCAACGTTTGTCAAGGGCGGCGCATATTTTACAGCGCTCTGCCCAAAATAAAATCGGAGGGTATTATTATGGAAAATGTAAACAACGACATTTCTTGCGACGTTGCTTCCTGCAAGTACAATCACGCCGGCTGTAACTGCACGCTTGAACACATCAAAGTCGGCTGCACATGCGGACAACAGGATTGCACCTGCTGCGAAAGCTACTCGGAAAAAGTTTAAATAATAAACCTTAAAAAGCCCGCGGCTTCAACCGCGGGCTGTCTTTTTTATGAAAGCCACTCGGCAAGCGGCAACAAGGGCTGAATTCCCATAAGCGTAAGTAAGTCGTTATTATAGAAATAGGTCGCAACTCCGCTCGTTTCAAAGTAAGAAGAAAACTGAGCCATAAACGGGAACGCTTCCAAATCAACGGAAAGCGGCTGAACGATATTACCCAAAACAAGTAAAATACCAAGCACTACCGCCGTAGCAAACACTGAGCCGAACACGCCGTCTATAACATAGAAAATCTTGCTGTTACGCGCCGCCCCCAAAAGCTTAGGCACGAATATACCGATAAGCACTACGACAACGAGCATTAAAAGGAACAGTCCCGCGGCGAGCGCCCATCTTGCAATAGCGATATTCATTTCTGAAATCTCGCCTTCGCCCGCAAACAAGCCGGCAAGCCCCGATACCGCTCCGTCAAACGAAGGAATATTGAATGCAAGGTGATACGCAGCAAGCGCCGCGAAAATAATCATACCGAATACGAGAATAACCCAAAGCGTGTTTGAGATACCGCCGGAAAATCCGCACTTTACGGCAAGCGCTATCACTCCTACATAGAAGAAATCCATCATGAACGGTTTAAAAGCAATCCAGCTTGGATTTGAATAAATATCAGCCAAATGCTCGGTTACGAACGCAAACTGCGACAAATCGAGTGCAACAAGTACAAAACAGCTTACTACGGCAGAAATAACAAAGCCCTTAACGGCAAGCGAAACTCCGCCGAAAACGCTGTCAAAAAACCCGCCTGAGCCATGAACTTTTTTGCCGCGTGCTATCTTTCTGCGCTTTGAAGACTGAAACCCCTTACGAATCAATGAAGAAAACAAAGATAAAAGCAAGAAAGCGCCTATAGCGAGAACTATGGTTATTATTCCCTTTACAGCGGTCGCTTCCTTTGCAAGCGCGCTGCCTACTAGCGAAGAAAGCAAAGCGGCAATTAAAAACTCGACGCCCCAGGATTTTGAGTTTGAAAACCCTTTACAAAGCCCGATAATAAACCCGAGAACTGTAAACGTAATTATGGAGCCGAGTATTATCGACCCGAATATGTTCATTTTTTACCTCTTTATTTGTTGAAACTGTCTTTGAGCGAAACTATTTCGGAAAGCACTAACCTGCCGTTTTCTTCGCATTTTTTATAGTAGCCCGTGCGCATCAGCTGGAAAGGAGTATCGTTTGCGCTGTCTTTAAGATACGGTTCTGCTTTGCCGAAAAAGCTTTTTTCGCTTTCGCGGTTAAGCCTTTCCGCATAATCCTGGTCGGGATATTCTTCATCCTTCAAAAGCGGCTCGTATTGTCTGAATTCCGCATCGACGCCGTATTTGCAGTCTACCCATTGCACAACGCCCTTCGCTTTGATATCGCAAGGCAGTGTGCTTCCGCTTTTCGATTCGGGGAAATACGTGCAGAAAAGCTCTTCCGCGTTGCCGTCTTTATCCAGTTTTACGTCGTCGCAACGCACTATATAAGCGCCTTTCAAGCGCACCGTGCCGCCCTTTTGCAATCTTTTATACTTGGGCGGAGGATTTAAAGAAAAGTCGTCCTTGTCAATATAAATGCTGCCGCTGAATTTTACAGGGCGGGCTCCCGCTTCCGGATTGGTGGGGTTCTTTTCGAAATCCAGCTCCTCTTCGCCGCCGTAATTAGTTATAGTTAGCTTTAAAGGATTGATAACCGCCATCGCGCGCTCCGCGTTAAGATTGAGATTATCTCTTATACAACTATCAAGCTGTGCCTGGTTAACCACAGAATAAGCCTTTGCCACGCCTACGTCGGCACAGAATTTTTTCAACGCCTCGGGTGGCACGCCGCGCGTTTTCAAGCCCATAACAGTGGGCATACGCGGGTCATCCCAGCCGCGTACGAATTTTTCGTCCACAAGCTTTTTAAGGTAGCGTTTGGACATAAGCATATTGGTTATATTCAGCCGTGCAAACTCTATCTGTCTGGGAAGAGGCGCGGGCAAGCCCGACCTTTCCACAAACCAGTTATAGAGAGGACGGTGGTTTTCAAATTCCAAAGAACAAAGCGAATGCGTTATACCCTCTATAGCGTCGGAAACGGGGTGGGCGAAATCGTACATAGGATAAATGCACCACTTATCACCCGTTCTGTAATGGGGCACGTGAGCTATACGGTAAATAATCGGGTCACGCATGTTGACGTTAGGCGAGGACATGTCTATTTTAGCCCTTAACACCTTTGCGCCGTCGGGATATACGCCCGATTTCATTTCACGGAAAAGCTTTAAATTTTCCTCTATGCTTCTGTTGCGGTACGGCGATTCCGTGCCCGCCTCCGTAAGCGTTCCGCGGGTTGCGGTAATTTCCTCGGCAGACAAATCGCAAACGTATGCGTTGCCGTCAAGAATATATTTTTCGGCAATCTCGTATAGCTTATCGTAATAATCGGAAGCAAATACAAGCTTATCATATTCAAAGCCAAGCCACTTTACCGCCTCCACAATGGAATTTACGTATTCGTAATCCTCTTTGGCGGGGTTGGTATCGTCCATACGCAAATTAAGCGTGCCGTGATATTTGTCTTTAACTCCGAAATTGATGCACATAGCTTTTATATGCCCTATGTGCAAATAACCGTTGGGTTCGGGGGGGAAACGAACATGGATTTCGTTGCCTATACCCTCGAATTTGCCGGCTTCGAGTTCTTCGTTGATTATCTGTTCAATAAAATTTGTTGCTTCGGGTAATTTCATAACATTCTCAATAAAGTTTCTATTCTTTCTGCAATGGTTTTGGCAAGGGCTTTTGCGTTTTCCGTGCCTTGTTCAGACTGTTCGTTATACTGTTTCAACGCTTTATTCAGCCAGAAGCGCGCTTTTTCAGCGTCTTTCGGAACGCCGTCGCCCCACATATAACATTCTCCTATGCACAACTGTGCGCTTGCTCCGCCGTTTTCCGCCGCCTTTTCGCACCAGTATAAGCCCTTTTTCAAGTCCTTTTCAACGCCTTTGCCCTGTCGGTATATTACGGACAAACTGTACTGTGCGCTTCCGTTGCCCTGTTCGGCGGACTTTTCGTACCAGTATACCGCCTTTTTTATATCCATGGGGTTGCAATCGTATTCGTATGAGCCCGCCAACAGATACTGCGAATTTGCGTTACCGCTTTCCGCTTCTTTCCAAAGCGGGATAAAATATTTTTCGTGGTATTCGTCTTTGGGGTTTATGTGAAGCGCGTTTTTGGCGGCTTCGCTGCCGTTTTTCGCCGCGTTTTTAAAAAGCTCCATAGCCGTTTGCTGACTGTATTTTACACCGTATCCGTTTTCATAACACATAGCAAGCAAATACTGTGCGTCTGCGTTATCCTGCTCTGCGGATTTTTGCAGCCATTTTACGGCTTTTTTATAATTTTGCTTTACTCCGTTACCGCTATAATATGCGTTACCGACATCGTATTGCGCCCCGCTGTTGCCGCGCTTTGCAAGGCGCAGAGTATCTTTTAATTCAGCGTTCATAAGCTATTAAGATAATCCCGTGATATTTCCGTTCGCATCAATATCTATATGCTCTGCGGAAGGCGATTTTGAAAGCCCTGGCATAAGCATTATTTCACCTGCAACGGCAACGATAAATCCCGCTCCGCCCTTATAGATTATATCCCTTACTTTGATTTTAAAGCCGTCGGGTCTTGCAAGTTTTTTTGCGTCGTCGGAAAGCGAATACTGCGTTTTTGCTATAATTACGGGCAAGCCCTTTATTCCTTTGCTTTCAATATTCGCAATTTTAGCAAGCGCCTCTTCGGTAAATTCCGCGCCGTCGCCGCCGTATACGTTTTTGACTATATCTTCAACTTTTTTACATATTCCGTCTTTCAAATTATATGCAAAGTGAAGCTCCGATTTTTTTGCACATTCTTCGATTACCGTTTTAGCAAGCTCTTTTCCGCCCTCTCCGCCTTTAAGGAAAACGTCGGTAAACACTGCTTTTGCGCCCGCGTCCTTACAAGCTTGCAAAACCGCGTCGATTTCCGCCTGCGTATCGGTAAAAAACCTGTTCATCGCAACAACGCAAGGCTTTTTATAAACGTTTTTTATATTTTCAACGTGCTTTAAAAGGTTTGGAAGCCCCTCTTTAAGCGCCGTTAAGTTTTCTTCCGTCAAAGTTGATTTATCCGCACCGCCGTGAAGCTTCAAGGCTTTTACAGTGGCCACGACAACCACGCAGTCGGGCTCTATCCCCGCAATCCTGCACTTTGTGTCAAGGAACTTTTCCGCTCCGAGGTCTGCCCCGAAGCCCGCCTCAGTTACCGTGTAATCGGCAAGGCTCATTGCGGTGTACGTTGCGCGCACCGAATTACAGCCGTGCGCTATATTTGCAAAAGGTCCGCCGTGAACAAGCGCCGGCGTTCCCTCCAAAGTCTGCACAAGGTTGGGCTTTATAGCGTCTTTTAAAAGCGTTGCCATAGCGCCGTCCGCTTTAAGCTCGCGCGCACGGACGAAATCTCCGTTTTCTTTTACGCCCACCACTATATCTCCCAGGCGCTTTTTCAAATCCTTTAAATCGGTTGCAAGGCACAAAACCGCCATAACTTCGCTTGCGGCGGTAATTTCAAAGCCTTCGGCTCTATCATAGCTCACACAGCCTTTCATAGCGCCCGCGGGGTTGTGCAAAGTAATATCGCGCAAAGCACGGTCGTTCATATCCATACAGCGGCGGAAATAAACTTCTTTTATTTTAAGAATATTGCCGCGCAGAATATGATTGTCAATCATCGCACAAAGAAGGTTATTCGCCGCGGTAATCGCGTGTAAATCGCCTGTAAAATGCAGATTGATATCAGCCATGGGCACAACCTGAGCATAACCGCCGCCTGCTGCTCCGCCCTTAATACCGAATACAGGCCCCAAGGAAGGCTCTCTCAATGCAAGACATACCTTTTTACCAAGCTTAGCCATACCGTCGGCAAGCCCTATGGAAACGGTTGTTTTGCCCTCTCCGCTCGCCGTAGGATTTATTGCCGTAACAAGTATCAATTTTGATTTCGGATTAACCTTTTCAAGATTGATTTTCGCCTTATAATTGCCGTAAAGCTCCAAATTCTTTTCTTTTATTCCAAGCTTTTTTGCGATTTTTCTTATATCCTGCGGTTTGCAGTTTTCAGCTATTTCGATATCTGAGAGCATAAGTATCTCCGAAAATTTATTTTCTTTCTATATTATATCATACAAATACCGAAAAGCATATTTTTTGACGGCGGTTTTTGATTATTTTCGCAAAAAAATTCGATTTGTCAAATGCGGAAAAACATGGTAAACGAAATTATGAAAACTTCAAAAAAGGCAGTAAAATTAATTCCGCTATTAGCGGTAACGGCGGTTTGCGCTTTGTTTTGCGCAAGCTGTTTTTAAAAGCCACGACCCCGATGCTGTTTTGCCCGACAAATTCGGCGAGCCTGAGGGATTTTACGTGGATTTTAGAATTTACAACAAATATCAGTACACAGGATATCTGCCTATCCCCATACCGCACGACGAAAAGTACCGGCTTATGTACCGCGTTTATAACGGCAAAACCGAAGTTATGCAATATCGCTCGGAAAAGAGCAAATTTTACGACGATATCCGCAAATTTTAATTTTTAATTCACTTGACTATGCGGGCGGATTTTATTAAAATTACTTTATACATTTTAGACATCGGAGATTGATTATGTCAGATAAAAAACGTGCGGTTACGCAGGAAAAGCTTGTAGCCCTTTGCAAAAACAGAGGCTTTATATTCCCCGGAAGCGAAATTTACGGCGGACTTGCTAACACGTGGGATTTCGGCCCCCTTGGCGTCGAATTCAAAAACAACGTTAAAAAAGCTTGGTGGAAAAAATTCGTTCAGGAAAGCCCTTACAACACCGGTCTTGACTGCGCGATTTTAATGAACACCCGCACCTGGAAAGCAAGCGGACATTTGGGCGGATTTTCAGACCCTTTGATGGATTGCCGCAGTTGCAAGGCGCGCCACCGCGCCGATAATCTTGTTGAAGATTATTGCAAAAAGCACAAGCTCGATTTAAAAGTCGAAAGCATGGATAACGACGCGCTCGAAAGCTTTATAAATGAAAAGAAAATAGCGTGCCCCGTTTGCGGAAAAAGCGATTTCACCCCCATAAGAAAATTCAACCTTATGTTCAAAACCTTTCAGGGCGTTACGGAAGACAGCGTAAACACCGTTTACCTCCGCCCCGAAACGGCGCAAGGCATCTTTGTAAATTTCAAAAACGTTCAGCGTTCTTCGCGCTTACGCGTTCCTTTCGGAATAGGTCAGATCGGTAAATCGTTCCGCAACGAAATTACCCCCGGCAACTTTATTTTCCGCGTGCGCGAATTCGAGCAGATGGAGCTTGAATTTTTCTGCAAACCCAACACCGATTTGGAATGGTTCGGCTACTGGAAGGAATATTGCAAAAACTTCCTTTTATCCCTTGGAATGAAAGAAGAAAATCTCAAACTCCGCGACCATTCCCCCGAAGAGCTGTGCTTCTATTCAAAAGCCACGACCGACTTCGAATACAATTTTGCCTTCGGCTGGGGCGAGCTTTGGGGCATTGCCGACAGAACTGATTACGATTTGAAACAGCATCAGACGGAAAGCGGCGAAAATATGGAATACACCGACCCCGTTACCAACGAAAAATACGTTCCTTACGTTATCGAGCCTTCGCTCGGAGTGGAAAGATGCGTGCTTGCGCTTCTTACCGACGCTTATGACGAAGAGGTTCTTGACGCGGAAAAGAACGACGTGAGAACCGTTATGCATCTGCACCCTTTCCTTGCGCCTTACAAAGCGGCGATACTTCCTTTGCAAAAAGGGCTTTCGGAAAAGGCGGACGAAGTTTACCAAATGCTGGCAAAGAAATTTTCCGTAACCTACGACGTTACCGGCTCTATAGGAAAGCGTTACCGCCGTCAGGACGAAATAGGAACTCCTTTCTGCATAACGGTTGATTTCGATACTTTAAACGACGGCACCGTAACCGTGCGCGACAGAGACAGCATGGAGCAAATCCGCTTAAAGATCGAAGACCTTGCCGCATATATTGAAAAGAGCCTTGAATTTTAATTAAACCGAAAACAGCGCCCCGCAGACGTTTCTTGTCTGCGGGGCGCTTTTAGTTTGTATTCATTTATCTTAATTTTTATCCTCGTCGGTAGAGCTGAGAATATACTTATCGAGCATGGATTTTCCTATCTTGGAGCCCATTTTCAAAAGCCTGCCCTTTATCGTGGGCTTCGGGGGTTTTTCCTCCTCTTCCACAGAGCCTTCGAAGTTCAAATCCTTGCAAGGATTAAAGGAAACGTAACCGCATTCCGCAGCGTACTCGAACACGCTTTTTAAAAGCCCTTCCAGTATCGGCCTGTCGCTTTCGGAAGCTTTATCCACAAGGTTCAAAAGGGTTGCGGGTTTAATTGTGTTGATATATTTTTTACCTATTGCCGGCACGAGCAGATTATCTATAAGCGCACCTATTTCATCGAAATATTTGCTTGATACCTTTTTAACAGCGCCTTCGCGCACGTTGCCGGAAACCGCAAGCTCGTACCATTCAAGAACGACCTTAGCAAAACGGTATTTGACTTTTACCGGCGATAACAGCCACCGTACAAGCTTACCCGTACCGCCGAAAGCAAGCGGAATAATCTGCACAATCATCGTTATAACGGAAAATATGATTATCAGAATATCCACAGCGACGTTCGTCGCCTCGAAATCGCCGCCCGCCCTGGAAAGCACTATCGCCGCAATAGATATCACTATCGAAAGCAAACGCACTAACAGCTTGAACGCGGCGAGCGCGCGTTTATACTTTACAAGGCTCTTGGTTTTCGCCCGCGACGCGCAAAGCGTCACTATAATAAGCGCGATAAACAGCGCGGCGTAAACCCCTGCCATAGAATAAAAAACTATCTCGGTCTGAAAATTGAGCTTGCGCGAAAGCCCTATAAACAACACGTACGCCGTATAAAGAAGCATGAAAACGGTACTTACGGTCAACGTTAAAATATTCAGCCTGCGCGCAATAACGGCGCGGTTTGAATACACGTTTTTTATAAAGCACCGCAAATCGAAAACGTCTTTTGCAAGCGTAAACGTTTCTTCGGCGGATATCGTGTGGCGGACGTTCACCACTTCTTCGCGTTTTTCTTCCTGTTCCTTTTCCATAATCATTTACCTTAAACTTATTCTAACACGGTTTCATATTCGCTGTAAAGCGCGTCAAGCTGTAATTTTATGGTTTGCAAACGCTCTGTTATTTCATTAAGCTTTTTATAATCCGCCGTTACCTCTGGGTCGGCAAGCTTTGAATTAAGCGAATTTTCTTCCTCTTCGAGCGCGCTTATTCCGCGCTCGATTTCTTTTATGCGCGCCTTTTTCTTTGCGTCTTCCGCACGCTCTTTTTTAGAACGGAACGAGCTTTCCTTTTCGCTCCTTTCACGTGCAAGCTTTTCCTCTTGCACACGGCGGTTTTTCTCTTCGTTTATTCCGCGTTTCCACTTGTTAAACGCCGCATATCCGCCCTCGAAAACGTTAAGCGCGCAGTCTTCGATTTCAACCGTTTTCCGTGCGAGCGCATTTAAAAAATATCTGTCGTGAGATACGAAAAACAGCGTTCCGTCAAACTCATTTAAAGCCGTTTCAAGGCTTTCGCGCGCGGGCAAATCCAAATGGTTCGTAGGCTCGTCCAAAAGCAAAACGTTTCCGTGTTCACACTCCAAAATGCAAAGTGCAAGCTTTGCACGCTCCCCGCCTGAAAGCGCCTTAACGGGCTTTTGCATATCCTCTTCAAACAACCCGCACCGCGCCAATGCAGAACGTATTTCCGTTTGGGTTAGCCCGACGTGCCTTTCCCAAAGCTCGGCGATTACGGTATTGTTACCGTCAAGATTTGCTCCCTCCTGATCATAAAACGCAAGCTTGGCAAACCGCCCGATTTCTATAGCGGGATTTCCTCCGCGCATAACCGCTTTCAGCAAAGTGGATTTACCTGTACCGTTTTCCCCTACAAGCGCAACCTTTTCTCCCCGCTTTATTTCCAATTGCCCCGCGGATATAAGCCGTTTACCGCCGATTTCAAGGTTCAGCCCGCTTATTTTCAAAACGTTTTCATAGGGCGTAAATTCATACGTAAATTTATATTTCGGCGCTTTGGGCGGAATATAAGGCTTTTCAAGAATTTCCATTCTTTCAAGCTGTTTCACTCTGCTTTGGGCAGATTTCGCCGTAGTTGCCCGCACAATATTTCTGTCTACATAATCCTGTAATTTTGCGCGTTCTTCCTGTTGCGCTTCATATTCCTTTAAAAGCCTTGCGTTCCTTTCCGATTTCAAAACTTTATATTTAGAATAATTTCCAGTAAAGGAAACAAGTTTTTTGTTTTCGATTTCAAGTATGCGCCGTGTGACCTTATCAAGAAAATATCTGTCGTGCGAAACAACCAGAATCGCGCCCTTAAACGAAGAAAGGTATTCTTCCAGCCAAAACAACGTAGCAATGTCAAGGTGGTTTGTCGGCTCGTCCAATATGAGAAAATCAGGTTCTTCCAGTAAAAGCCGCGCAAGCTTAAGCCGCGTTTTTTCTCCTCCGCTCATAGTGTCGATATGCTGACCGTATTTGCCGAGAAAGCCCATTCCGTTCAGAACGGTTTTTATTTTTACTTCCGCATTGTAGCAATCGTTAGCAGAAATATAGCCGTTGAGCTTTTCGATTTGTGCGGAAAGCTCGGCGTATTCGCGGGTATATTCCTTTGCTTCCGCAAGGCGGCGGGAAAGGTTTTCAAGCTTTTCCACTGCGGAAAGCTCGGTTTTGAATACTTCGAGCATTTCCTCATAAACGGTGTTTCCGCTCGAATACCCTCCGTTTTGTTCAAGATATCCTATGCGCGCCCCGTGCTTTTTAATTACTTGCCCGCTTTCGGCCTCGAATTCTCCGAGCAACAGCTTTATCAGCGTTGTTTTACCCTCTCCGTTCGCGCCTACAAGACCTATGCGCTCGCCCTCGTTAACGGCAAAAGTAACGTCGTGAAATATTAAATTGTCGCCGTACGAAAACGACGCTTTATCAAACGAAACTAACATAAATCAATAATCCCATTGCGGAATATATTCTTCCGTTGCGCTCGAATATTCCTGCAAAAACACGTTTTTAAGCCCTGCGGCACGCACCGCGTCAACAGCTCTTTCATATTCGCGTTTTGTAATTCTGCGGTTCAGCTCTTTAAACTCCGCAATATCTCCGTAAGGCGTGTATTGGCTCATCAGGCTGAAATAAACCGTTTCAGGAAGAGTTGCAACGAAATTCACAACGTTTACGCTGTCGTATGCCGCAAGCGGCAAAATCAGATGCCTTATAATACAACCCGAAAGCATTTTTCCGTCATCACGCATATTCAACCGCTTTTGCGCCATAAACCGAACTGCCGGCAAAGCGAAATCCGCATAGTCCGCGCGTGCCGTATATCTTTTTGCAAGCGCGTTATCGGTAAACTTTAAGTCGGTAAGCCAAATATCCGTAAACCCGTCGGCAATACGTAACGCCTCCGAAGTTTCGTAACCGTGCGTGTTGTAAACTATAGGTATTTGCGGGCGGTAAAGCTCGATTGCCCCCGCAATATCATTTAAATAATGCGTAGGATTAACAAGGTTTATATTTTCCGCCCCCATATCTTCAAGCTCTTTGAATATGTCGGCAAGCTGACTAACGGAAAACTCCTTTCCGCGTTTATTACGTGAAAGCTCGAAATTCTGGCAAAATACGCACTTCAACGAACATCCGCAAAAAAATATGCACCCGCTGCCGTTTTTAAACGATATCGGCGGTTCTTCAAAGCGGTGCAAATAATATTTTGCAATCTTTATCTCCTTTGATCCGCACGCACCCGATTGAGTTGTTCTGTCTGCTCCGCACCGTACGGGGCACTGAAAACACTGCATACCCTCATTATAAAATAAAAGATGCGAAAAGGCAAATTTTTTATTGACAGCAAACCCCGCCGATGTTATAATTAACGCAGACATCAAGAGTGTGCGAGGGAACGGCCCTTTGACCACACAGCAACCTGCTTTGCAAGGTGCTAACGCCGTACCGATGGGAAAATAAGTTTTAATCTCCTTATCGGTTTGGATAAGGAGTTTTTTTATGGATGCAAACAAAAATATTTCTTTCAGACTAATGACCGAAAACGACAAAGACGAGTATTTTTCAATGTCGCGCGAATTTTACGCCGCGGGAGTGACGAATTCAGTAATCAGTGACGGCGGCAGAGAAAAATTCTGGAAAGAAATCGTACTCGGCGAAATAGTCAAAGGTTATTTTCTGATATACGGGAACGAAGTTGCCGGTTATTCTATTTGTTGCCTCTCTGCTTCTCAAGAAGCTTGCGGGCGGCTGTTGTGGCTGGACGAGCTGTATATCAAAAAGCAATTCCGCGGAAAAGGTATAGGAACGGAGTTTTTCCGTTTTCTTGAAAATACCGATGAATATAATTATATAAGGCTCGAGGTAGAGCACGACAACGCGCGGGCTATGAAGCTTTATAAATCGTTAGGATATGCCGACGCGAAGTATATTTCACTTTACAAAAAAACTGACAAAAGAGGTTAATATATGAGAAAATTTTTTACAAGCGAAAGCGTGACGGAAGGTCACCCCGATAAGCTTTGCGACAGAATTTCAGACGCTTGCGTTGACGAAATAATTAAAGCCGACCCTGCCGCACGCTGTGCAATCGAATGCTGCGCGGCGTATGACAGACTGCTCATTATGGGCGAGGTCACCGCCAATGCGGATATTGATTATGAAAAGGTTGCAAGAAAAACCATTAAAGACACAGGCTATATCCACGGTTCTTTTGCCTTTGATAAGTGCCGTATAGACGTAGCCGTTCACCGCCAGAGCCCCGATATAGCAATGGGCGTTGACAGAACAGAAAGCGCCGATATAAAAGACAGCTTCGGCGCGGGCGACCAGGGAATGATGTTCGGTTATGCGTGCCGCGAAACCGAAGAGTTAATGCCCCTCCCCATATCGCTTGCGCATAAGCTTGCCGAAAGGCTTACCGAAGTGCGAAAGTGCGGCATATTGCCGTATCTGCGCCCCGACGGAAAAACGCAGGTAACCGTTGAATACGACGGAAAAACCCCTAAAAGAATAGAAACAGTGGTTGTTTCCGCACAACACAATTCTAAAGTTTCTCAGGAACAGCTTAAAGAAGATATCTTAAAGCACGTTGTTTCCATTATTCCCTCTGAGCTTTTGGATAACGATACAAAATATTTTATAAACCCCACGGGGCGCTTTGAAATCGGCGGACCGGAGGGCGACAGCGGACTAACCGGCAGAAAGATTATCGTTGATACATACGGCGGAAGATGCGCTCACGGCGGCGGAGCGTTTTCCGGCAAAGACGCAACCAAGGTTGACCGTTCGGCGGCATATATGTCGCGTTTTATCTGCAAAAACCTTGTTGCCGCAGGGCTTTGCGACGAAGCGGAATTGCAGGTTGCTTACGCTATCGGGGTTGCGAAACCCGTTTCCGTTTTTGTGGATACGTTCGGCACGGGGAAGCTTCCCGACGGTGAAATCGCGGATATTATCGTTAAAGAATTCGACCTGCGTCCATACTCGATAATCGAAACGTTGGATTTGAGAAAACCCGTGTTTATGCAAACTGCGGCTTACGGTCATTTCGGGAAATCGGGTTTAAGCTGGGAACGGCTTTCAAAGGTAAACGATTTGAAAAAGTATCTTAAATAAAATATATTTAAAAAAGACGACTTAACAAAAGCCGTCTTTTTTAGTTTTAAATTTTAAACTATCTTGTATCAGTATCAATCAGTCTGCCGCCGTCGTTCCATTCGCCGTACATCACGTTGAGTTTTGTGTTTTCAACGAATTTCCGCAAACGGCTGTAAAACAATTCGGGTTGCTTTCTTTTAATCTGTATGGTGTCTACCCTTACCCTTATATACAGCGGCGGAAAATTATTGAAATTTTCCCACGTCTGATTATCGCACTTTAAAGCTTCAAGAATTTCATTGCAAATAACAAAGCCGTTCGGTGACATATCGGGCAAAACCGCTCTCCCCGCGTCCGTCATCAAACCAAGTTTTTCCAGCCTTCTGCAACGCTCTTTATTTAACTCAGACCACAAAGAATTTTTCTTGCGCGGAGTAAGCCTTTGAACGGTAATTCCGCTTTCAAGCTTCTTTTCCGTGCTGTCTATCCAGCCGAAGCACAACGCCTCCTCCACCGCGTCAAGATAACGGAATGTCCCCGCATCCGCTTTTCCGCGCTTGACTTTAACCCAACACTCCTTTTCAATATTGTGAAAAGCCTCCAACCAAGAACGCAAGCCATATCTGTTGTTTACGTCAAGTATGTTTTTAGGCTCCATTAATAAGCCCTTGCAAAAATTACGATGTGTTTTGCTTTCTTTCCGCAAACCGCGCAGGTTTTGCTCGTTTCGCCCTCGGCGAATACTCTTGCCGTTGCCGCGGTTTCAGCTTTGATTTTGTCTTCGCACTCACGGCAACCGCACCAACCGGCCTTTACGAAATTACCCTTTTCAACTCCGTCCAGAATACCCGCCAAATCCGTTGCGTAAACTATTCTTCCGTCGCGGCGGACACGCGCCGCCTCCAACATATCTTTTTGAACGGCGGCAAGCAGATTTTTAACTTCGCTTTCGATACAATCCAAAGCAACAGCTTGCTTTTCAAGCGTGTCTCTGCGGAATATAAGCGCCTTGCCCTCTTCTATATCGCGCGGTCCAAGCTCTATGCGCAAGGGCACGCCCTTCATTTCCCATTCGTTGAATTTCCAGCCGGGGCTTTGGTCGCTATCGTCAAGCTTAACCCTTACACCCGCGCTTTCAAGCTTTTGTTTAAGCTCTGCGCAAACCTCCATAACGTTGCCCTTTTTTGCGGCAATGGGCACGATAACAACCTGCACAGGTGCAACCTTAGGGGGCAAAATCAATCCTCTTTGGTCGCCGTGCGCCATAATCAGCGCGCCTATAAGCCTTGTTGAAACTCCCCAGCTCGTCGTATAAGCAAGCTTTTGCGCGCCGTCTTTATCAAGGTATTTAATATCGAACGCCTTTGCGAAATTTTGCCCCAGATAGTGCGTTGTTCCCGCCTGCAAGCTCTTGCCGTCTTTCATCATTGCTTCCATACCGAAAGTGGCAACCGCGCCCGCAAACTTTTCCTTTTCTGTCTTTCTGCCCGTGATAACGGGAATAGCAAGGCAGTTTTCGGCAAACTCCTTATAAACTCCAAGCATATTCATAGTTTCTTCCATAGCCTCTTCTTCGGAAGAATGGGCGGTATGCCCCTCCTGCCATAAAAATTCGGAAGTACGCAAAAAAGGACGCGTGGTCTTTTCCCAACGCATAACGTTTGCCCACTGATTGATTTTTATGGGTAAATCTCGGTAAGACTGCAACCATTTTGAATACATATTGCCGAAAATAGTTTCCGAAGTGGGACGTATTGCCAAAGGCTCTGCAAGCTCTTCCCCTCCCGCATGCGTAACAACGGCTACTTCGGGCGCAAAGCCTTCAACGTGCTCCGCCTCTTTTGTGAAATAGCTCATAGGTATTAGCAAAGGGAAATACGCGTTTTCATGCCCCGTAGCTTTAAAACGGTTATCAAGCTCGCGCTGAATGTTTTCCCATATAGCGTACCCATAGGGGCGGATAACCATAGTGCCCTTGACGGGTCCGTAATCGACAAGCTTGGTTTTTAAAACCACGTCCGTATACCATTGCGGAAAATCCTTTTCCATATCGGCTATCTGTTCAACGAAATTCTGTTTGTTTTCCTTTGCCATAAATATCCTCTTAATTCAATTTCACGCTTATTATAACACACGCGGTTGCAAAGACAAAACGTTTTAAAAGCGATATAAAAAATTATGCTATTTCATTTTTTTATTTTTATTGACGTGCAAACGCTTGAAATAGCCCCTTTCTTATAGTATAATAAAAACGTATGCAAGCGCAGGATTTTAAAAAACTCAAAAGCGGAACCGACGTTCGCGGAGTCGCCGTAAAAGCGGCTTCCGAAATCACCCTCACGAATGAGGCGGTTGACCGCATTTGCAAAGCTTTTGTTAAATGGCTGACTTTAAAGACGGGCAAAACGCGCTTTAAAATCGCAATCGGCAACGACAGCCGCATTTCCGCGGAACGCGTGGTTAACTGCGCAAAAACCGCGTTTTTATCATGCGGATGCGACGTTGTTTATACGGGGCTTTCTTCAACGCCCTCTATGTTTATTCTTCTTAAAAAATCGGATTTCGGCTGTAACGCGTCCGTTATGGTAACCGCCTCCCATTTGCCTTTCGACAGAAACGGTTTAAAATTTTTTACCCCTGACGGAGGACTTGACGGTAAGGATATCGACGAAATTTTAGATATCGCGGCTAAGGGCGGATTTGTTTGCGGCAACGGAAATTACGAAGAAAAAACGTTTATGGACGAATATTCCCGCATACTTGTCAAAACCGTAGAAGACGCATGCGGTATACTTCCTTTAAAAGGGAAGAAAATAATCGTAGACGCGGGCAACGGCGCGGGCGGATTTTTCACCGAAAAGGTGCTTATCCCCCTTGGCGCGGACGTAAGCGGCAGTCAGTTTTTAGAGCCTGACGGCCATTTCCCCAACCACATACCCAACCCCGAGGACAAGCAGGCTATCGAAAGCATTTCCAAAGCAGTTATCCGTGAAGGGGCTGATTTGGGCATTATATTCGACACGGACGTAGACAGAGCCGCCTGCGTAGACGAAAACGGCGGAGAAATAAACCGCAACGCGTTAATCGCGCTTTGCTCGGCGATACTTTTAAAAGATAAAAAGGGCGTTATCGTAACCGACAGCGTAACAAGCGACGGGCTTGCCGAATTTATAAAAAATCTCGGCGGCGAGCATTTGCGTTTCAAACGCGGCTATAAAAACGTAATTGATAAATGTAAAGAGCTGAACGCGGCGGGGATATATTCCCCCCTTGCCATAGAAACAAGCGGGCACGCGGCTTTCAAAGAAAATTATTATCTTGACGACGGCGCGTATCTTATAACCAAAATTCTCATTTGTCTTGCGCAACAGGCAAAAGAAGGAAAGAGCGTAAACTCTCGTATTT
>CAMWMZ010000028.1 GCA_947175485.1 uncultured Clostridia bacterium
TAATATATTTTGAGGAAAAATTATGAAAAAGTTATTGACGGTATGTATTGCGTTTCTTGTTTCGGCTTCCGTGCTTTTCGGCGGATGCGTGTCTTTATCAGGTGCTGACGGAAGGGACGGCAAAGACGGACAAAATGCTTCTGTATACGATTATTACGAGCTTGCAAAATCGCAGGATCCCGATTTAACGATTGAAGAGTTTTTGCGCGAATATCTGAACTATACCGACGAGGATATAAAAAACAGTACGTCTTTACAGGCTTCGATAAACCGCTCGTTGTTTTCTGCCGTTTCAATTGCCGCGGGGTTTCCTAAACGCAACAGCTGGGAAGATAAACCTTGGTTTTTCGGTTCGGGAGTAATTTTGGACGAGGGGTTCGATAAGGATAACGGTAACGCGTACGTAGTGACAAACTGTCACGTAATTTATTATGATTTGTATGAAAAAACGGCAAACGGCCCCATATCGCAGGAGGTTTATCTGTTTTTATACGGGCAGGACGCCGATTACGATATTGAAAAATGTGGTATAGAGGCTACCGTTGTAGCCGCTTCGCAAACATACGATATTGCCGTTCTTAAAGTTGAAAACAGCGAAATACTTAAAAACAGCAACGCTTCGCCTGCAAGCTTTTCAACAAAAGACGACGTTTACGTCGGCGAAACAGTGTATGCTATAGGAAACTCGGAGGGCTATGGAATAGCCGCTACACAAGGAATAGTGAGCAAAGACAGCGAGCTGATTTCAATAGATTTGGCTTCGTCGCAGTTCAACGAAAATATCAAAGAATACAGGGTGATGCGTACCGACGCGGCGATAAACAGCGGTAATTCCGGCGGCGGATTATTTTATCTGGACGGCAGTCTTGCCGGGATAGTAAATGCGAAAGCGGCTAGCGACGATATCGATAATATGGGCTTTGTTCTTCCTGCCGGTAACGTAAGAAGACTTTTGAAAATCATGACCGAGAGCATGACGGGCGGCGCAATAAAAACGGCGGGAGTGAACCGCATAGCGCTCGTAGCGGAATTTTCTTCGTACGCTTGCGCATCCAAGTATAACAACGAGACGGGCAAAGCTGAAATTTGCGAAAACGTTTACGTTAAAACCGAAGGCGACGGGTTGAAGGTTGACGATGCTATAAGGCATATCAAAATAACCGACGCTTCGGGTACGGTTATTGAAGATAAAGACGTAACAAGGCTTTACCATCTGGACGATACTTTACTTTCCGCAAGGGTAGGTTATACGGTTACTTTAACCGTTTCCCGCAACGGAGAGGAAGTTGCGGTTGATATTCTTTTGAGAAGTGTGCATAACCGCAGTTTCGATTAATTTAACGCTAACCGCCCCTTTCAGCCGGAAGCTTCCGACTGAAAGGGGCGGTTTTTATTTTTACATATTAAATTTTGTTGATATCGTAAGGAGTAACCTGATAAACGTAATAATTGAGCCAGTTTATGTAAAAGAGATTTGCCGTAGACGACCAGTTCATTTTTACCTCTTTCATTTCTTTGTCGGCAAAATAATTTGCCGGAGGTTTTATATCAAGTCCCGCAGATAAATCACGCTCGTATTCATTTTTAAGCGTATTTCTGTCGTATTCCATATGGCCCGTAACGAAAACCTGTTTGTTATCTATGCTTTTGATAACGGAAGCGCCGGCGCGTTTGGAATAAGCGAGAATTTTTAGCTCTTTAACGTGCAATATGTCTTTTGCGTAAATTATCGTATGACGGGAGTGCGGCATATGGAATTCGTCGGAAATGCCGCGCATAAGCGGTTCGGCAACGCCGTCGCGTATGCGCTGATGCGCAAATATGCCAAAGCACTTTTCCTTTAAGCGGTGCTTTTTAATGCCGTAAAAATAATATAAGGCCGCTTGTGCACCCCAGCATATAAATAAAGTGCTGGTTACGTTGGTTTTGGTCCAATTCAAAATCTCTTCGAGCTCTTTCCAGTAGGCGACTTCCTCAAAATCCATGTTTTCTACCGGTGCGCCCGTTATAATCATGCCGTCGAACCGTCTGGATTTTACTTCTCCGAACGTTTTGTAAAATCTGTCAAGATGGGTTTTCGCCGTATGCGTCGCGTTGTAAGTGGAAGTTTTTATAAGCGTTACGTTAACCTGCAAAGGGGAATTGGACAGCAACCGCATAAACTGCGTTTCAGTCGTTTCCTTTGTGGGCATAAGATTTAAAATGGCTATTTCTATCGGGCGGATTTCCTGGGAAACCGCTCTTTCCTTATCCATAACGAAAATCTTTTCGTCGGTTAAAATTTTAAACGCGGGTATGTCTTTATCGATTACAATAGGCATATATCAAACCTTTGCGAGCGCTTGTTCGAGGTCGGCGATTATGTCGTCGGCGTTTTCGATGCCAACGGAAAGCCTTATAAGATTTTTGGGTACGCCCGCCGCTTTCAAATCTTCATCGGAAAGCTGCCTGTGAGTAGTAGAGGCAGGGTGTAAAACGCAGCTTCTTACATCGGCAACGTGTGTTTCCTGTGTAATCAACTGCAACGCTTCCATAAACGCCGCACATTTTTTAACGTCGCCTTTTATTCCGAAGCTCATCATTCCTCCCTGTCCGTTCGGCATATACTTCATTGCAAGCTTATGGTATTTGTTATCGGGTAAAGAGGGGTGATTTATCCATTCGATTTTGGGGTGTTTTTTGAGATATGCGGCGATTTTGTTTGCGTTTTCGCTGTGGCGCTCCATACGCAGAGCGAGAGTATCACTGCCGATATACGATATAAATCCGTTTTGGGGGCTCATAATCGCGCCGAAATCACGCATCATCTGTGCTCGGCATTTCGTGCCGAAGGCAACGGGCAAATCAGCGTAAACAAGTCCGTGATAGCTTTCGTCGGGGACGTTAAAGGACGAATAACGTTCGTTGCCTTTATAATCAAAGTTGCCCAAATCCACGATAACCCCGCCGAGCGCTGCGGCGTGTCCGTCGAGGTATTTTGATGAAGAATGGATTACGATATGCGCGCCCCACTCTTTAGGACGGCATAAAACGGGGGTGGCTAGGGTGTTATCAACCGCAAACAACACGCCGTGTTTTTTTGCAATTTTTGCGATTTTATCAAAATCCAAAACCACTATCGCAGGATTTGCAACCGTTTCGGTAAAAATCATTTTGGTGTTTTTATCGATTAATTTTTCGATTTCTTCCGCAGATGCGTCAGGGTCGAAAAATCTGCATTCGATACCGAGCTTGGGTAGAGTGGTGGAGAAAAGATTGTAAGTTCCTCCGTAAATTGCCGAAGAGGACAAAATATTGTCGCCCGCGCCAGCTACGGTAAAAATCGCAAGCGAGGTTGCCGACATTCCCGAAGCGCAGCCTATGCCGCAAACTCCGCCCTCCAAAGCCGCCACCTTGCCTTCGAAAGCGGCAACCGTGGGATTTGCAAGCCTGGAATAGAAGTAGCCCTCGCTCTTTAAATCGAACAAATCAGCCATTTCCTGCGTTTTAGGGTAAAAAAACGTTGTTGACTGGGCTATGGGCGGTATTCTTGCCTCGCCTGATTCGGGGGAATATCCGCCCTGAACGCAAATGGTGTCGATTTTGTAATTTTTCATATATTTTTCCTCTGAATTTATTTGTAATTTTTAATTTCTCTGTCTAACGCACGTTTTTGGTCTCTTTCCGCAATCGTGCGTTTTTTATCGTAGTTTTGCTTGCCTTTGCAAAGCGCGACTTCCACTTTAATCAAGCTTCCGGAAAAGTAAAGCGAAAGCGGAACAAGGGTATAACCTTTTTCGTTAATTTTCCCTGCAAGCTTGTCAAGCTCGTTTCTGTGCATCAAAAGCTTTCTGTCTCGGCGGGAATCTTTGGTTGAAAAAGCTCCCGCTTTATCGTAAAGCGGTATGTGCATATTTTTCAGGGTTAACTCGCCGTTTTTTAAAAGGCAGAAGCTGTCTTTTATATTTACGTTTCCCGCCCGAAGCTGTTTGACTTCGGCGCCCTCCAAAACTATTCCCGCTTCATATTTTTCCAGAACGAAATATTCGAATAAAGCGTATTTGTTATAGGTTATCTGTTTCATTTTTCCAAAATATTATACTGCTTTCCGCGCAGTTAGTAAACTGTTTTTTTATAAAAGTTTGAACAGAACACGAAGCCTTGCAAGGTCGCAGTCGGCAACTTTGATTTTTACCTTTTGTCCTATCTTATAGCTATGTTTTGTGCCCTTTAGCAAAAATTTCTCTTCGTAAAATTCGTATCCGTCTGCGGGCAAATCTTCTATAGGAACAAGCCCTTCGACGCTGTTTTCCAGCTCGCAAAAAATTCCGAAAGCGGTAACGCCTGAAATTACTGCGTCGTATTCTTCGCCAAGCCGTTCGGACATATATGCAAGCTTATATAAATCGTCAACCTTGCGTTCGCATTCTTCGGCTGTTCTTTCCCGCGCAGAAGTGTCAATGCCCGCGTCATGAACAATTTTTCCGTAAAGCTTTTTCGCGGTTTCGCCGCAACCTTTTAAAACTAACTTAATAACCCGGTGAACAAACAAATCGGGATAGCGGCGGATAGGGGAGGTAAAGTGACAGTAGCACTCTGAAGCCAAGCCGAAATGCCCGCGGTTTTCTTCACAGTATCTGGCTTTTTGCATAGAACGCAACATGACTTTGTTGATAACCGAGTAAAAAGGCTTGTCCTCGGTTTTTTGCAATATAGCCTGAAAATCCCGCGGCTTCAAATCGTCGGGGGTGCCCTGTGCTTTTATGCCCAAATCCCGCAAAAACGAAAAGAAGGTTCCCGCCTTTTCCAAAGACGGTTGTTCGTGTATACGGTAAAGGCAAGGTGCACCGTGCTTTTGCAGATATTCGGCAACGGCTTCGTTTGCGGCTATCATAAACTGTTCGATTATGCGCTGGGATATGGTGCGCCGAGCGGAGGGGATAACTATTTTTCCGTTTTCGTCTACGTATATGTGCGCCTCTTTTACGTCAAGATTTATACAGCCGAGCCTCTCTCGTTTCTGTTCGAGGATAAGGCACAGTTTTTCCATTGCTATACACATATCCTTAATGCTTGCGTACTTTTTGCATGTTTTTTCATCGCCGCTGCAAATTGCAGTAACGTCGGTATATGTCATTCTGTAAGCACTGCGTATAACCGATTTTTTAATATCGCAGCTCAGCCGTTCGCCGTCGGGCGCAAAGGTCATAATACAGGATATAGCGTATCTTTTTTCACCCTCGTTCAAAGAACACGCGCCGTTCGATAGCTCTTTGGGCAACATCGGCAAAACGCGGTCGGGGAAGTATACGCTTGTTCCGCGGGAGTAAGCGTCGTTGTCTAACGCCGACCCGAACTTAACGTAATGGCTTACGTCGGCAATGTGTACTCCGAGAATATAATTTCCGTCTTTAATTTCCAAAGAAACGCCGTCGTCGATATCGCGCGTGTCCTCGCCGTCGATGGTAATAATAACTTTTTCCGTTAAATCTTCTCTGCCGTCTGTTTTTACGGCTTCGCTTGCGGCGGCGCGAGCTTCGTCTATAATGTTGCGCGGAAATTCTTCTTCAAGATTATACGAACGTATTATTGAAATTTCCTCCGTCAAAAGGTCGCCTTCTTCGCCGAGAATTTCAATAATTTTTCCTCCTGGGGCTTTGCCCTTGGGATAGGAGGTTATTTCGCATACAACCTTGTCGCCGTTTTTTGCGTTAAAAACAGAGGAAAGAGGAATAAACACTGTAGGTTGTTTAACGTTGTCGGGATAAACGTAAGCACAGCGTCTGTCGCGTTGCAGTGTGCCGACGATTTGCGGATTTGCGCGTTCTATTATTTTGATTATATACGCTTCGTCTTTTGTTCCGCGTACGTGCGCCGCAAGAACCTTATCACCGTGGTACGCGCCGTTTACCGCCTTTTTCGGAACAAAAAAGTCGTGCCCCGCGTCGATTTCGGGCAAAATAAATACAAAGCCCCGTTCGTTTCCCTGAACTGTGCCAACAAACGTTTTATCTTTCAAATTTTTTGAATTTCTGTGTTTGGAATATTTCATATGTATCAAAAAAATAAGGCGGCTCATTTAAGCCGCCTTTGTTTAATTCGTTTACGGAGCAACGATAACCTGCACGATGTAAAAAACGATTGAAAGCACTCCGATTACTCCAAGTACTATCCACGACCATTTTTTAAGCTTGCTTTCTATCGAACGCCCTCTGTTTTTACCGAAGAAAGTTTCGCTCGAAGCGGTTATACCCTGTATACCGTCCGAGTTGCTCTTTTGGAAAAGCACGAGGATAATGCCGAAAAACGCTGCAAGAAATATCACTACAAGACAAATTATAACGGCTACCCAATAAAAGGTGTATAATGCGTCGCCCATGACCGCCGCCATCATTTTACCAATCATATTAAACCTCATTAATCGAATTTACTTAAAAAGTATAACACAGCGCAAACCAATTTACAATCAAAAAACGGGTATTTTTTATAAATTAACCCGAATTTTCTTTATTTTCCTGTTCGGGTAGCTCGGCAGGCTTTATATTTTTGCGCCTTTCCCCGAATTTATTTATAACGAATATCCCCAAGCAAACCAAAATGATGGCTAAAAGAGTGAACCAACTCAAAAGCTGTTCGCTTTCTCCGAGTATAATAGCGGAAAATACTGCGCCGAAAAGCGGGTTTGTAGATTTAAATACGGCTACTTTGGAAACGGGATTGTATCTTAAAAGAAAACCTTGCAAAGTAAACGCACACGCGGAAAGAAAAGCAAGGTATAACAGCATAAACACCGCGCCTGCGTCTATATGCGGAATTTGTCCGCCGAAGCTTGCCCCTATAATAATGAGAACTATCCCGCCTATAAAAAACTGATATCCGCAAAGAGCGGTTGTATCCTCGTGTTTGGAAAAGATTTTCACAAGTCCGGCGGCAACCGCCGCGGAAAGTCCGGAAAATATGACAAAGCCTTCCCCGAGTAAAGAAAATTCAAAAGAAAAGTCTCCGCCCAAATTTATGAGTATGACTCCGCCGAAACCTAAAACACAGCCCGCAAGCTTAATAAGATTGAATTTTTCCGTACGGAAAATAAAACACGCGGCAATGATGGTGAAAAATACTCCCAAACCATTTAAAACGGAAGCTTTTACGCCCGTTGTATTGGCAAGCCCTATATAGAAAAACGTGTATTGCAAAGCAGTTTGAAAAAGACTTAAAAGCAATATCCGCCAAATGTTTTTGGGCTTCGGTAAAAGAAATTTTCTTTTGGTTACAGAACCGAAAAGGATAACCAGAACTCCCGCCAAAGTAAAGCGCGTGCCTGCAAACAGCATAAGCGACGGAACGGAAGAGCGGTCGATTTGAAAAAGCGAATAACCTATTTTAACGCACGGAAAAGCGCTGCCCCATAATAGGCAGCAAAAAACAGCGCAAATGCAAACTATATATGGTTTAGAAAAAAACTTTTCCGGCTCTTTAATCAACATCTATATTATTATATTGCAATTTAAAAAATAAGGCAAACAAAAACCTTTATTGCACCTTGTCATTCCGAGCGTTAGCGAAGAATCTATTTAAACAATGAGACCCCTTCGGCTGTGCTTAGGGTGACATAGAATAAAAATTCCCCGTCGCAGTTCATTTCAGCGGTGGGGGGGGGGAGGCTTTATTCCGATAATCCTAACAAATAATCTACGCTCTCACCGAAAAAATTAGAAAGTATAATTAAAGCGGACGCCGTAGGCTCCGTTTTATCAAGTTCCCATTTTGCTATGGCTGATTGACTTATACCCGTTAATTTAGAGAGCTCCATTTGACTTATGTTTTTTATGTTTCGCAGTTCTTTTAATCTTTCTCCAAAAACCATATTTTAATTATATGTTTCTCAAGTCAAAAAAGACTTGACAAGTCTTATAAGACTTGATACAATCATTATGTAAGTTTTTTAACTTAAAACTAACCAAGGAGGTATGTTATGAAAATATGGGCAGGGTGGAAAATCCTATTTAAAGTTATATTTTTTGTTATTCTGTGGCCGTTTTTTCTAATAGCTTACATTGTAAAGAAAAGTAAGAAGAAAAAACAGCAAAAAGTTTCAGAAAATCAAGAATAAAAAAGAGTTGCACGCAAGTAAAAACGTGCAACTCTTTTTTATGAAATTTATCAAATTTACTTTATAAGACTTTTACCGGTCATTTCGGGGGGTACGGGTAATCCCATAACGGTCAAAAGAGTGGGGGCAAGGTCTGCCAAAACGCCGTCGTTGCGCAATTTTGCGTTTTTGTGTTTATCGGAAATAAGAACAACCGGCACGGGGTTAGTGGTATGTGCGGTAAACGGCGAACCGTCGTCGGATAAAAGCTTATCCGCGTTTCCGTGGTCCGCGGTAAGAAGAGCCGCGCCGCCCATTTCAAGAATTTTATCGGTAACCTTTTTAACGCACTCGTCAACCGTGCCAACAGCCTTAACCGCCGCGGGGATTATACCGGTGTGGCCGACCATATCGCAATTTGCAAAGTTCAAAATCATTACGTCGAACTTTCCGCTTTCAAGCTCTTCCAAAACTTTGTCGGTTACAAGGTATGCGCTCATTTCGGGTTGCAAATCATAGGTTGCAACTTTAGGGGAGGGGATTAAATCGCGCTGTTCGCCCTCGTTCGGTGTTTCCACGCCGCCGTTGAAAAAGAACGTTACGTGCGCGTATTTTTCGGTTTCCGCAATGCGGAGTTGTTTTTTGCCCAGCTTTGCAAGATATTCTCCCAAAGTGTTGTCCAAAGAAGTTTTGGGGAAAGCTATATCAACGTTTTCAAACGCCGCGTCATATACGGTAAAACAAACATATTCGGGGGTCAAATAACCGGTTTTGCGTTCGAAAGCCGTTCCCTTCGGCACAATAAATTCCTTTTGGGATACCGCGCGTGTAATTTCCCTTGCGCGGTCGGGGCGGAAGTTGAAGCATATAACGCTGTCACCCTTTTCCAAAAGCCCAAGCGGCTTTCCGTTTTCATAAACTTTGGTAGGAACGATAAATTCGTCGGTAACGTCAGCGGCGTAGCTTTCTTCAACAGCCTTTGCGGGGTCGGTACACTGTACGCCCGAACCGAGCGTGAGCATATCGTAAGCCTTTTCAACTCTGTCCCAGTTGTTGTCTCTGTCCATTGCGTAGTATCTCCCGCAAACGGAAGCAACCTTGCCTATACCGAGTTTTTTCATTTCGGCTTGCAGTGCGCGGATAAATCCCGCTCCCGAGGTGGGGGATACGTCCCTGCCGTCCATAAAACAGTGAACGTATACATCTTTTAGTCCATGCTTTTTAGCCATTTCCAAAAGCGCGTAAATGTGGGTTATATGGCTGTGAACGCCGCCGTCGGATAAAAGCCCGTAAAGGTGCAGCTTTTTATTGTTTTCAACCGCGCTTTGCATCGCTTTTACAAGTGCGGGATTTTTAAAGAAATCTCCGTCCTGAATAGCTTTAGTGATTTTGGTTAAATCCTGATAAACTATTCTGCCTGCGCCCATATTGAGGTGTCCCACCTCGCTGTTACCCATTTGTCCGTCGGGAAGTCCGACCGACATTCCGCTTGCGCCCAGGGTGGAAGAGGGGTAGTTCTTAATAAGTTCTTTAATGTTTTTACTGCCGTTTAAATAAACTGCGTTACCCTCGCCGTCGGGGGCAAGTCCGTAACCGTCCATAATAATTATAGCGTAAGGTGTTTTTTTAGCCATATATTTATACCTTGATTTTTTCTTTTAATTATACTATTTTAAACCGGAATTGGCAAGCGTAAAGCTAAGTTATATCGGTTAATCCCAAAATAAAATCTGCGGAAACTTCAAAAAATTTCGCACAGTTGACTATCGAGCTTTCCGTCGGCTCAGCCTGGTGATTTATCCATTTTGAAACCGCGCGTTGAGAAACCCCGATACTTTTTGCCAACGTTTCCTGCGAAATATTTTTTTCCTTTATTAAATCTTTTAGTCTGTTACCGAATTCCATTAAATAAATTTTAGAACTTTATTTCTAAAAATAGTTGACTTAGAACTATAATTCTAATATAATAATGGAGTAATCAGTTTGAAGTTATTCAGCAGGTTATAAAAAATCAACAGAGGAAAAATGTATGAAGGAAACTAAAACGGTTCAGGTGTATCCTGACGACAATATCGTAAACGCGACGATAAGCGAGTATGAGAGTTTCGGATGGGAGGTTGTGGGAAATCAGCGTTGTCAGGAATATGAAGGGCAGACGCACGGGATAGACGGCAGTACTACAAAGCACTATTCCACGTTTAATAAAATTACTTTTACGCGCGAAAAGGCGTCGCCCTGGTATAACGAGGTAGCGCAAATTGAAAAGGAATATTACGTTTTGAACGATACGGCAAAAACTTATAAATCTTTAAAGCCCGTTTTGAAAAAGCCTAGCCCCGACGGAATAGTCGGGTTTGCGCTGGGATTAATGTTGTATTGCTTTTGGCTTGTTCCCGGTATAATTTATTCGGTAGTGCGGGCAAGTAAAAAATCAAAGTATAAAAAAGAGTATGTGGAGGCGCTTGCTGATTACGAGGCGACGTATCCCGCAAAGATTGAGGACTTAAACGAAAAAATTGCGGAGCTTCGCATCCGCGCCGAAAAGCTTGTTTCGGGTAATGTATAAAACTTAAAAACAAAAAAGGTCTCTGTGTTTCAGAGACCTTTAATTTTATCGCTTATTATTTATCGTAATTTACTATAGTTGCAAAATCTGTTTTAAGCGAAGCGCCGCCGATAAGTCCGCCGTCTATATCGGGCTGAGCCATAAGCCCTTTGCAGTTGTTCGCGTTCATGCTGCCGCCGTATTGTATTCTTACTTTATTTGCGTTTCTTACTCCAAAAAGCTTACCAAGTTTTTTGCGGATGTAAGCGATAGTTTCCTGCGCCTGTTCGTCGGTTGCGGTTTTTCCGGTGCCGATTGCCCAAACAGGTTCGTAAGCAATAACGATTTTGGTTATATCCTCAACGCCGCTCAATCCTGCTTCAAGCTGACGGGCAAGCACTTTTTCGGTTTGGTTGCTTTCGCGCTCTTCAAGCGTTTCGCCTACGCATACTATGGGGGTAAGCTCGTTTTCGAGCGCCGCAAGAGTACGTTTGTTTACCGTTTCATCCGTTTCTCCGAAATACTGGCGCCTTTCGCTATGACCTATAATAACGTATTTAACTCCGTATTCTTTCAGCATGTCTGCGGAAATTTCTCCGGTGTATGCGCCCGATTTTGCAAAGTGCACGTTCTGCGCGCCGATTTTTATTTTGGAGCCTTTAGCCGCCTTTACCATAGCGGGGATTAAAATAGCGGGTACGCACAAGGCGATTTCACATTTTGCGCCTTTAACTAAGGGTTTGAGCTCCGATATAAGCTGTTTGCCGCTTTCCGCGGTCATATTCATTTTCCAGTTTCCTGCAATAAAAGCCTTTCTTGCCATTTTTATATTCTCCTTAACTTAATTAAGGGGCGGTTTCCCGCCCCCGAAGTTTGTTTATTATTTATCGTTGAGGCACGCGATACCGGGAAGAACTTTTCCTTCAAAAAGCTCCAAAGACGCGCCGCCGCCAGTGGAAATGTGGGTTACCTTATCTGCAAAGCCGAGCTGCTGAACCGCCGCCGCGCTGTCGCCGCCGCCGATAATGGTGGTGCACTTGCCGTAAACGTCTGCAAGAGCCTGAGCTACCGCAATCGTACCCTTTGCAAGGGTGGGATTTTCGAAAACGCCCATAGGTCCGTTCCAGATAACCGCTTTTGCGCTCGCGATTTTTGCGGCGTAAAGCTTTCTTGTCTGTTCGCCGATATCCATTCCCATTTTATCCGCGGGGATTTTATCCGCGGGAACGGTTTCAACATTTATAGCTTCGTCTATGGGTTCGGGGAAGTGGTCGCAGATAACCGCGTCAACGGGAAGTAAAAGCTCCTTGCCCGCCTTTTCGGCTTTTGCCATCATTTCTTTGCAGTAGTCGATTTTTTCTTCGTCGAGAAGAGAGGTTCCCACCTCATAGCCTTTTGCTTTGAGGAAAGTGTAAGCCATTCCGCCGCCGATAATAAGAGTATCGCACTTTTCAAGAAGATTTGAAATAACGTTAAGCTTATCCGCAACCTTTGCGCCGCCCAAAATCGCTACAAAGGGGCGCTGGGGATTTTCAAGAGTATCAGCCATTACTTCGAGTTCTTTTTCAATCAAGAAGCCGCAAACCGCGTTTTTAACTATACCGTATTCAACGATTGCCGCCGTTGAAGCGTGGGAGCGGTGAGCCGTTCCGAACGCGTCGTTAACGTAAATTTCCGCATTGTAAGCAAGCTCTTTGCAGAAGCTTTCGTCTTTTTTCTCTTCTTCCCAATGGAAACGGAGATTTTCAAGAAGAACGGCTTCGCCGTTTTTGAGATTGTCGCGCTTGGATTTCGCGTCGGGACCGATAACGTCGGAAGCGAATACTACTTTTCCGCCCAAAAGCTCGTTAAGTCTTTTTGCCACGGGCGCAAGTGTGAGCTTTTTAGGCTCGTCCTTTTTGGCTTTTTCAACGATTGCCTCTTTTGTTGCTTCTCCCGCGTCAACCTTTTTCTGGTCTTTCTTGTTGAGTTTTACTTCGGCGGAGAAGATAGAGTGGGGTTTGCCCATATGCGAACAAAGCGTAACTTTTGCGCCCTTTTCAAGCAAATACTTGATTGTGGGCAACGCTCCGATAATTCTGTTTTCGTCGGTGATAACGCCGTCTTTCATGGGTACGTTGAAGTCGCAGCGTACAAGCACGTTTTTGCCTTTGAGGCATCTCAAATCCTTAACGGACTTCTTGTTCATGTTTTTAAACTCCTTTTAAAAATTAAATATTTTTTTACTTAAATATTATAAAATAAAGGCGGTTAAAAGTCAATGAAATTAACGTTTATTTCATTTCCGCGCAATAAATCTTTTCTGTTGTAAAAAACGTTGAATTAACCGTTGCTTTGTGTTATAATTTTATAAATGGAAATCTGTAAAAACAAAAACATAAAAATCTGCGTGGCGGGTCTCGGAATAATAGGCGGCTCTATTTGCCTTTCTTTAAAGCGTGCACAGTATGAGGTGTTCGGTTGGAACAGGTCGCAATTGCCCCGCGAATATGCCTTGAATAACGGCGTTATAGACGGCGTAGCCGAAGATTTTGAAAATTACGACGTTGTGTTTGTTGCGCTGCCGCCTGAAGCTACCGTTGATTTTATCTTAAACAACCGTTTTAAAAACGGCGCCGTGGTTGCGGATATTTGCGGTATCAAAAAACCGATTGAAGCGGCTGTATGTGCCGAACAACGCGGTTTTCATTACGTCGGGACGCACCCTATGGCGGGCAAGGAAGTATCGGGTATAGAATCCGCCTGTGCGGATTTGTTCGATAACGCAAGTATGGTAATAGCGAAAAATGCTGAAACGCATACTGCCTCTTTGGAAACGGTGCGTACGCTTACAAAAGAAATGGGTTTTAAGTATATTGTGGAGTGCTCTGCCGAAACGCACGATAAAAAAATCGCTTATACTTCACAGCTTGCGCACATAGTTTCCAACGCTTATGTAAAGGACGAAGATTTGGATTGTTGCCTCGGGTTTACGGGAGGAAGCTTTCAGGATATGACCAGAATAGCGGGGGTCGATGAAAATATGTGGGCTTCATTATATCTTGGAAACGCGGAAAACGTATCGGGTAAAATTTCTTCGCTTATAAATTCCCTTCATGAAATTAAGTCGGCTATTGACGCTAACGACAAAAATAAACTTGTTGAAATACTTGCGGAAGGCAGAAAATTGTTTGAAACAAGCAAAAAAATAACACAAAGCGCAGATATTTCGGTTGTAAAATTGAAGTAATTTCGTATCGGTTGTGTTATAATAAAGAAAACAGAACCATTTTTCGTATAAATTTAAGGAAAAGAGATGAAGTGTAAAATATCTTTGGATAATGGAAAAAACGGCGTATTCACCGCGAGGGGAGATTTGAATTTCGGCGCGGAGGGGTTTGCCCTTTTTTACGAGCTTGACGGGGATAAATGTCTGTTGACCTATAAGAACGGCACGATAGTTCAGGAACGCCGCGGAAACGTTACTATGAAAATGGTGTTTTCGCAGGGCAAACAAACAGAGTGTACGCTCGGCGAGGGCGGACTTTCCGGGAGTTTTCCCGTGTTCACAAATAAAATACAAATAGAAAACGACCCCAAGTCGGTTGATATAAAGCTTTATTACAACTGTGCGGGGGAAAGCGTAGCGTTGCACGTTTTTGCCGCCGCTTATTAATTGATTTTAAATATTTAACGCCGCGGACGCATGCGTTCAAATTCCAACGGCGTTATTTTACGAGAGGAAAATGATTATAGAATATCTCGGGCACTCATGCTTTAAACTGACGGAAAGTACGGGTACTTCTGTTGTGTGCGACCCTTATTCGCAAGAGGTCGGATATGAAATGCCCGAAGTAAGCGCAGACGCAGTCACCGTTTCGCACCGCCATTTCGACCACGACTGTTTAAGAAAGATAAAAGGCTCGCCGCTTGTAATAGATAAAGAAAGCAGTTGCGACCTTACGGGCGTGGAAATAAGCTCGGTAAAGTCTTTTCACGACGAGTGCCGCGGAAAGAAGCGCGGGGAAAACGTTATTTTCAAATTCCGGATGGACGGCATAGACGTTTGCCATCTCGGTGATTTGGGCGAGGCTTGTTCTTCCGATTTGATAGAAACGGTTCTGCCTGTAAACGTTCTTTTGATTCCCGTAGGGGGAAACTACACGATAGATGCGGAAATGGCTAAAGAATACGTAGACAGAATAATGCCCGATATCGTAATCCCCATGCACTACAGGACAAAGGATTGTAAAATCGATATAGACAAAGTGGACGAATTTTTAAAGCTTTTCGACGAGGAATGTGTGGAAGAGCTTGACGAAAGCAAGATAGAGCTTTCCCGCAGTGATTTAAGCGGGGAAACTAAGATAATCGTACTCAGGAGAGCTTAATGCATACGGACGAACGGCTTTCGGAAATTACCGAACGCCTTGAAAATTTGACTATTCACGAAGTGCGCCAGCTTGCGCGTGCGTTAAACGTGCATTTTGAAAGTTCGCGCAAACCCGAAATAATAGAAGCGGTGCTTTCGTTTGCAAACGGCCTCAGCGAACCTAAGCCTAAGGTTAAGGGCGCGCCGCCGAAATCGGACAAGCACGACGAACGGCTTGCCGCTGATATAATCTCGTACAGGGAAAGCCGCCTTGCCGTGAGCTTTGATGAAAACGGGCAAAACGGAATGACCGTTGCGGACGGCGGTTACAAAGAACAGATGAAAAAAACGGTAGTCGGGCTGTTGTTTATAACCGACGGCGGTTCTTTTTTGAGCGTTGAAAGCGGTACGGTCGGCGTTGCCGGTTCGTTTTTTGCAAGATATAATCTTAAAGCCGGCGACGAAATAAGCGGCACGGCGATTTGGCGGGAAGAATACGGCTGGCAGCTTTTGATGATTTCAGAAGTAAACGGAAATCCGCCCGAAACCTTGGCAGACCGTAAAGATTTTTATTCTCTTACAAGAAAATATCCCGAATTACGTATAAAGCTTGCGGTAAACAATACTACGGCTTGTAAATTAATAGATATGTTTGCCCCGCTTGCTTTAGGGCAAAGGGCAGTGATAACTTCCCCTTCCAAGGGCGGAAAAACCGCGGTTTTGAAAGATATAGCCGTTGCCGCAAGCGCGTTTTTGGATACGGAGCTTGTTTTGTTGCTTTTAAGCGGTAAGCCCGAAGAAATTTCCGACTTTAAAAATACTTTTAAAAACGTTAAAATATTTTATACTGCTTTTGATAAGTCCGATGAAGAGCACCGTAAAACGGCGAATATAGCATTCGAATACTCTAAACGCAAAACCGAAAGCGGAAAAAACGTAATTATCGTTGCGGACGGGCTTTATGCGGTTGGCGCGGATGAATTGAAAAAACTTACGTGTTGCGCGTGCAATGCGGAAGAGGGCGGTTCGTTAACGGTAATATATTCTTTATCCCAGAGCTTTTACTGCTTTAATGAAATTATCGATAGCGCAAATGCAGTGGTTTCACTTTCCTCGGATCTCGCGCAATCCAGGGTCTATCCCGCGATAGACGCAAAAAGGTGCTATTCGGGAATTGAAGATAAGCTCACCGCAGACGAAAAGAAAGCGGCTAACAGTATACGCGCAAAATTGACTGCCGAACAAATAATTACCTTGTTTAAATCGGCGGATTATGTGGATATTATAGATAATTATAAAAATGGCTGACAGAAATTTGTTTACCGATAAGGTAAAAATAACAATAAAATCGGGCGACGGCGGCGACGGAATGAATTCGTTCAAATCGTTCAAGGGCAAGCCTGCTTGCGGGCCTGACGGCGGCGACGGCGGTAACGGCGGCAACGTTTTTATCGTTGCGGACGAAAACGTTAACGATCTGCTTTCTTTTCGGTATACAAGCAGATATTTTGCGGGTAACGGCGAACGCGGCGGCTCTAACAAATGCTTTGGCAAAAGCGGCGACGATATTATAATAAAAGTTCCGCTTGGCACGGTTGTAAAGGATTTCGAAACGGATACCGTTATCGCGGATATGTTCGGGCACGGCGAAAAAAAGCTTATTGCCGAGGGCGGACGCGGAGGAAAGGGAAACGTTCGGTTTACCACTTCCAGAAGGCATGCGCCGAATTTTGCGCAAAAAGGAGAAAAAACCGAACCGCACGTTTTGGTTTTGGAATTAAAGGTTATTGCAGACGTGGGGATTATAGGTTTTCCTAACGTCGGCAAGTCAACCTTGCTTTCCAAAATTACTGCGGCAAAACCCAAAATCGCAAACTATCATTTCACAACGCTTTCTCCCAACTTAGGGGTGGTTCAGTATTACGATAATTCTTTCGTTGCGGCGGATATTCCGGGTTTAATAGAGGGCGCTGCCGACGGAGCCGGTCTCGGACACGATTTTTTGCGGCATATCGAAAGAACGAGAATGCTTGTCCACGTTGTTGATATTTCTGGTACCGAAGGGCGCGACCCTGTTGAAGATTTTAAAAAAATCAACGACGAGCTTAAAGGTTATTCAAAAAAGCTTGCGGCGCTTCCGCAGATTATCGCGCTTAATAAATGCGACGTATACGGCGCGGATGAGAATGTTAAGATTTTCAAAAAGAAATATTCCCGCAAATACAAAATATTCCCCATAACAGCCGTAAGCGGAGACGGAACGGAAAATCTCATTGAGGGAGTTTTCAATTTATTGAAAGAGCTTCCGCCTGTATCCCGCGTTGAAAGCGACGAATATTTCACATACCGCAAAAGCGGGAACCTCGGCTTCGAAATTTATATGGACGGAGACGTTTACGTTGTGGTCGGCGACCTTGTGGATATGCTTTGCAGAAACGTTGCGCTCAACGATCCCGATTCTATGGCTTATTTCCAAAAGATTTTAAGGGAAAAAGGCGTTATTGCAAAACTAAAAGAAATGGGTATAAAAGAAAACGACACCGTATCAATAGGGGAAGTGGAATTCGATTTCATACCTTAAACTTAAAGGATAAATTATGTTAACATCTAAGCAACGCAGTAAATTAAAAGCCCTTGCCGCAAACATCACCCCGATAGGGCAGGTCGGCAAGGACGGAATAGGCGAAAATATGCTTACAAGCTTTTCTGATTGCCTTGAAAAGCGCGAGCTTATAAAAATAAATATTCTTGAAAACGCAGACGGCGACCCTCAGATTTTAGGGCGCGAGCTTGCGGAAAAGCTTAAAGCCGAATGCGTAATAGTAATAGGAAGAAAAGCCGTTTTATACCGCAAATCAAAAAGAAAAGATATTGATCACATCGTAATATAAAAGCGGTTTGTCAGTTAAAAACAAGCGCAACTGCTGATAATATCAGCATGATACCTCCGCTCACGATATAATAAATTGGGAAAAACGTAAAATAGGATAAACCGAGCAAGGCAATTCCAGACCAGAAAAGCGGGGCGCAGAGCTTCCTCGAAAAGCGTGATTTTATACGCTTGAACAAGCTTATTTTCGCCGCTTCTTCATAAACGTATTTTTCGGGAAGAAGATTATTTTTCTTCAATAAAGCAAATACTTCGTCTATGCCGCTTATGCGTATTCCGAAATGCGCGGCAAGCGAGGCGGCGGAAGCTTCCGCGGTATTGCAATAAATTATTTTCTCTCCGTCTGTTTTCAGCTTTATAATCCGTGCTATATCGTCTTCGGATATCGGTTGCATTTTAAAGTTGAAAAAGTATGATTGCCCCTCGGATATCACGCGTTTACCGCGTATTTTTGCCCCGTTTCCCAGCCCTTTTTTAAACAAATCGAGTATATATCCGTCGGAAGAAAGGGAAAGATGCAAAGACAGCAGTTTTTTGTTTTTTTCGTCGCGGGATAGCAAAAGACTTTTGTTCTGTTTGTTGCTTATGTATAAAAACGCAAGCGCTCCGAATAAAAGCGCCGCGCATACGCCGAAAACAAGTCCCCATACCGGGCTTTTCGTGTAATAACGTATTGCGGTAAAAAACAGCAAAAAGGCGCAAACGGCGGAAAAAAACGTGTCTAAAACAAGGGGCAGGTTCAATCTTTTCATGCATTTGTTATTGCCCTGATTTTACATAAAAATACTATGAAAATAGCGTTATACGGCGGGGCGTTCAATCCCGTACACAATGAGCATATAAACATAGTGCGCGCGGCGGCGGAAGAGCTGGAGCTGGATAAGATTATTGTAATTCCGACGGCGATATCACCGCATAAGCGTACTTCAATGACTGCAAGCGGACGCGACAGGCTACAAATGTGCCGCCTTGCTTTTAGCGGCGTACCCAATGCGGAAGTTTCCGATTATGAAATAAAACGCGGCGGGATAAGTTATTCGTACGTCACGTGCCGTCATTTTAAAAAGCTTTATAAAGACGACGAACTGTATTTTATTATAGGCGCCGATATGTTGCGCATTTTTGAATTCTGGAAAGAGCCGGAAGAAATTTTGAAATGCGTTACTCTTGCCGTTTGTGCCAGAGAAGATAAAAACGCTTTGGGCGCCGATATAAAAAATTTCACAAAAACTTTTAAAAAAGAAATCGTTGCTTTTTCTTATGTCGGCAAGAGCGTTAGCTCAACGCGTATCCGTGCGCTTGCCGCACTCGGTGAGGATACCGTTAAATACGTACCGGAATCTGTTCGCAAATATATTAAAGATAAAAATCTTTACGCTTTGCCTGAATTGCGCGCGGTAAAAAAATATCTCACGCAGGAAAGATGGGAGCATACCGTCAGGGTTACCGAAGCCGCCGCAGAGCATGCGCGCGGTGCGGGGGTATATGAAATCGACGCAATAACTGCGGCGGCGTTGCATGACTGCGCCAAATATCTTTCCGAAAATGCGGAAGAATTAAGCGGTTTTGTCCCGCCTAAAGGAGTTCCCGCGCAGGTTATGCACCAGTTCGGCGGCGCGTATATGGCGGAAAAGGTTTTCGGTATAAAAGATGAAAATATTTTGAACGCAATCCGCTTTCATACTACGGGGCGGGAAAACATGTCCCGGCTTGAAAAGCTTATTTTTCTTGCCGACCTTTTGGAAGATGGCAGAAATTTCGATGGGATAAATCAATTGAGAAAGCTTTTTATGCAAAATATTGACGATTGTATGTTCGTCGCCCTCGCACATCAAATTGAATATTTAAAAACTGTCGGAGAAAATATCTGCCCGTTAACCCAAAGGGCTTATAACTATTTAAAGGAAAATTATGGAAAATAAAATCGAAACAAATTTTAATTCGCTTGAAAAAGTGCAGTTGATATGCAAATACCTCTCGTCTAAAAAGGCGAAAGGTATCGTTTACATTGCGGTGGAACATAAAACAAGTCTTTGCGACTATTTTGTGGTTGCGGGCGGTTCTTCCAAAACGCAGGTAAAATCTTTGGGAGAAAACCTTGAAGAGTTGCTTGAAAAGCAACACGGTTTAATACCCCGCCGCCGTGAAGGAATAAGGGAAGGCAGATGGGCTGTTTTGGATTACGGTGATGTCATCGTTCATATTTTCGGCGACGAAGAGCGGGATTTTTATAACCTGGAACGCCTTTGGGAAGACGGCGAAAATTTAGTAAGATGCGAAGATTAAAATAATTTTTATACTTTTGTGTTTTAATTGCCTATAACGTGGTTAAAAAGCTATTTTTTAAACTGAAATTCTTTCGGTTCTGAATAATTTGCTTTTTTTGCGCGCTTTTTTTCAACTATGTAATATACCGGCTCCGTTTTCGGGGTCGGCTTTTTTTCTTCTTCGGGCTGTTTTTTCATTGATTTTATTCCGATAAATGCAAGTTTTGCAAAGCATACGAGAATAAAACAGAAAATAAAGGTCAAAAACAAATATAAAATACCAAGGAACATAATTGAATTTTAACAGTTCCCGATAAAAGTATTTTGTAAAATTTTCGTATAAAAGGTAGTTTTTTATGGATACGGATAAAACGGCGCAAACCGCAAAAAATTCATTTTCACAAAACGAGAAGCTGTTATACTCTCAGTTTCGCCGTAAAATAAACGCCGAAGCCGCAAGAGCACAGATAAAAAAGCTTGAATACGATCTGGCAGACGTAAAGGCGGGGCTGAGTTTTCTTAAAACTGCGTGCGGCGACGCTAATTCGCTCGAGCTCGGCGCCGTTTGCGTTTTACCGTGCTTTGTAAAACAGTGCTCTGCGTTTTTCGGTATGCAGAGAAAAAGCAGCCTTGTGGCGCGGATAAGCTTTCCGCACGGCGGCGACGCAACGGATATAAAGGTAAAAGCGGTAAAGCGGGCTATAAAAGACGGCGCGGACGAAGCGGAAGTAACTGCGCCCATAGCGCATATCAGAGAGGGTAATTTCGCATATGTTAAAAAAGAGTTCAAAAAATTGCGTTCTGCCGTAAAAAACAAATCGCTGCGCATCGATTTGGAATGTACGCTTTTGACTAAAGAAGAGATTGTCAGGGCTTGCATAACCGCCGCGGATTGCGGTGTAAATTCTTTGCGGCTTTCGGGTAATCACGCAGCGGAAAAAATTTCCGACGTTAAAAGCGCCGTTAAAGACAAGTGCACTATTAAATCCGACGGCGTGGCAACGGTTCTGGAAATGTCGGGCGCAATAGACTTGGGTGCAAGCATCATAGGAAGCAAACACGCCGCCGACGTAGCGCGTGCAATCATTACGGCAGCCGAAACGGATTTTTAGTTTAAATTTAATTAAAGTCTTTAAATAAAACCGTTGACTTTTTCAAACAAAATAAAAGCCTCAGAAGATAGAGATCAAAATAGGAACATTGAGATGTCTATGGTTACACAGCAAATCAAGATGCTTTTAAACAGTGTTTTCAGCAGAGGCTCACAGCGGGAAGATGTGAGGGAGGGTAGCACAG
>CAMWMZ010000029.1 GCA_947175485.1 uncultured Clostridia bacterium
CTATCACTTTAAGGGCGGTACGGCTGCGGCTCCCGCAAACATGGAAGTCGGCGCGCATTTCCTTACGCAGGAAATGAACGGTAAAGGGCTTACTCAGGGAAACCTTGATTCGGCGCATACCGTTTCGACTACCGTTGAAAACTTCGGCAGCGAGAGCGTAACGTTAAGATTTGCGCTAATTAAAAGCAGTGGCGATCCCAATAATAGCCAATACGGCGAAAAGACCGTTACAATACCTGCGGGCGAAACGGTAACGTTTACGTTTGACATTTCTTATATGCACGCGTCCCTTATGCTTAACATGATGGTGAAGGACCACGCGGTAAGCGAGGTTTTCATTGGAGTATATCAGTATATCTCGGTTTCCGCTTAAATCGGTTTGCACTGAATTTTATATTATTTTAAAGTGACCGCTTTTTAAAGCCCGCCGCAGGCGTTTGCCTGCGGCGGGCTTTTTTAATGGAAACTTTTGTGAAAAGAAAGGGATATAGCGGGGGCTATTGCTGTCAATGCGGGATATGCAGGGGGTAATCGTAAAAACTTGGCGGATTTTGGCGGTAAATCGCCGTTTGAGAGGGGTATATGCCGCAGTTTAATGTTATTAATAAAATTATAAAGAAAGTATGCTGTAATAACTATTGTGGCAGAGCTATTGCTTAAATGGCTAAGAAAAATGAAAGATTGTGGCAGATGAAAAGGTTACAGCTCAGACTGATTCCGTTGAATATCATAATTTCCGAATGGCTGGCTTTTTTATTTGATGCGAAAAAATGCGGCAGTGTTTTGCCGTTAATACGCTTTTGCGAATTTTTAAATATTGAGCCCCTTGACGGCGGCGTTAACATCAAGCAGAAAAGATTAACGGACGCCGTACTCAACGGATAGACATTTATTTCAACGGTGTAGGACAAATACTTTTACCCACGCAAGAAAAAAGAGAGACGGCATAGCATTTCTGCTATGCCGTCTCTCTTAGGAACTTAATAATCCCTATAGCACCGCCACAAACGGCGGGGGTTATTTTTACATAACAAACTCAGGCTGTAAAAATTTACGCCCTTTCAACTGTTTTAAGGCATCTCGTGCAAACGTAACCGGTAACCTGCTTACCGTCGCCGCCTACATAAGTAACCTTTTGAACGTTCGCCTTGAAAGTTCTTCTCGTTCTTCTCTTGGAGTGGCTCACGTTGTTTCCCGTCGTCTGACCCTTTCCGCATACCGTGCATACTCTAGACATATTTCTTACCTCCGTGGGTTTTAACTCAAAATAAAGCCGTTTATAAAGCGACCTTAAATAATATAACACGCGCTTGAAAAAAAATCAATCAATTTCCGCTTTAAAGTTTTATTTTTTTGTTTAAATACCAAAATAATTTTAAACCCGCCCGCCGTTGCTCAATATTTTGAGATAATTTTCGGCGCAAACAGTTGCAAAATATATTCAAATAGTATAAAATAGCTTTAAGCCGCAGGGTTTTGCGGCGGCAGGAGAAAGCAATGTCGGTAAACACCAGCAACGTATACGGAAAAATTTCAATATCCGATTCGGCCATCGCAAAGGTGGCTAAAAGCGCTGCGCTCGAATGCTACGGCATCGTGGATACCGTTTCCCGCCGCCTTTCCGATTCCCTTTCCGAGCTTTTGAAAAAGCAAACCGACGGAAAGGGAGTAAAGGTCGTAACCTCGGGCGACAGAATTTACATTACGGTCAACGTAATAATCAAATACGGCGTGTCGATAAACGCCGTTGCGGAGTCCTTGAAAGAGGGTGTCAAATACAAAGTCGAAAAGTTCACGGGCATGATTGTAGACACCGTGGACGTAAACATTATAGGGGTAAAGCTGTAATTCGCGGCTTTACTTTTTGTCGTTAAAAATAATTTTCAAAAATATCAAAGTAATAATTATCTTACGGCGCAAGGAGCTTATCTCCGCCCGCGCACTCAATTTCCATACGATATAGAAGTAGAGGGTTTATGCAAAAAACAGTCAACAGCACCGAATTTCGCAAAATGGTCGTCACCGGTGCAAGAATGCTTGAAATAAACAGAGCAAAGGTAGACGCTTTGAACGTGTTCCCCGTTCCCGACGGCGACACGGGCACAAATATGTCTTTGACTTTGCAATCTTCGGTCAAGGAGCTAAACGCATGCTCTTCAAACCGTTTTCTTGAAATATGCGACGCAGTGTCTAAGGGCGCGTTAAAGGGCGCCCGCGGCAATTCGGGCGTAATTTCTTCGCAGATTTTCCGCGGCATATGCTCGGTAATCCGCGAAACTAAAGACAGCTTCGATACAAAAACCTTCGCCAAGGCAATGGAGGCAGGCTCCAAAGTCGCTTACGGCGCCGTTTCCATTCCCAAAGAAGGAACTATTTTAACCGTAGTCAGATTAATGGCGGAAAGCGCCGCAAAGCTTGCAAGCAAGCACAAAGACTTCGTTCCTTTCTTAACCGCTTTAATAGAAGTGGGCGACGAAGCTCTCGCCAAAACTCCCGAGCTTTTGCCCGTCCTCAAAAAAGCGGGCGTAGTCGATTCTGGCGGCGTCGGGCTCATGACCATTATGCGCGGTTTCCTTGCCGCGCTTTCGGGCGATGAAAGCGTTCTCGGCGATATTCCCACAGAAGCAGCCGACGGCGGCAAGTCCGAAGAAGACGTATTCGGCGACAACTCCGATATAATCAATCTGGATTTGGGCGAAATCGAATTCGCTTATTGTACGGAGTTTTTCATTATCAACCTCAAACAGATGACCACGCTCGCCGATATAGACAAGCTCAAAGAAAAGCTTATGCAAATAGGCGACAGCGTAATCTGTATAGGCGATTTGGAGCTGATAAAGGTTCACGTCCACACCAACACGCCCGGAATTGCGCTTTCCCTCGCTCTCGAACTCGGCGAGCTCGACAGAATTAAAATCGAAAACATGCTCGAAGAAAACCGTGCTCTCAAAGCCAAGCTCGAAGCGGAAAAGAAAGAAATGGGCATGCTCGCAATATGCGCGGGCAAGGGTCTTGAAGAAATTTTCAAGGATTTGATGTGCGACAGGGTAATAGAGGGCGGTCAAACGATGAACCCCTCCGCGCAGGACATAGCCGACGCCGTGCAAAAAATCAACGCGGCAAACGTGTTCGTGTTCCCCAACAATTCCAACGTAATTCTCGCGGCGGAGCAGGCAAAGGCGCTTGTCAACAACCGCACCATTCACGTAATCCCCACAAAAAACGTTCCTCAGGGCTTTGCGGCGGCGCTCGCGTTCAACCCCGAAGAATCCGTTCCCGAAAACAAAACCAATATGACCCATGCAATCGATAACGTCGCTTCGGGTCAGGTAACGTACGCGGTAAGGGAAACCACCATGAACGGCTTCAAGCTCAAAGAGGGCGACATTATCGGTCTTGACAACAAGCGTATACTCGCCAAGAGCGACAACATCGACGAAACTACGTTAAAGCTCGTCAAATCGCTCAAAAACGACGAGCATGAAATGATAACCCTCTACTACGGCGACGGAGTTACGGAAGAAGACGCCGAAGCTTTGGCGGGTAAAATTTCCGAACAGTATCCCGATTGCGACGTGGATTTCCATTTCGGCGGTCAGCCCGTATACTACTATATGGTATCATTGGAATAAAACTCATATAAGCTTTGCAATACTTCGTTGCGCTGCGGAAAACCTCGGCGGTTTGCCTATTCGGGTTTTTGTTGCGCTCCCCGTCTTGCTCGCTTCTCAGGGTTTTAGTAAACACTATAAACGATTTAGGGAAGACGGCAGTCTTCCCTTTAATTTAACGGTTGCAAGGGGCGGCGCGCCGCCGTTACGGTGATTAAAATAATGGAGCTTTCTTCGCTTAAGTTCGTTTCCCAAAAAAGGGAAAAGGACTTCAATAAACTCAATATATATACGGTTGAAGAGCTTGTCCGCCATTTCCCGCGCGACTACCTCGATTTAAGAAATATAACCCTTCTTAAAAACGCTTACCATAACGACGTCATTTTAACCAAATGCGAGGTGCTTAACGTGGAAATCAACCGTTACGCGCGCCGTCCTTTTGTAAAAGCGCTTTGCCAGCAGGGCGGCAGTATGTTCACCGCAATATGGTTCAATCAGCTATATGTGGGGGGTAAGCTTGAAAGGGGTGAATATCTTTTTTACGGCAGAGTTCAAAACCGCTACGGTATGGGCTGTCAGATGACGAACCCCTCGTTCGAGCGCGCCGATAAAAATTTCAACTTAAAAGGGCTTGTTCCCGTCTATTCTCTTTCGGGCGGCTTAACTCAGGGGGTTGTGCGCGTCGCCGTCAGGCAGGCTCTTAAAAAAGTGCGGTTATTAAGCCATATCCCCGTACCTTTGCAAAAAAAATACGCGCTTACGCCCTTGAACGAGGCGTATTATAAGGTTCATTGCCCCGAAAACGCGGAAGACGTAAAAATCGGCTCGGAGCGTATCGCTCTTGAAGAATATTTCCTTTTAATATCCGCTTTCAAAGTAATAAAGGGCGGGCGCGACGACGCGCGTATGCGCAATTATTCGGTAACCGAAAAGGATTTGAACTCTTTTATTTCCCGCTTCGGTTTCGAGTTTACCGCAGGTCAGAAAACAGCCGTTGAAGAAATATTCAAAAGCGTTCATTCGCCGCATAAAATGAATATGCTTTTGCAGGGAGACGTCGGCAGCGGCAAAACCGCAGTCGCGTTAAGCGGCGTATATATGGCGGTCAAATCGGGTTTTCAGGCGGCAATGCTCGCCCCTACCGAAGTTCTCGCGCGCCAAAACGCGGCTTTAATCGAAAGGTTTTTCCCCGAATACAGCGTTAAAACCTTAACCGGTTCTACTCCCGCCGCGGAAAAGCGGGAAATAAAAAACCGTCTTGCAAGCGGCGAGGCGCAGATAGTCTGCGGCACCCACGCGGTGATACAGCCCGACGTAATGTTCAAAAACCTTGCTTTCGCCGTCTGCGACGAACAGCACCGTTTCGGTGTCGCGCAGCGCTCGTCGTTGCTTGAAAAGGGCGACGGCTGCGACGTTCTCGTAATGTCGGCAACGCCCATTCCGCGCACGCTCTCGCTCATATTCTACGGCGATTTAGACGTGGTAACAATCAAGGATAAACCGCGTTCGCGGCAGGATATATCCACGTCTGTTATCCCCGAACGCAAATACGCGGATATGATTAAATACGTTGCGGAGCAGGCAAAGCTCGGCAATCAAACATATTTCGTGTGCCCCAAAATCGAAGGCGACGAAGAGGGCACTATAATGTCCGTAACCGAGCTTTACGAAGATTTGCAATTGAAAATGCCGGGCGTCAGAATTGCGCTTTTGCACGGAAAAATGAAAGATAAGCAAAAAAACGAAATCATGGCGGACTTCAAGGCTAAAAAGTTCGATTGCCTTGTGTCCACAACCGTAATAGAAGTCGGGGTAGACGTTCCCGACGCAACCGTTATGATTATTTACAATGCCGAGCGCTTCGGGCTTTCCCAGCTCCACCAGCTCCGCGGACGCGTCGGCAGGGGCGATAAAAAAAGCTATTGCTTCCTTTTGATGGGCGCGGACAGCGAAGAAGCGCGCGAGCGCCTTTCCGTCATAAAAAACTGTTCCGACGGCTTCATGATAGCCGAAGCCGATTTAAAAATGCGCGGCGGCGGCGACTTTCTGGGCACCCGCCAAAGCGGAAGAATGCTCTCTGAAATAAAGAACCTTAAATTCCCCGTAGAAACCGTTTTCACCGCAAAAGCAATCTCCGACGAAGCGTTCAACGGCACTCTCGACGCAACCGCCCTTGCAAAAATAGCCGCCGAAAAATACCGCGGTTTAGCCGACGTAACGCTCAACTGACCCGCCCGAAAAACAATCCCCGCAAAATCAAAAAAATCCGTAAACGCCGCAAAAATCGACCTAAAGCGCGGCGCAAACATACAAAATCGGCGCTTAATGCCTTAAAAACACTCAAAATTCATTTGACAACTTCTCTCAATTCTGTTAAAATCTTTTACGCACGCTGTATCGGGCGTGCGTATTATATTATAGTTTTTATCTTTCCTCCGCTTTTAAGGGTATGCGGAAGAGGTGAAATGTTTATTAACACAAGGAGGTAAAATATGCCCACAATCAATCAGCTTATAAGAAACGGCAGAGAAAGGCAGGTCTATAAGTCGAAGTCGCCCATTCTGGACAACTGTCCCCAAAAGCGCGGCGTTTGTCTTTCGGTTACTACCACGACCCCCAAAAAGCCCAACTCCGCTATAAGAAAGATTGCCAGAGTAAGATTGACCAACAAGCAGGAAGGTACCGTTTACATTCCCGGCGAAGGTCACAATCTTCAGGAGCACTCGTCCGTTTTAATCAGGGGCGGAAGAGTTAAGGATTTGCCCGGCGTTCGTTACCACATCATTCGCGGTGCGCTCGATACGGCAGGCGTTTCCAAGCGTATGCAGGCTCGTTCGCGTTACGGCGCAAAAAAACCCAAAAAGTAATTAAACGCTTAAAGCCGGGTTGCGCAGCGTAACCCCGCGTTCTTCAACGCAATATCCGTTGAAGCCTTCATTGCGGGGCACGTTTAATCTCAGGCTGAATTAAAGTAACGTTTAGTTTCCCTACTTGTACCCGGATATTTCACCCTTACCGTGATAAAAGTAGGCAGTATTCGCCGCCTAAACCGCGCGGCGGAGAAGATTTGCTACCGCACTATGCGGCAAGCATTAGCTTATTTAAGGTAAACAGCCCTTAAAACAAAAAAATAAAAATAATAAATTGCGTTCGGGAAACGCAAAGCGGCTTTTAAAGCCCCTAAGCGTTTTCACGGCAACGGCAATCTCGCGCAAGCAAAAGCTTTTGCGCGAAAAGGAGGATTTTATGCCCAGAAGAGGCGGCGTTCCCAAGAGGGACGTATTACCCGATCCCGTGTATAATTCAAAGGTTGTAACAAAGCTTGTCAACCAGATTATGTACGACGGCAAGCGCGGAACGGCTCAGAATATCGTTTACGACGCTTTCAATATCATGAGTGAAAAACTCGGCAAAGACGCAATGGAAATCTTCGAACAGGCTATGAACAACATCATGCCCGTTCTCGAAGTAAAGGCAAGGAGAGTAGGCGGTGCCAACTATCAGGTGCCCATCGAAATCAGACCCGAAAGAAGACAAACGCTCGCAATCCGCTGGCTCGTAATCGCTACGAGAAAGCGCTCCGAACGCGAAATGAGCGCAAAGCTCGCCGCGGAGCTTATGGACGCTTACAACAGCACCGGCGGCGCAGTCAAAAAGAAAGAAGACACGCACAGAATGGCGGAAGCGAACAAGGCGTTCGCCCACTTCCGTTTCTAAGAGGTAACCTATGGCAAGAGAATACGATTTACTGCATACCAGAAACATCGGTATCATGGCGCATATCGACGCGGGTAAAACAACCACTACCGAACGTATTCTGTATTATACAGGCATCAACCATAAAATAGGCGAAACCCACGACGGCACGGCCACCATGGACTGGATGGTTCAGGAGCAGGAGCGCGGCATAACCATTACTTCCGCGGCTACCACCTGCCATTGGACAAGAACGGGCTATACCAAAAAAGACGAATGCCGTATCAACATTATCGATACGCCGGGGCACGTTGACTTCACGGTAGAAGTAGAGCGTTCGCTCCGCGTTCTCGACGGCGCCGTCGCAACGTTCTGCGCAAAAGGCGGCGTAGAGCCCCAGTCTGAAACTGTTTGGCGTCAGGCGGACAAGTATAAGGTTCCCCGCATCGCGTACGTCAACAAAATGGATATCAACGGCGCAAACTTCCAAAGAGCCGTAAATATGATGAGGGAAAGGCTCAACGCCAACCCTATTCCCATCGAGCTCCCCATCGGTAAAGAAGATACCTTCCGCGGCATCGTAGACCTCATCGAAATGAACGCGGAAATCTACGATTCCGACGACGGCAAGCAGTACCACAGGGACGAAATCCCCGCAGACTTGAAAGACGCGGCGGAAGAAGCCCACATGGCGCTTATGGAAGCCGCAGCCGAGGGCGACGACGAGCTTATGGAAAAGTTCCTCGAAACAATGGAGCTCACCCCCGACGAAATCCGCAAGGGTCTGCGTCTTGCAACAATCGCAATGAAGTGCACCCCCGTGCTTTGCGGCTCGTCCTATAAAAACAAGGGCGTTCAGATGCTTCTGGACGCGGTCATCGATTTCCTTCCCTCCCCCGTAGACGTAGCTCACGTCAAGGGCGTTAACCCCGATACCGGCGCGGAAGAAGAAAGAGAAACCTCCGACGAAGCCCCCTTCGCAGGGCTTGCGTTCAAAATCGCAACCGACCCGTTCGTCGGCCGTCTTGCTTATTTCAGAGCATATTCCGGCGTTTTGGAAAGCGGTTCATACTGCTACAACTCGTCAAAGGGCAAAAAAGAGCGCGTAGGCCGTCTGGTTCAGATGCACGCAAACACCCGTACGGAAATCCCCAAGGTTTATTCGGGCGATATCTGCGCAATCGTAGGTCTTAAAGACACCACCACGGGCGACACCCTCTGCGACGAAAAGCACCCCATAGTTTTGGAGCAAATGACTTTCTCCGACCCCGTTATCCAGCTTTCAATCGAGCCTAAAACCAAAGCGGGACAAGAGAAAATGACAATGGCTCTCATAAAGCTTGCGGAAGAAGACCCCACTTTCAAAACCTATACCGATCAGGAAACAGGTCAGACTATTATCGCCGGCATGGGCGAGCTTCACCTCGACATTATCGTAGACAGACTTATGCGCGAATTCAAGGTTGAAGCCAACGTCGGCGCTCCTCAGGTTGCCTACCGCGAAACTATCCGTCAGGCAGTCGATTGCGAGGGTATGTATAAGCGTCAGTCGGGCGGTAAAGGACAATACGGTCACTGCAAACTCCACATGATTCCCGGCGAACCCGGTTCGGGCTACGTTTTCGAGGATTTGACCGTCGGCGGTTCTATCCCCAAAGAATATATCCCCGCTATCGATAAGGGTATCCGCGGCGCGGCAAGAAACGGCTTCCTCGCGGGCTACGAAGTCGTAGACTTCAAAATTCAGGTTTACGACGGAAGCTATCACGAGGTCGACTCCTCCGAAATGGCTTTCCAGATTGCAGGCTCCATGGGCTTTAAAGACGGTATGGCAAAGGCTAAACCCGTTCTTCTCGAACCTATAATGAAGGTGGAAGTAATCACTCCCGACGATTATTTCGGAGATATAATGGGTAACGTAACCGCACGCCGCGGCACAATCGTCTCCACCGACGACAGAGCGGGCGCAAAGGTTGTAGATGCGGAAGTTCCCCTTTCGGAAATGTTCGGTTACGCAACCGACCTCCGTTCCAGAACTCAGGGCCGCGGTCAGTTCACTATGCAGTTCGACCACTATTCCGAGGTTCCCAAGTCCGTAGCAGAAAAGGTTATCGGCGAAAGAGCCAAAAAAGGTTAATCTAAACGCATATAAGCTTCGCAATACATCGTTGCGGTTTGCGGTTTGTTTCGGTCGCGTACGCTTAGTACGCACCCTTGCAAATCCGCGCCGCGCCTTGTCTTGCCCGTTTCTCTGCGTTTGATATAATTTGATATAACTTGATTGTCATGCGACAAAAAAAGTTAAAAAAATAATAATTTTTAATTGTCTTTTTTATATTTTTAATATATAATAAAGGCAACGTATGGTAAATACGGAAAATTGCAGCAATAATGATAGATAGCTGCGACGCGTCCGCAAGGCGCGGAAGTTATCATTTTTATAAAAAAATATAATTTAGGAGAAACAAAAATGGCAAAGGCTAAGTACGACAACAGCAAGCCCCACGTTAACATCGGCACAATCGGCCACGTTGACCACGGCAAGACCACTCTGACCGCAGCTATCACAATGGTTATGGCATGCAAAGGTCAGGCTGCAAAAATGAAATACGACGAGATTGATAAGGCTCCCGAAGAGAAGGCTCGTGGTATAACAATTAACACCGCACACGTTGAATATCAGACCGAAAAGCGTCACTACGCGCACGTTGACTGCCCGGGACACGCAGACTACGTTAAAAACATGATTACGGGTGCCGCTCAGATGGACGGCGCTATCCTCGTAGTTGCTGCAACCGACGGTCCCATGCCCCAGACCAGAGAGCACATCTTGCTTTCCCGTCAGGTAGGCGTTCCTTACATCGTAGTATTCCTTAACAAGTGCGACCAGATGGACGACCCCGAACTTTTGGAGCTCGTTGAAATGGAAATCACCGATACTCTTGAAGCACAGGGCTTCAAAAACAGCCCCATCATCAGAGGCTCGGCTCTTAAAGCTCTTGAAAAAGCATCTTCCGGCGCTCCCGATGCAGAAGTTCTTGCGGCTCCCGAATGCAAACCCATTCTCGACCTCATGGACACCATCGACAGCTTCATTCCCACCCCCGAAAGAGATACGGCTAAGCCCTTCCTCCTTCCCGTGGAAGACGTATTTACCATCTCCGGCCGCGGCACCGTTGCAACCGGTAGAGTAGAAAGAGGCACCGCGCACGTAGGCGACCCCGCTGAAATCGTAGGACTTATCGAAAAGCCCGTCGGCACGACCATCACCGGTCTTGAAATGTTCCACAAGAGCGTTGACGAAGCTATCGCAGGCTTCAACGTAGGCGCTCTTCTCAGAGGTATCGACAGAAAGGGTATTGAAAAGGGTCAGGTTCTTGCTAAACCCGGTTCCGTTAAAACTGCTACCAAGTTCACCGCTCAGGTATACGTTCTTAAAGCAGACGAAGGCGGCCGTCACACTCCTTTCTTCAACCACTATCGTCCTCAGTTCTTCATCAGAACTACCGACGTTACCGGTTCTATCGAACTTCCCGCAGGCGTAGAAATGGTTATGCCCGGCGATAACGTAGAAATTTCCGTAGAACTCATCAAACCCGTTGCAGTTGAAGAAAAGCTCCGTTTCGCTATCCGCGAAGGCGGCAGAACCGTTGGTTCGGGTACCGTAGTTAAGGTTCTTTAATTTTAAAATTCAAATATACGCCGCAATGCTTTGTTGCGCTTCGGCAACCCTCTCGGTTACGTACGTCAGTACGCTCCCTCGGGATTTCCGCGCGCGCCTCGTCTTGCCCGTATATTAACTTTTAAATATTTATTTCGAAGGAAATCCCTTGCGCAAAAGCGCAAGGGATTATATTTTTGTGCTTATTCTAAAAAGTTTTGCGCGCCAAGCATAAGCCCCAACTTAAATCCCTGCTTAAAATACTCGTCCGCAGTCGCCGCTTCAAGTCCGCCTTGCGCCAGCTCGAATTTGCACATAGTTTCAAATTTTTCTTCTTTGCCCATATCCTTGCAAAAATTCTCAAGCATCGCATTCGTTTCGTCACGGCATTTGTTATAAGCTTCATTGTCTGCCATGGTAATGTCGTCAAAATAACATTTTCCGCTTGCCGTAAGCTCCAATATAATAGATTTGTCCATAACTTATTACCTCACATAAAATTTAACATAATATTTTAACAATTACTTTGAATTATCGAAAAACGATAAAAAAAGCCACGCAAAATTATGGGCGGTGCGATAGGGATTATTAAGTTCCTAAGAGAAGCGGTATAGCAGAAATGCTATGCCGTTTCTCTTTTATCTTGCACGGGTAAGAATATTTGTCCTACGCCGTTGAAGTAAAGGTCTATCCTTTGCGTTCGGTGCCCGTTAATCTTTTCCGCTTGGTACACAACGACTTTTTGCACAAACTCCCGTACAAGTTTGGGCGTGAGTTCTGTTATCTCCGTGTACTTGCGTACCGAGCGCATAAACCGCGTTACATTGTCGGACTGTTCTTTCGCTTTGGATAACTCCTGCCGTAAATGGTAAGTACGCTCTTTCAGTTCCCGTTGTTCTTGCTCGTAAGACTGACTCATTTTTACAAACCGCTCGTCGGTAAGGTTGCCGCATACTTTGTCTTCATAGAGATTTTGTATGATGCGGTCAAGTGCTTGTATGCGCTTGTCGGCTTCTTCGAGTTCGCGCGTTTGCGTAAGCAGTTTCTTCCGCAGTTCCTTTTCGTTTTCGTTACGTACAATCTCCAAAAATTCTTGCTCATGGACTTTTGCAAACGCAAGCACTCTTTGAAGATTGGTTAAGACGAAATGTTCTACGGCTTCAACGGTAATCTGATGCGAAGTGCAGGTTGCCTTTTTCTTTTTGCGGTAAGACGAACAGTTGAAGTATTCTTTTTGCTTCATAGTCGTGCAACGACATAGATACATTTTCTGTCCACAGTCTGCGCAGTATACTAAACCCGAAAAGATACTCATTTCTCCCATAGAAGTAGGACGGCGTTTTGCTTGTCGTATTCGTTGGACGGTATCAAAAGTATCTTGGTCTATGATTGCTTCGTGCGTGTTCTCGAAGATTGCCCATTCTTCTTTCGGTAAGTCTATTTTCTTTTTGCTTTTATAAGACTTTTTCTTTGTCCGAAAGTTTACCGTGTGTCCGAGATAAGTGGGATTGGCAAGTATTTTATTTATACTTTGCGTTGCCCAAATTTCGGGGAACTCCGTTTCTTGCGAAGTAATAGGCAAACCGACTCTGCGCTTATAGATTATAGCCGTTTCTCTGCCGCATTCGGTAAGTATTCTCGCTATCTGCGTCGGACCGAAGCCCTGCATACAAAGCGAAAAGATTTCTTTAACTACTTTTGCCGCTTCTTCGTCCACAAGCCATTGCTGTTTGTCGTGGTCGTCTTTCTTGTAACCATAAGGCGGTATCGTGCAAAGATGTTTCCCCGACATTCCTTTGGCTTTGAATACGGCGCGTATCTTTTTGCTCGTGTCTTTCGCGTACCACTCGTTAATAATATTGCGGAAAGGAGTGAAGTCGTTGTCTACCGAGCTTTCGCTATCTACTTGGTCGTTGATGGCGATAAACCTTACGTTCGCTTCGGGGAAAGTAATCTCCGTATAAAACCCGACTTTCAGATAATCTCTGCCCAAGCGCGACATATCTTTTACGATAATCGTTCTGACTTTACCTTCGTTTACATCGTCCATCAGCCGTTGGAAGTCGGGACGGTTGAAGTTCGTTCCCGAATACCCATCGTCCACATAGAAGCAATAATTGGTAAAGCCGTGTTCCTGCGCATACTTGCTTAATATTGCTTTCTGATTCTTGATACTGTTGCTGTCGCCTTGAAGTTCGTCGTCCCGTGAAAGGCGGCAGTACAAGGCGTCGATTTTATCACCTCCGTTAAAGTGATTATTATGTTGCATTGAAAGTTGTGTGTTCATTCCGTATCTCCTTTGGAATACACCCTTTCAAGCGAGTCCTTGATTATGAGCCGTTTGAGCTTGTCAAACACATTGTCTTTGAAATTGTCGTTATCGTTTACGACAACGACGTATTCCGTTCCGTTATACGTTTCCGTATAAGTATAGAGTTGCTTTTCGATAATTTAAGTCCTGTGTGGACGTCGAGCTATCCTTGTATTTTTCCTCGCTACGCGAAAGAAAAGCGTCTATGCTTTGGGTTTCTCAGATATGAAAAAGTCATCATATCCGTCCATAGTTTTAGCAAGAGAAGTATTTGTTTCTGTCGCTTCATCCATCAAAGCCTTAAATCCTGCTTCGATGAGTTGTACTTTGGTAAAACCATACTTCGCCAAGAACTCGTTTATCTCTTCGGCATACTTTCTTGGTACGCTCGTACCCCAAATCATATATTTAGCTTTTCTTTCTTCCTTATGCTTTTCCTCATAACGCTTGTCTTTTATAGACCTGTCTGTTGCCATAGTTCTTTCCTCCGTAGGGCAAATATCTAATCGTATATATACGACAAGCATATTTTACTCTATGCGGGGTTATTTGTCAAGGGTTTATCCGCTCATAGTTGCACCTCCTTAAAATACTCTCTACTTAACCAAGCACAGTTTTTCCGAAAAGTACACGGTCTATGGGGAAATTTTTTATACCCTTCTATATATCCAAGCACACTTTTCTTAAAAAGTTCGGGGTCTAAAGTAAAATTCCCTTCACTTAACCAAGCACACAAATATTCGGTTTTGCAACCAAAAGGCAAAAATTTTTCCAACAAAAGAATCGGGTTTCCCGATTACTTACCCTCAAAAGACACATTGGTGGACTTTTCTTTACCTGCTTCGTTCTCGTACACAATACGCACCAAAATAGAGCCTACGCGCCAATAAAAACGGCTCACTTTTTTACCGCAATTATTTTGGAAAAATAGCCAATAAAACGCTGTTTTTGCAAGCAGGTAAAGAAAATAACCAAAATTCAAGGATTTTGAAAACTGACTTTGGGAACAATCGGGATACCCGATTTTCGGTATGATATACCGTTGACTTTATGCTAAAAAAATGCTAAAATATTGATAATCAAATGTAAGTTGGAGTTGAGCGATATGACCTATTCCGAAAAGGTTAAGAATGCAAGAGAAAGATTGCTTTTGACGCAGGACGAGATGGCTACCGAGCTTGGTGTGAATGCCATTACCGTTTGCAGATGGGAAACCGGAAAAAGCGAGCCGAATATGAAAGCCAAGAAGGCAATCCGTGATTTTTGTATTAAGAACGGCTTGAAGTTCGAGGACTGATATGTCGAAAACCAAAGAGCAGGTTCGGTACAATATGCAACAAGTCAAATGCAAAGATTCCGAGATAGAGTTACTGCTTCGTAAGGCATTGTGGCAAAAAGGCTTGCATTACCGAAAGAATGTCAAATCCGTGTTCGGGCATCCCGACATAGCGTTTATCGGGAAGAAAGTGGCGGTGTTTTGCGACAGTGAATTTTGGCACGGGTATGATTGGGAACGGCGTAAAGAAGATTTCAAAGTCAGGCAAGACTTTTGGATTCCGAAGATAGAGAGAAACATACAACGGGATAAAGAAGTTACCGAAAAACTCGAAACCGACGGTTGGATTGTATTGCGGTTTTGGGGAAAGGAAATTAAAACCGATGCGGCGGGTTGCGCCGACAAGATAGAAAAGGCGGTCAAACAAAGATGTTGAAAAGTATCGATTTATTTGCCGGTATCGGCGGCATACGCTTGGGATTCGAACAGGCTTTCGGCGAAGAGTTGAAAACCGTGTTTGTCAGCGAATGGGACGAACACGCACAAAAAACGTATAAAGCGAATTTTGCCGACGATTTCGAGATTGCCGGAGATATTACGAAAATTTCAGAGAACGACGTTCCCGACTTCGACATTTGTCTTGCGGGTTTTCCTTGTCAGGCATTCAGTCTTGCGGGACAGCGCAAAGGCTTTGCGGACGATTATAAAGGTATGTCGCGCGGTACTCTTTTCTTCGACGTGGCTCGTATTTGCGATAAAAAGAAACCGAAAGTTATATTCTGCGAAAACGTTAAAGGTCTTACCATTCACGATAAAGGCAGGACATTCGATATTATCAAAAATACGCTTCGCGAAATAGGATACGAGCCTTTTGAGGATATTTTGAACAGCAAAGACTTCGGAGTTCCGCAAAACCGTGAGCGTATTTATATCGTGGCTTTCCGTAACGACATCGCGCCGAAAGAGTTTATATTCCCGACGCCTACGGATTCGTCAAAACGAATAAAGGATATTTTGGAAGGTCCCGTTCCTGCGAAGTATTATTTGAGTGAGTGCTATATGCAAACTCTCCGCGACCACAAAGCGCGCCACGCCGCCAAAGGACACGGCTTCGGTTATGAAATTCGTGATTGGGACGACATTGCGGGCGCGATAGTCTGCGGTGGTATGGGCAGAGAGAGAAATTTGATTATAGATAAACGACAAACCGACCTTACCCCTACTACACATATAAAGGGCGAAATCAACAAAGAAGGCGTTCGCAAAATGACGCCGAGAGAATGGGCGCGCTTGCAAGGTTTTCCCGACAGTTACAAACTCGTGCTTGCAGACGTTCATTTATACAAACAATTCGGGAACAGCGTAACCGTTCCCGTTATCAGAGCCATTGCGGAAAAAGTCAAGGAGGTACTCGAGAATGACTGAAAGTATAATCGGTAAAAAATTGAATAAAGGCGAATGGGCTGAATTTTATGTAATGCTCAAATTGCTTGGAGAAGGGAAACTTTATACTGCCGATAAAACACTCAGAAAGAAACTCGACAGCTATCTCGATATTCTCAAAATCATCCGTCAGGAATACGACACACAAGTTTTGGAATATATCGTTAATGAGGAAAATGCTTCCGTTACGGTTAAACCGCAAAATACCGATACCGTACTTGCCGATATTCCTATGCGCGAATTTGCTAAGCAAGCCACCGACTTATTCAACGGCATCAAGAGCGCAAAAGGTATGTCCGTTCTGGCACCCGATTCCGTATGCGAATTTGCGAAAATTATTTATGTCGGAAAACCGAAAGCTCCTGCAGTTAAAGCATTAAAGAAACAGTTCGGAGGCAAGAATGATATTTTCATCGAAGTTCGCGACGGACAAACATCTATCGTATCGGTAATGGGGTTCTCCATAAAATCTAAGTTCGGACAAAATCCCACTTTGTTTAACGCAGGCTCGTCATCTCAATATTTGTATAAGGTATCCGGTTGCGACGATACGATTATGCAAGAGTTCAATTCTATATCGGAAGGCACAGGACGCGGATGGAAGTTGTGCAAAAAATACATTGCCGACCATGACTTAACGCTTTCTTATTGCAGAACGCAAAACCCCATATACGATGAAAATTTATTTCTTGTGCGGGAGTCGATGAGTAAAATAATGGCTTGGTGTGTAAAGGATCGTTTGATCGATGCGACGGATGACAACAAAGTAAAAGAAACCGTCGAAAGAATGATTATTGCGAATCCGCTAAATGTGCCGAATCCTGCCGTATATTACGAAAAAGCCGTCAAAGATTTTCTTATGGCAGGCTTTACTGGTATGACCGCCGGTTGTAAATGGGATGGTAAAGAACAAGTAAACGGTGGCTACATAGTTGTTACGGACGATGGCGATGTTATTTGCTATCATTCAAACGACCGAGAAACATTCCGCGATTATTTATATCGCAACACATATTTCGAGTATGTCAGTGCAGACAAGTATATTTGGAGTCGAATTATTAAAATCGATGGAGAATATTATCTGCCGTTGAATATCTCCGTCCGCTTCTGTGCGCATACACGATAGAATGAAAGTTTGCAGTCTTTTTTGCGGAATAGGCGGAATCGACCTTGCATTCGCGCAAGCCGGGCACGAAATCGTATGGGCGAACGACAACGACAAATTCGCTTGTATGACTTATAGACACAATTTTCCGAATGCCCCTCTCATTGAAGCCGATATTCGTACCGTGGATAAATCATCGATTCCGGACTGCGATATCGTTGCGGCGGGATTTCCATGTCAACCGTTTTCGATATGCGGAAAGCAAAAAGGCTTTAACGACGAGCGTGGCAATTTATTTTTCGAAGTCGGTAAAGTCATAGATGCAAAGAAACCAAAGATTGTTTTCTTGGAAAATGTGGCGAATTTGACCGAACACGACAACGGAAAGACATTTAACGTAATTCACAAAGAGCTCGCGGGACGCGGTTACTACATTCGTTACATCATAGCCGATGCTTGCGATTACGGTATTCCGCAACATAGAACGCGCACATATATTGTTGCTTTCAAGGATAAGACGGCTTGCGACAACTTCCGCTTTCCCGAAAAAGTGCCGCTCGAAAAGTACATTAACGATATTATCGATACGTCGGTTAAAGTCGATGACCGCTACTACTATTCGCCCGACAATCTAAAATATGACCGCTTACAAAAAGCTATCACGGACGATAACCAACTCTATCGCTTCTCTGATTGGGGTATTCAGTTGAGCAAGGACGGAATCGCATTTACTCTTAAAGCCAATATGGGAACATACCCCAACCGAGTGCCTATTATAAAAGACAACTTCGGAATACGCAGCATAACACCCGCTGAATGTTTGGCATTACAAGGCTTTCCGACTGCTTTTACGTTCTCCGATACAGTACCCGAGCGAGAACAATACAAACAAGCCGGGAATACAGTGTGTATACAAATAATTAAAAATATTCTACGGGATATTGGAATTTAATGACATAAAATGGAGTACCGATAATGCAAATAGATGAGTTTATCTCACGATTCAAAACATTTTGTCAACAGCGATACCCTTCGGAAACAGGTACCGCCACTTCTTATACGAATGCGGTTAAATATCTTTTTGAGTTTATGAAAGTTTCGGAAGTTACGAACACATTATTTTTGGAAATCAGAAGCTTGGAACCGGACATAAGAGATTCAAATAGTGTTTTATATGGTGAGTTGAATGAGTTCTTTTTTTCAACAGAAAGAAGTCCATATCTAAGAAAAGGGTTTCTAAAAGCGGCATTGCCTATTTTGTTTGAGTTCGGCAGCTCTTTTGCACTGCAAGATGACAACAATTTAATCTTATCGCAAGAAATCAGAGATAATCAAGTTATTGCCGATTTCTCTGCCGAAACATTGAGACACGAATTGCCGACTGCCGAGTACATTGCACATAATTACAGTGTCAGAAGAATATCCGGGACATCGGATGAATCGGCTAAAAAAATTCGCAGTGGCAGAAAAGCCGAGAAGTATTTCACATCGTTTTTAACAAGTTTGGGTTTTATAAAGAATCAAGATTTCTTTGATGTTGCGAACAATAAAGCTTATGGATATGATATTCGATTCTACGATGTCGGTTTAGAAGTCAAGAACATTAAAAGCGGGACATTTTTTCTATCGGATAATGAAATTGCACGTTTGGAAAACACCGAAACTCATTTGGTATTGATCGATATCGATAACGGGATTTGGATTTTAAGAAATTGCTCGTTATGGTTAAACAAAACAATTAAAAACATCAAAGCTTTAAGAGTATACTGTGAAATTCATTACAGTAATCTGGATCCGTGTGATGTGAAAATTATGATTAATGCTGCGCTGAAATGCGATAATGATTTTATTGAAATTTCGGATTTTACAAAGGAGCACGTCAAACAAATACTTATCAGAGAATCATAAACAACCATATAACTTACTTTAAAACAAGAACAGGACTTCAATTGAAGTCCTGTTCTTGTTTGACTCGCCATTGTAAGGTGTATTCCGATTAAAATTTAGTTTTTGTAAATTCCCTATGGAACACACCCTTTGCGGGGCGGCTGTTCGTTTAATATTTTTAATATTTATTTCGTGTGGTTATAAAGTTGCACATTTCTTTTAACGTGCAGTTTATACAGTCGGGCTTTTGGGAATGGCAAACCTGCCGCCCGTGATAAATAATGTAATGGTGCGCCTTAGACCAAAGCTCCTTCGGTATAACCGCGCGCAAACCTTCTTCAACCTTAGCGGGGGTTTTTCCTTCGGCAATCCCAAGCCTGTTTGAAACTCTGAAAACGTGAGTATCCACGGCAATCGCATCTCCGCCGAAGCCTACCGCATAAACAACGTTTGCGGTTTTTTGCCCAACCCCCGCAAGCGTCCTCAGCTCTTCAAGGGTGGGCGGCACTTTCCCGCCGAATTTTTCAACTATATCTCGTGAAGCGGATAAAATGTGCGCCGCCTTGTTGCGGTAAAATCCGCAGGAAAATATATACTTTTCAAGCTCTTCCTGCGTAAGCGTAAGCATCTTTTCGGGGGTATTGTATTTCTCGAAAAGCACTGCCGTAACCTTGTTCACTCGCTCGTCGGTGCATTGCGCCGAAAGTATAACCGCAACCAATAACTCGTATTGCGTTTTAAAGTGCAGCGCGGGGGAGGCGGTCGGGTAAAGCTCGGCAAGTCCGTCTAAAATCTTTTGTATGTTTTCGCGTTCCATATCCAAAGTTTATCATAAACCCCGTGCAAAATCAACGAAAATTTCCTTTAATCCCTGCCGAAAAAGGTTTTTCCGTAAACAGTTTTCACAGTATAAAATCCGTAAAAAGCCGAATATCTTCCGCTAAGCACCAAAGCCTTCGCCCTTGCCGCCATATTCTGCGGAATTTTAACCGAAAGCCCGCAGCCGATATTCGCCTCTTTCGGGGTGTTCACAAGATTAGACGGCACGCCGTTCATTCTCAGCCGCGAATTGCAGTCCGCCGCTTGCGCGCGCGAACGGAAAACGGCAAGTAAATCTGTCATAAAATTTTCTTCCCCTGTATAAAAA
>CAMWMZ010000030.1 GCA_947175485.1 uncultured Clostridia bacterium
AAATGTAATATATTCAGTTTAAAGTAATAAAAACCGCCCGCGCGTTTACACGCGCGGGCGGTTTTGCGTATTATGCGTTATAACGTGCTGAACGCAGGCGGAAATAAAAAAAAGCGTTTTACCGCGGATTGATTTGGCTATATTAATAATAACCTCATCGGCTGAAAACAATTGACAGCTTGTTAAACTTATGCTATACTTATCTCAAAAATTTTAGCTAAAATAAGCGGAATAAATTATGGGCGTCAAAGAAGATTTGGAAAACAATTTCGAAAAGATATACCGTGATTTCAGGCTGCACCTTTATAAGCATATTTTCGAGGTGCTCGGCGAAAGGGAAGGTTCTTTAACCGTTACGGAATTTTTCGCCGTGGAAACGATTGGGCTTATGGGCAGTCCCACCGTGAGCGAATTTGCGGAGTGCCTTTCTATAACTTCTTCCCACGCGGCGTATAAAGTGCGCCAGCTTGTGGAAAAAGGATATGTAAATAAAGTTCCTACGGAAGATAAACGCACCTTCCGCCTTGAAGTCACGGATAAATTCACGGGTTATTATCATAAAGACAATTCTTACGGAAATTATATTTTCAATATACTTTCAGATTCGCTTAGCGGGGAAGAACTCGGGCAAACCGCGGCGCTTTTTAAAAAATTTGTTGATACAATAGAAAAGGAGAAACAAAATGGTTAAAATAATTACCGATTCGTCAAGCAATATCACAATTGAGGAGGCAAAAGCCCTTGGCGTAACGGTTATGCCGCTCACTATTAATTTCGGCACGCAGGAATTCCGCGACGGAGTTGATATCGGCTGTGAAGAATTTTATGAAAAGCTTGCAACCGATAAAGAGTTTCCGCATACCTCACAGCTTACCGAAGACCAGATAGAAACCGCTGTGCAGGAAGCCTTGAAAGACGCGGACGAAGTGCTTTTGATGCCGCTTGCGTCCGTTTTAAGCGGCTCTTACGAACGCTGTAAAGCCGTTGCGCAAAAGTATGATAACGTTTTCGTGTGGGATACCAAATGTACGACCGTTATGCTCAAGCTTTGCGTGACCGAGGCACTGAAAATGGCGGATAAAAGCGCGGCGGAAATTATGCAAATGCTCGAAGAGCTGCGTCCTAAGCTCAAAATATACGCGTGTCTGGATACGCTTGAAAATCTGAGAAAGGGCGGCAGGCTTTCAAATATTTCGGCAATAATCGGTTCGGTGCTCAAAATAAAACCCGTAATTTCATTCGGGCTTGACGGAAAGGTGGAAATGCTTTCAAAACAGTTCGGTATGAACAAGGGCTTGAGCCATATCGTTTCGCTTGTGGATAAAAAGAAGATAGATTTTACAAAACCCGTGTATCTTATTTACACCGCAAACGATAAAAACGCGTGTGTGCTTTTGGAAAAGCTCGGTATCGAATATTCGGAAAAGCGCAATATTTGTCCCGTTATAGGCACGCACATAGGCGCCGACGCGGCGGGAATAGTTTACTGTGAAATATAACCATTGACCTTATACGGTTTAAAAAACGTTTACATTGTTTATATTTTTTGATATAATAATATAAAAACGTTATAGGGTTTAATATGGTATTGGCTGACTGGATAGCCGTCGGAATAGTGTTGGGCGGATTGCTTATAGGCGTGCTCGTGGGGTTCGGCTCGGGGCTAAAATTTTTCACAAAGGGTATTTTCGGCTTTATAATAGGTATTGTTGTTTGCGCGCTTGTCGGCACGGTCTTTCTCGAAGTCGGGTTTATCGGCGATTTAATGCGCAAATTCGCTTCGCTCTGGACTGAAAAAGAGGGCTGGTTCTACGACTTCCTCGGTAAAATCCATATGGAAGTAGTGGTTTATTATATAGTTCTTTTTATTTTAGTGCAGATAATAAGGATAATAATAGTCGGAATTATAAAAGGCATTTCAAAAAGCAAAAACATAGTAATCCGCACGCTTGACAGAACTTTAGGGGCAATTTTCTTTGCTGTTATGTTTTCCTTAATAGCGCTTCTCGTGCTTAAAATAATAGGCTGGGTCGGCGGAACGACCGCGGTTGAGCTTTACGACAGCCTTACGGGCAGTTTGTTCCGTTTGGACGCGTTGTTCGACAGAATAAATCCTGGGTGGCAGGGTTAACTAATTAAATAAATTCATATGCGCAAGGCAATTTCGGATTGCCTTGCGCATATTTTTATATTATGGAAGTTACGTTTTCCGCCTTAAAACAAAAAGACGTCATAAATTTAATCGACGGCAAGCATCTCGGTAAAGTGTGCGATATCACGTTTTCTTTTCCGGAAAACAACGTTCTGGGCTTTACCGTTACGGGCTGTAAGGGTTTCCGCTTTTCCAGGCAGGAAATATTTCTGCCTATAAACTGCATTGTCAAAATAGGCGAAGACGCGGTTCTGGTAAAATACGGCAAAGAACCGCCGCCCCCGCCTAAACCGCCTAAGCCCGATTGCCCGCCCGATAACTGCCGCCCTTTCCAACAGGATTGTCCGCCCGATAACTGCCGTTCTCCTTATCAGGGCGGAGGACGCCGCAGCTATGACGAGTACGAATAAAACTTTTACGGCGCAACCAAAAACCGCGCTTTTTGAGTAGCGTACCTGAATTGCCGCTAAACCGACTTACATAGGCGGAATAGCGCAATTAAATTTCGCAATGCGCTTAGAATTGCGCGAAAATAGCGGTCGTCACTGAAAATATGAAAATCCGAGACGTCGTAGAGCTTCTCGGATTTTTCGGCTTAAAATATATTCTCGAATTTTACGCTGTAAGCGTCGGGAAGAGCTTTTGCTATTTCCTTTAAAACTTCAACCTTGCCCAAAGCAAGCTCATATTCGCCGTTGTATAAAAGTCCGCACGCTTCGTTCAGCCAATAATCTATATAAGAAATATCGTTGTGCGGAACAAATACGTGGAGCTTTGATTTTTTATCGTTCCACAGCGTGCGCACCGCATATCCGTCCTCGGCGCTTGCGGTTTTGGTTTCAACTTTTGTATAAAGCGTTTCCAGCGCGTCGGAAAATTCACCGAACTGCGTGCTCACGTACCACTGTGTGAAAATGAAAAGCCCAACACATAGCGCGATTGCGGTAAGGGTGTAAACGATAGCTTTTACCATTGCCCGTTCACCTCGCATTGTAAAATTTTATAATGCTCGCCGCGCTTTTGGAAATAAACTCTGCCTTCGCCGTTAACCGTCATAACAACAACGTCTTTTTCCTTGCAGTTTTGTTTTTGTAAAAACTTTTTCAGCTCGTCCCTGTCAAATCCGCAGCGGGCGAGGTTTTGCGTGTCGGCTTTTCCACGGTCTATAAGCATAAGCGGTAGGGAGCAAGATGCCTTTTCTTCCTTTTCAAGCGCGGAAAACGAGCCGTTTGCCTCGTATATGCCGTAATATACGTCGTCTAAATTGAAATATCCCGCAACGCGCATGCTCTCTATTAAATCGCTTACGTCAAGGTTGTTCTTTTTAAGCTGGAACTCGTCTATGCCGTTTTTATTTATCACGACCGAAGGCTTTCCGCTAACCACGTTTTTGACGGGCTTGAACCACAGCTCGAAAAGCCAGACTATTTCATGCAGAATAAATATCGTCACAATGGCGATAATACCGTATAAAATCGGTATTGAGCTGTCCGCCATCGGTATGCATGCAAGCTCGGCAATCACAAGGCTTATAACAAACTCGAAAGGCTGCATTTCGCCTATCTGGCTTTTGCCCATAAGCCGCATTATTAAAAGCAGTACCACGAAGATAATCGTGGTGCGAATGAAAATAAGAGCCATACAAACAGTATTCTCAAAATAATTTACAATATTCTTGCTTTATCTGCACACTTGTGCTATAATCCGTATGAATTTTATGAGGTACGAAAAGCTTTTAAACGCGCTTGAAAATCTCTCCTTGCGCGGTATGGATTTCGGGGTTGAACGTACGCGCGCGATTTTAGACGCGCTCGGCAAGCCCGACGGAAGAATGAGAATAATACACATCGCCGGCACGAACGGAAAGGGCTCCGTGGCGGAATATATAACGCAGATATTAATTGCCGCGGGCAAGCGCGTCGGAACGTTTACTTCTCCCGCCGTTTACGATTATTTCGAACAGTTCCGTATAGACGGTAAAAATATAAATCTGAATTTGTTTTGCGACGCGGCGGAAAGCGTTCTGAAATCGGCGGACGACGCTACCCGTTTTGAGGCGGAAACGGCAACCGCGCTTTACGCTTTCTATCTCGCTGGGTGCGAATACGCTGTTATAGAATGCGGATTGGGCGGCACATATGACGCAACAAACGCGGTTTTACGCAAAAAACTTGCTTTGATAACCTCTATATCGCTCGAACACACTTCGGTTCTCGGCAAAACTATAGAAAGTATCCGCGGTCATAAAGCGGGAATAATAAAAAACGGCTGCGAAGCTTTGATTAGCGGCTGCAACACGCAAGAAACGCTTGAATATTTTGAAAAGCTTGGCGCAACCGTTGCGGGCAAATACGATTCCGCGCCTATGTTCGGAGAAGAGCAGGCGTATAACGCGGGGCTGGCGGCGGAGGCGGCAAAGCGCCTCGGAATAAGCGAAGCCGCGATATATGAGGGCATTAAAAACACAAAACCCGGCGGAAGACTGGAAGTGATAAAGGCAGATGCGGCAACGTATATTCTGGACGGCGCGCACAATCCGCAAAGCTTTAATCCGCTTGTAACGTATCTTAAAAAACACGCGTCCGCGGAAGAAACTTCAATAATCTTCGGTTGCCTTAACGATAAAGATATAAACTCTAATATCGGCGCGCTTTCAGGTCTGGCAAAAGAAATAATCGCGGTCGAGTGTGAAAGCCCCCGAGCAATGAAGCTCGGCAAAATCTTCACCGCGTGCAAAACGTATTTCAGCAACGCTACGGCGGCGGCAAGCGTTTCCAACGCTTTGGAAAAGGCTTCGGGCAAAACGGTGGCGGTTTGCGGCTCGTTCACTCTTTTAAAGGAGGCAAAAAATTGGATAGAGAAAAGGTGATAAAAGCTATCGGGGATTTGCTCGACGCGTTAGGGGAAGATAAAAACAGAGAGGGATTAAAGGATACCCCGCGCCGCGTTGCCGACGCTTACGCAGAGCTTTTGTCCGGCGAAGGGCAGAGCGCGGAAGAGCATCTTTCCCGCACGTTCGATACTTCTTGCGGCGATATGGTTGTTGAAAGCGGAATTTACTTTTCTTCCACGTGCGAACATCACCTTATGCCATTTTTCGGGAAAATCACAATCGCTTATATTCCCGATGGAAAGGTGGTCGGGCTTTCCAAGCTTGCGCGCACGGTAGACGTGTTTTCAAAAAGACTTCAAATTCAGGAACGGCTCACAAAACAAATTGCAGAAGAGATAATGCGCGTTTTAAAACCCAAAGGAGTTTTCGTGTGCTGTGAGGCGGAACATACCTGCATGACCTGTCGCGGCGTAAAAAAAGCGGGGAGCTTAACCTGCACATATTGTACGTTGGGCGATTTCGGTCAGGAAGAAAAAAACGAGGTGCTTTCACTTATAAAACGATGAAAATAGGAAACAAAGTTTTCGACGGCGGCACGCACGTCATGGCGATTATCAACTTAACCCCCGACAGCTTCTGGCACGAAAGCCGCCGCACGGCGGACGACGTGCTTTTTGCTGTTGAAAAGGCGGTAGGCGACGGCGCCGCGGTTATCGATTTGGGGGCGCAGTCAACCCGCCCGAACTATACAGAGGTAAGCGCGCAAGAAGAAATTTCACGGCTTGCCCGCCCGCTTATGCTTATAAAAGAAAGGTTCGACGTTCCCGTTTCCGTGGATACTTATTTTGCGGAAACGGCAAAGGCGGCGCTTGCCGCGGGCGCGGATTTGATAAACGATATCTGGGGACTGAGCCGTGAAAAAGAAATGGCGGAGCTGATTTCCAAATATAATGCGGCTGTGTGCATAATGCACAATTCGAAAACCCCGTTGTCGGGGGATATATGGCAGCCTATTACCGAATTTTTGCAAAACGGCGTAAAAACCGCGATAGGCGCGGGGATTGATAAAAACAAAATTATCCTTGACGGCGGTATAGGCTTTGCAAAAAACAAAGAACAGAACCACGAGCTTTTAAACGGCTATGAAAGGCTTTTGCCCCTGGGATATCCTTTACTTTTGGGCACAAGCCGTAAATCTATGTTCGGCGGAAACGTGGAGGACAGGCTCCCCCAAACGCTTGAAAGCACCCGTATGGCGGTAAAAAAAGGTGTGCTGTTCGTGCGCGTTCACGACGTAAAAGAAAACGCCGAAGCTATAAGGAGAGAATATGAACGCGGTTAAAATTCGCGGGCTGGAAATTGCGGCAAGGCACGGAGTTTACGATTTTGAAAAATCAACCCCGCAGCTTTTCGTTATCGATGCGGATTTGTATACGGATTTTTATTCCGCGGCAAAATACGACGATCTGAACGCAACCGTAAATTATTCGCAGGTATGCAATACTCTTATAAAGATTGCAACGGAAAACACGTTTAATCTCATAGAAACTTTGGCATATTCTTGTGCTAACGCGCTTATGGGCGGCTTTCCGCTCAGCGGGCTGAGTATAACCGTTTACAAGCCAGAAGCTCCGATGAAAGTAAAATTTTCAAACGTCGGCGTAACGGTTACTCTGGAACGGGAAAGAGCCTTTCTTTCCATAGGCTCGTCGCTCGGCGATAAAAAGGGCTATCTCGATAAGGCTGTTAAGCTCCTCGGCGCAACGCAGGGAATAACCGTAAAAAAAATATCTTCATACATTGAAACCGAGCCTTACGGCGGCGTTGCGGAAAATAAGTTTTTAAACTGCGCCGCGGAAATTTCAACCTGGCTTCCGCCGCTTAAACTGCTTGAAGAAATTCACCGCATAGAGGCGGAATGCGGCAGGGAAAGGCTCGCCCGCTGGGGGGACAGAACTCTTGATATAGATATAATTTTTTACGGCGGAAAAATCATACGGGAAGACGCGCTTTCCGTCCCCCATCCCGAATACTCCAAAAGGGATTTCGTTTTAATTCCGCTCAAAGAAATTGCCCCCGAATTCGTCTGTCCGCTCACATTCAAAAAAATTAACAAATTTTGATAATATTTTTCATTCTTTCGGATTATGACATAATTCGTAAAAAAATTTTGGTCAAATTGCACAAAAATTTTTAAAAAATATATACAATTAATAAACGGTGTGCTATAATCTGTTAGCAGAAAACTGTTTATTCCGCATGCAACAGGCGCAGTGAGGAGAGATGTATTTTGGAAAAGATTGGCATTATTGATTTGGGCTCGAATTCGGCAAGGCTGGTTATCGTTAACCTTTTTGCGGAAGGCTATTTCATGGTGGTGGACGAGTTAAAGGAAAGCGTCCGCTTAGGTCAGGATATGGAGCGCGACGGTTTTTTAAAGCCCGCGCGCGTTGCCGAAACGATAAAAACTTTGAAAATGTTCAGAAAGCTCTGCGATTCCAGCGGCGTTACCCGCATAATCGCGGTCGCTACCGAGGCCGTCCGCCGCGCTAAAAACCAGCGCAGCTTCCTTGATGAAATACAGGCGACCTGCGGCATAAAAATCCGCGTGCTTTCCGCCGAAGAAGAGGCGGTTCTCGTTTATCGCGGAGTTATAAACACAATGGATATCCCCAAGGGTATCGTTCTTGAAATCGGCGGCGGTTCCACCAAAATCGTTTATTACAACCGCAGAAACATGCTCAACTACGTCACGCTTCCGTTCGGCGCGGTAACGTTGACGGGAATGTTTGCAAACGACGGATTAAAGCCCGAAGAACAGGCTTTGAAGATAGAAGAATTTTTCACCGCCCAGCTTGAAAAGGTGGAATGGCTCAAAGAGGTAGACCCCGACGCACAGATGATAGGCGTTGGCGGCTCTTTCAGAAATCTGTTCAAAATTACAAGAATGGTGCGCAAATATCCTTTGGATACGGTGCATAACTATAAAATGCTCGTGGAGGATTTCAACCCCGTATACGACATGATAAAGGTTTTGGACCTTGATAAAAAGAAAAAGATTAAAGGGCTGTCTACGGAAAGGGCTGATATCCTGCCCGCGGCGCTCGCGGTTATCAAATCGTTTATCGGATATATGAACGTCGAACAGTTCACGCTTTCGGGCGCGGGGCTGAGGGAAGGCATAATGTTCAATCAGGCTTTGCCTATGACCATAGAAAAGCCCATTGCAGACGTTTTGAATTATTCGCTCACAACGCTTGTAAAATATTACGACTGTGAAGAAAAACACGTAGAACACGTGGTTAATTTAAGTATCCAGCTTTTCAAACAGCTCCGTGTTCTGCATAAATTCCCCAGACAATATCTCAAAATTCTCAAAGTCGCGGCTATGTTGCACGATTGCGGAATGAGAATAAAATATTACAACCATCAGCGCCACAGCTGGTATATGATTTTAAACGCTACGCTTTACGGCGTAAGCCACCGCGATATAGTGCTTGCGGCGTTTACCGCTTGTTGCCATAAAAAAGAAGATATCAACGCTTACGACTGGGCAAGATACCGCGATATAGTTTCCGACGAGGATTTGGACGTGGTTAAAAAGCTCGGCGTTATGCTGAGAATTGCGGAAAGCTTAGACAGGTCCAAATCGGGTTCTATAAAGAGTATAAACTGCGATATCCTCGGCGATTCGGTTATTATGAAAACCGAAGTAGAGGGCGACGCGGCGCTTGAAATCAAAAACGCAACCGCGGCTTCAGCCGAGTTCAGGAAGTTCTTCCACAAAAATTTAGAAATTTTATAACGGAAAAGCCGCGGTTAAAGCGGCTTTAATCATACATATGCAATACGTTTTGGCAAGCACCTCGCCCAGAAGAAAAGAGCTGTTAAAACAGCTTATATCCGATTTTGAAATAATCTCCCCTGACGTTGACGAAAGCTATGCGCACATTTTAGGCTGCGAACAGCTTGTCTGTGATTTGGCGGAACGAAAGTGCGCCGCGGTATTTGCAAAAAATCCGCAAAAAACGGTTATCGCCGCCGATACGGTTGTGGTCTACGGCGGACGTGTTCTCGGCAAGCCTAAAAGCGAAAACGATGCTGTTCAAACGTTGAAAACGCTTTCGGGGCGCGAACATTCGGTTATAACCGGAGTATGCGTTCAAAGCCCTTATAACAAGGTTGTCGGCTTCAATAAAACAACCGTTAAATTCAACATATTATCAGACGAATTTATAAAAAACTATGTAAAAGGCGGCTCTCCCATGGATAAGGCGGGCAGCTACGGAATACAGGATAAAGGCGTGGTTTGCGGCTACGCGGGCAGCTATTCGAACGTTGTCGGTCTGCCGCTCGGTCTTACGCGCGAATTGCTTGAAAAGGCGGAAAAACACCAATGAAAAGAATATCAGTAGATTTAGGTTCGGGAGTAACCAAAATATATATGTCGGGTTGCGGAGTAGTTCTCATGGAAGCAACCTGCGTCGCCGTGGAACGGGTTGAAGAGCGCGGGGAAAACGTTCTTTCGATAAAAGCATACGGCGATAAAGCCCGCGCGCTTTCGGGAAGAGCGGCGGTAAACACACGCATCGTCAATCCCGTTTTCGAAGGCGATATCGTCCATGAAAACTTAGCCGCCGCGCTGTTGGCGCATTTTCTTGAAAAAATAGAAATTACCCGCAAAAAAGCAAGGCGCACGGAAGCGGTTTTTATTCTGCCTTGCGGAGTAAAGGAAGAAATAAAACAAAAATACCGCCGTGTCGCGGAAGAATGTAATTTGGGCGCGGTTTATTTTACCCAAACTCCGTTTGCTTCGGTTCTGGGCAGTAACGTCGGCGTAAGCGAAAGCACGCCAATGTTTACGGTAGACGTGGGGCACTCGCTCACAAATATTGCGGCGATTTCGCAAGATGGAGTTATCTCCGGTTTAAGCGTAAACCTCGGCGGCGGCAATATCGACGTGCACATAATAGACGAGCTTGCGGAAAATTTTAATCTTAAAATAGGCGCGCTCACTGCGGAAAAGCTCAAAAACACCGTAGGCAGTCTGCTTGAAGACGATAACAAAATAACCGTTGTGGAGGGCAGAGAGGTATCCGGCGGCGCGCCCTCGTCAATTGCCGTAAGCTCGGGGCAAATTTACAAGGTTATCACAACTTATGTGGATAAAATTATAGAATATATTGTTTTCGTTATGCAAAAGCTTCCCGCCGAAGTCGCTTCAGCCGTAATGCGCGGCGGGGTATATCTTTCGGGCGGGCTTATGAAAATGGACGGGCTTGCCGAATATATCCAAAGCAAGCTGAAAATTCCCGTAAACGTTTGCGAAGAGCCTCAGCTCTGTTCTGTAATAGGCGGCGGAGCAATAATTTCAAACGACAGTCTGCTTGATAATTTTGCAAACACATAATACGCAAACGCTTTTTATGGCGGCGGAATATCCCGCGCCCGACGGATTTTTCCGTCGGGCGCGTATTTTTTATTTCAAACCGTCAATCAAAAGCTTAACAGCAAATTTAAAGCCTTCTTCATAATAGGCGGATTCCGCCTCGGACTGCAATCCTCCGCTCAATAAAAACAAATCATCCAAAATCCGTTTTTGCTCGTCGTTTAAAACCGCTTCAAGCTTTTCATAACATTCGTCGTATTGTTTTTGTACCGCGTAATATTCGTCGGAATAATTTATTGTTTCTATATTTCCGTGTTTGTTGTATAACAAGCTGTAAATCGCAGACCTCATATTTATCTCCTTAATATTACCGTTAGTCAATTCAATTATAATTGACCAATGGTAAATTGTCAAGCGAAAAATGACCAACGGTTATATAATTATTTTGAGGAGCAAATTATGATTTCTTTGATTGATATACGGAACAAATTAATAGAGGCAATCAAGCAAAGTTCTTTAACGCAAAAAGAGCTGGCGGAAAAATTACAAGTTTCCCAATCTTGCGTATCGCATTATGTAAGGGGCACAAAAATGCCGTCTTTGGATACTTTCGCCAACCTTTGCAAAATACTTGACGTAGACCCGGCTTATATTCTTTGCGTAGATTAAATTTTTGATATATAATAAAAAGGTATGACTAATAAAAGCAATATCCGCAACTTTTGTATAATAGCGCATATAGACCACGGCAAATCCACCCTTGCAGACAGATTAATGGAACGCACCGGGCAGGTTTCCGAAAGGGATATGGAAGCCCAGCTCCTCGATTCTATGGATATCGAAAGGGAGCGCGGCATAACTATAAAGCTCACTCCCGTGAGAATGTTTTATAAAGCCAAAGACGGAAACGAATACGAATTCAATCTTATAGATACGCCGGGGCACGTCGACTTCACCTACGAGGTTTCGCGCTCCCTTGCCGCGTGCGAGGGCGCGATTTTAATCGTAGACGCTTCTCAGGGGGTAGAAGCCCAAACGCTTGCAAACGTTTATCTCGCGCTTGAAAACAACCTTGAAATCCTGCCGGTCATCAATAAAATAGACTTGCCCTCCGCCCGCCCCGACGAGGTAAAGGCGGAAATAGAAGAGGTTATCGGGCTTGACGCTTCTAACGCGCCCTTGATTTCCGCAAAAGAGGGCATAGGTATAGACGACGTTCTCGAAGCAATAGTAAAATATTTCCCCGCGCCCGACTGCAACGAAAAAGCGCCGTTGAGAGCGCTCATTTTCGATAGCTATTACGATAATTACAAGGGCGTAATTTTGTTCGTGCGCATAAAAGACGGCGCCGTTAAAGCGGGCGACAGAATAAAAACGTTCCGTTCGGATAAAATTTACGAGGTTGTTGAAACAGGCGTGTTCGCGCCTAACCTTTCGCCCAAAAACGGACTTTCCGCGGGCGACGTCGGCTATATCGCCGCTTCGATTAAATCCATTCAGGACGTTGCCGTCGGCGATACCGTTATCAACGCGGATAATCCCGCCGCCGAACCGCTTGAAGGCTACAAGGTGGTGCAGTCTGTCGTGTTTTGCGGGATTTACCCCCTCGACGGCAGTAAATTCAACGACTTGAAGGAAGCCATTTTAAAATTACAGCTCAACGACGCGTCGCTTATTTTCGAGGCGGATAGCTCGGTCGCGCTCGGCTTCGGCTTCCGTTGCGGCTTTTTGGGGCTTTTGCATATGGAAATCATTCAGGAGCGCATAGAGCGGGAGTTCGGGCTTGAAATAATAACCACAGCGCCGTCGGTAAGCTACAAGGTTATAAAAACCGACGGGGAAGAAATTTTCATAGACAACCCATCGCACCTTCCTCCCGTATCCGAAATAGAGCATATGGAAGAACCCATAGTAAAGGCGGACATCTACTCCCCGCCCGAATACTTGGGTCAGATAATGGATTTATGCCGTGAAAAGCGCGGCGTGTTTTTGCAGATGACTTATCTGGATAAAAGCCGCGTTCGCCTTGAATATAATCTGCCGCTTAACGAAATTATCTTTGACTTTTTCGATGCGATTAAGTCGCGTACCCGCGGTTACGCCAGCTTCGATTACGAGCTAATCGGTTATGAACGGAGCAAGCTTGTTAAGCTCGATATAATGCTTAACGGCGACGTTTGCGACGCGCTTTCCATGATAGTCCACGAAGACAGCGCCTATACACGCGGAAGAACGCTTTGCGAAAATCTAAAAGAGGCTATACCCCGCCAGCTTTTCGAAGTGCCCGTACAGGCAGCGATAGGCGGAAAAATAATTGCGCGCGAAACTGTTAAAGCCGTGAGAAAGGACGTCCTTGCAAAGTGCTACGGCGGCGACATTACAAGAAAGAAAAAACTTTTGGAAAAGCAGAAAGAGGGTAAAAAACGTATGCGCCAAATCGGCAATGTGGAAGTACCCAGCGAAGTATTTATGCAAATACTCAAAACCAATAAAGATTAATTCAACGCGTATAAGCTTTAAAACACAGTATGCGGCAGCGCTTTTTTCGGGTTTATGTAAAAGTAAACTCTCCGTCAAAAACGCTCGCTCCTTGTATTGCTTGTTTTTTTGCGTTGGGGCGATAATGGTTAGCGGTGATTATTATGGGATTTTTCGAAGAGGTTTACAAGGCGGTAAAGCAAATACCTAAGGGTAAGGTCGCAACCTACGGCGATATCGCAAGAGCGGTCGGCTCGCCACGGGCTTCAAGGCAGGTCGGGTGGGCGCTGCACTGCAATCCGGAGTTCGGAGTTATCCCTTGCCACCGCGTTATATTTTCAAACGGAAGCGTTTGCACGGGCTTTGCCTTCGGCGGAAAAGAAGTTCAAAAAGCCATGCTCGAAGAAGAGGGGGTCGAAGTTTCCGAAGATTTTAAAATCGACCTTAAAAAATATCGTTGGAGAGGTGAAGAATGAGCGGTATATACGTACATATCCCATTTTGCAAATCTAAATGCACCTATTGCGATTTTGCGTCTTTCCCCGATAAACTGTGCTATGCCGAAAGCTATATGGCTTGCGTTTACCGCGAAATGGCAAAGCGCAAAAAAGAGCTTGAAAGCTATAAATTCGATACTTTGTATATAGGCGGCGGAACTCCGTCGGTCATAGACGAAAATTATATAGCCATGCTCGTCGCGGCGGCGCGTAAAAATTTCCGCCTTGCCGAAAACGCGGAAATAACAATAGAAATGAACCCCGGCACCGTTTCCGCAAAAAAGATAGAAGCATATCTTAAATGCGGAATAAACCGCTTTTCCGTGGGCTTGCAAACTGCGGTGGACAGCCAGCTTAAAGATATAGGCAGAATACACACTTTAAAAGAATTTCTGTTGTGCGCAAAGCTTTTAAAGGGGCAAAATTTCAGCGCAGACGTAATGCTCGGGCTTAAAAACCAAACCGCCGCCGATGTCGTTAAAACTATCGAAACCGCGGCATATTCGGGGGCTAAACATATTTCCATGTACGCATTGTCGCCGGAAGACGGCACGCCCATATATACGGATTATCTCAACGGAGAGCTTCCCTGCGGCGACGAGGTCGCGGAACTTTATTCTGTCGGCGCGAATAAACTGAAAGAACTCGGCTTTAACCGTTACGAAGTTTCCAACTTTGCAAAAAAGGGCTTTGAAAGCCGCCACAATCTTAATTATTGGCGGCGCGGAGAATATATCGGCTTCGGGGTTGCCGCTTCGTCTTGCATAAACAACGTGCGTTTTACCAACACTTTTGATTTGGACGAATATTTCAAATGTATTCTTTCGGATAATTTTGCCGTCATAAACAGCGAAAATATCGATAAAGCGGGGCAGGAAGAAGAATTCATAATGCTCGCGCTGCGCACGGAAAAGGGTTTGAATTTAAGCGAATATCAAAAACTTTTCGGCTATGATTTTTTGCAAAAATTTTCCCCGCAAATTCAAAAGGCGCGGGAATATACCGAAGTTTCAAACGGTTTTTTTAGAATAAAAGAAGAATTTATGTTCGTGCAGAACAGTATTATAATAGGATTTTTGAATTAAATGCACTTCTCTTACAGACAGGCTGATATTTCAGAGCTTGAAGAAATAATGAAAATCTACGTTGCCGCGCAAAAGTTTATGGAACAAACGGGCAACCCGCAGTGGCCGTTCGGCTTTCCCGACAAAACGGACGTAAAGGGCGGAATTCTGGGCGGCATACTTTATTGCGTGGAATACGGCGGCGAGCTTGCCGCGGTGTTTTCCGCAATGAATTACGACGGGGATTACGATAATATCGAAGGCGCGTGGCTTACCAAGGGCAACTATCTTGCCGTTCACCGCGTGGCTGTTTCAGATAACTTCCGCGGTAAGGGCGCGGCTAAATACATCGTGGACTGCGCCGCAGCTGATATCGCAAAAAAGCGCGGCAGAGGAAGTATAAGAATGGACACGCACGAAAAGAACGCGCCTATGCGCGGGCTTTTGCTCGGGCGCGGCTTTACTCAGTGCGGGGTGATTTATCTCGTGCGCGATTTGACGCCGCGTATCGCCTTTGAAAAGAAAATATAAACTAAGCGGGAGGCGCTTTTGCGCCTCCCGCTTAGTTTATGGGTCTTAACTCCCGCATATCAGCCGTCCAATTGCTTTGTGGCTATAACCTTTCCATGCTCGCCGTCGATAAGATACGCCGTTATATGCTTTTGCTTGTCGCATACGCCCACGTAATAATAACAGCCCTCGTCATATAAAAGCCGCACGTAAATTTCGCCGTCGAAAATACCGTTTATCGTGAGATTTTCAAACAGTGCCCTGTCGTGCTCAACCGCACACAAAACCGCATCTCCACAGCTCATAACCCCTGCATATCTCACGGTCAACGCGGTATACGCGTTACTTTCGCCGTCGGCGGTAAGCGTAATTTCAATCGACTTTTTTTCAAACGCGGGGGAGGAAAAGCTCAGATAGTATCGGTTTTCTACCGACTGATAATTCATCTCGCCCTCATGCCCTTCGATACTTACGTGCAGCTCCTGCGGGTTTTTCGGCAATGATACGAATATTTCCGCCATAGAGTTCATTTCGCTCTTTATTCCGTCGGCGGCGTATGGCTGTTCCTTTTCCGTGCAGTAAACGGTTATGTTAACGGTATCGTCCTCGTAAACGAATATATCGGAACGCTTTTCCGATATATAATCGGTATAATCTGTTTTTCTAGAACAGCCCGCGCCCGCAAAAATTGCGCAAACGGAGCAAAGGGCGGCGCATAATCCCAAAGCCGCGGCAAAAGATTTTTTCATATTAAATTATACTGCGCCCGCTTTGGAATTTATGTATAAATTTTGTAATTTCAAACACTTGCAATTTGCATAGCCGTGTGATAAAATTATAAAAATCATTTTTTATACTGCCGCTTTCCACATAAAAGGCGGTTTTCAAAAGAGATAATGTTCAAAATAATTGCAAAAACCGCTTTAAAAGTGTTGCTTGCGCTCGTAATCGCGCTCATAATCGCGTTTACGGTTGCAAGTCTGGGTTTCCCGAAAGCTATGGCGGAATTTTTTGAAAAGCAGGGCAATTATTCTTTCGCAAAAGGATATATGTCTTTGCAATATACTTATTCGGGCGATATAAACGACCTCGCGCATTTCGTTCAGGATTGTATCCTTGCCGAAGACGACGGCTCCGTTTCCAAATCGGGGGACAAGCTTACCTCGCATGAGGGCTTCGCCGCGCTTTGTGAAATGGAAACACAACGGCTCAATCTCGATTACAGGCAGTATATCTGCGGTAAAATCGCTTGCGCCAAATACCGCCTCGGCGATAAAAGCGGGGCGATACAAACAGCCGAAAACGCCGTTTTGGAGGGCAATGGATTTTCCAAAAACAACGCGGCGGTTCAGCTTGCGGTTGAGGTTTCAAAAGCTAAAGATAAGGAATGCGCGCAAACACTTAAAACGTTTGCGGAAGAACACGGCGGCGATACGGATTATTCCGCGGAGTTTATCGCCGCACTCGATAAAGTCATAAACGGCTGAAAGCCTTTTTAATACGGAGAGGAGAACACATATGAGTAAAATCGTTAAAGAAGCGTTAACTTTCGACGACGTGCTTTTAATCCCCGCGGCGAGCGACGTTTTGCCCGCAACGGTGGATTTGCATACCACGCTTTGCAAGGGAATTGAACTCAATATCCCTTTTATGAGCGCCGCTATGGACACGGTTACGGAAAGTAAACTTGCTATCGCAATGGCAAGAGAGGGCGGCGTAGGCGTTATTCATAAGAATATGTCTATTGAAGAGCAGGCGGCTCAGGTAGATAAGGTTAAAAGAAGCGAACACGGCGTCATAACGGACCCGTTCCATCTCACGCCCGAACAGCCCGTTTCCGCCGCGTGCGATCTTATGGCTAAATACAAAATAAGCGGCGTTCCCATAACCCGCGGAGGCAAGCTCGTCGGTATCCTCACCAACCGCGATCTGAGGTTCGAAACAAATTTCGCCCAGCCTATCGCAAACGTTATGACAAAGGATAATCTCGTCACCGCGCCCGAGGGCACTTCGCTTTCCGAAGCACAGAAAATTCTCGGCAAACACAGGATAGAAAAACTCCCCATAGTGGACAAGCAAGGCTACTTAAAGGGGCTTATAACAATAAAGGATATAGAAAAATCCATACAGTATCCCAACAGCGCAAGGGATAAAAAGGGCAGGCTTTTGGCGGGCGCGGCTATCGGCGCTTCCCCCGACGTTCTGGAAAGGGTCGCCGAGCTTGTAAAATCAAAGGTGGATATCGTCGTGCTCGATTCCGCGCACGGTCACTCTATCGGTATAGTAAAGGCTGTTGAAAAGGTTAAAAATGCTTATCCCGATTTGCCCCTTGTCGCGGGTAATGTCGTAACGGCGGAAGCCACGCGCGATTTGATGAACGCGGGCGCGGACGTAGTAAAGGTCGGCATAGGTCCCGGTTCTATCTGCACAACGCGTATCGTTGCCGGCATAGGTATGCCCCAGCTCACCGCGGTTATGGATTGCGCGGAAATGGCGGATAAGCTCGGCAAACGCATCATAGCGGACGGCGGCATCAAGTATTCGGGAGATATCGTTAAGGCAATCGCCGCGGGCGGCAGTGCGGTAATGATAGGTTCGCTCTTCGCAGGCACGGCAGAATCGCCCGGCGAGCTTGAAATCTATCAGGGCAGAAGCTTCAAAACCTACCGCGGAATGGGCTCTCTCCCCGCAATGGCAAAGGGCAGTAAAGACAGATACTTCCAGTCCGACGCAAAGAAATTCGTACCCGAAGGCGTTGAAGGCAGGGTTCCCTACCGCGGCGCTTTGGCGGAAATCATATTCCAGCTCTTGGGCGGGCTTCGCGCGGGTATGGGATACACGGGCTGCGGCACTATCGAAGCGTTGAGAAAGAACGCTAAATTCGTCAAAATGACGGCGGCTTCTCTTGCGGAAAGCCATCCCCACGATATTTCGATAACCAAAGAAGCACCCAACTATTCACCCAAAGGTTAAACACAACGACCGCATATATACTTCGGTATCTCTGCGGTCTTTAAATTTACGTAAAGAGGAGTTTTTTATGCAGCATCAAAAGGTTTTGGTTATCGATTTCGGCGGGCAGTATAACCAGCTTATAGCAAGGCGTGTAAGGGAGCATAACGTTTATTGCGAGGTTAAATCTTATAAAACGCCCATAGAAGAAATCCGCGCTATGCAACCGAAAGGCATTATATTTACGGGCGGTCCTAAATCGGTGTATCTTGACGATTCCCCCAGAATGGGTAAAGAAATTTTCGAGCTCGGCGTGCCTATACTCGGCATTTGCTACGGCGCTCAGTTTTTGGTTTACGGTCTTGGCGGAGAAATAGGCGCGGCAAGCGAAGAGGCCGCGGCAGAGTTCGGCAGAACGGATTGCGCGTTCGATACGAAATGCAAGCTTTTCAAAGGCTTAAAGAAAAAGTCCGTAGTATGGATGAGCCACAACGACTACATAAAAAAATTGCCGGAAGGCTTCCGTTCGGTTGCACATAGCGACAAATGTCCATACGGCGCAATCGAAAATGAAGAAAAAAAGTTTTACGGCACGCAGTTCCATCCTGAAGTTAACCATACCGAACAGGGCTTCGATATGCTCGGCAATTTCCTCCGCAACGTGTGCGGTTGCAGTGGCGACTGGACAATGGAAGAATACGCGCAAACGGCTATCCGCAGCATACGTGAAAGGGTCGGCGGCGGAAAAGCTTTGCTCGCTCTTTCGGGCGGGGTAGACAGCTCCGTTGCGTGCAAGCTCCTTGCAAACGCTATAGGCAGTCAGCTCACCTGCATTTTCGTTGACCACGGTCTAATGCGCAAAAACGAGGGCGACGAAGTAGAGGCGGCTTTTGCCGGCAGCGGGGTAAACTTTGTAAGGGTAAACGCAGGGGAACGCTTTTTGGGCAAGCTTAAAGGAGTTACCGAACCGGAAGCAAAGCGCAAAATAATAGGCGAAGAATTTATCCGCGTTTTTGAAGAAGAGGCAAAAAAGATAGGCAAGGTCGATTTCCTTGTTCAAGGCACTATATATCCCGACGTAATAGAAAGCGGGCTCGGCGATGCGGCGGTAATTAAATCCCATCACAATGTCGGCGGATTGCCCGATTACGTTGACTTTAAAGAAATTATAGAACCGCTCAGAATGTTGTTTAAAGACGAAGTCCGCGCGCTCGGAATAGCGCTCGGGCTCGACGAAAAGCTGGTTTGGCGGCAGCCATTCCCCGGCCCCGGTCTTGCGATTAGAATAATCGGCGATATCACTCCCGATAAAGTCAAAATTTTGCAGGAAGCCGACGCTATCTTCCGCGAAGAAATAGCCGCGGCTAAGCTTGACCGCGACATAAACCAGTATTTTGCGGTGCTTACAAATATGCGCTCGGTCGGCGTAATGGGCGACGGCAGAACATACGATTACACCCTCGCTCTGCGCGGAGTATCCACAACCGACTTTATGACGGCGGATTTCTCGCGTATTCCTTACGACGTTTTGGAAAAAATCTCCAACCGTATTGTAAACGAAGTAAAACATATAAACCGCATAGTCTACGATATAACCTCAAAACCCCCCGCAACAATCGAATGGGAGTAAACTCCGAAACAATATAAATTACGTAT
>CAMWMZ010000031.1 GCA_947175485.1 uncultured Clostridia bacterium
CAAATGCATCAGACTGTAAATCTGACGTCTCCGACTTCGGTGGTTCGAATCCACCTCCTCCCACCAACAAAAAAGACAGGTAAAAACCTGTCTTTTTTGTTGGTATCAAATTTAACGTTGCACTGCTATTACGAGCGTAGCCGCGCGTTCATTTATTCAAGCACCCGCCACAGCGCCAAACAAGGTTAACACTATGTTTTATTTGCTGTTTAGTCATTAAAATGTTATTATTATTTTATGAAAAATTATTGTTGGACAAAAAACGGCTATACGATTCGGCTTGCACAAACAACCGATGCAGAAAATTATTATTTCCAAAATTATAACCCGTTAGATAAAGAAACCGCACGATTAACAGGCTGTAAGGAAAATTTTTCAAAAGATGAAGTAATGTCATTTTTCTTAAAAAGTATTCAGGATACAGACCGCTTTTATTTTTTGATTATCTCTCCCGATAATCGCATTATCGGCGAAACCGTAATAAATGAAATCGACAATCAAACAAAAAGTGCGAATTTCAGAATTGGTATTTTTCAATCGTCTGAACAAGGAAAAGGCATCGGGACGTGGGCAGTGGAAACAACGCGGGATTTTGCTTTTGAAATTTTGAAATTGCACCGTTTATCATTAGATGTATTTTCCTTTAATACAAGAGCCGAAAAATGCTACTTAAAAGCGGGGTTCAAAAGAGAAGGCATTTTGCGCGACGCGGTATTAAACGGTAATGAATATGCCGACGATATTTTAATGTCGATATTAGAAAACGAATGGTTGGAATTAAAAGCAAAAAAATAAAACTCGGTTTTGGGTTACTACCGTTCTATTAAAAATCGGATTAATCGAATTGCTTTCGATTAATCCGATTTTTGATTTGGATATATTTTATTTATCGTAAATTACCATATATAGGCGAAACAAATCATAACATTCTATTAATACAAAACGCTATGCGGTAACCGCGAGGCATTTAGTATTTTAGAAGATAAAATTTTTATTTCTTGTTAAGCCTGTCGTTGAATTCGTTTAAGCCTTGTTCTACAAAAGCCTTTTGATACGGAGCTAAATAGTTCAACAGCCCCAAGAGTTCGCCGACGTGCGTCATTTCTTCGTTTCTTATATTTTCCCAGGTGGCTTTGGCTATATCGTTATTTGTTTTATGTAAATGCTCGTCATACTCGATAATGGCCTGCAATTCTCCTATAAGGTCTTTTCTTGCGTTTTGCAAGGTTTCAAAATCATTTGTGCCGTTATAGTTATTATTCCTTGTATTTCCGTTGTTGCCAATAAAATTGTTGTTTTGATTATTATAATTAAACATAAATCGCCTCCGCTTATTTATATTCGTATAGTAAATAAAATGTTAAATCGTATATAGACAGTTTTTATATCGAACACACAATAACAACGCGTAAGCAGGTTTTATCAATGCCTCCTCTTGAAAAATTGCCTGCATTCTGATATAGTAAATTAAAATGAGGATTTAAAAATGGAGCATGAAATAAAAATAAGAAAAGCCGAAATCTGTGACATAGATCAAATTATGCAGATTTGGAAAGTTGAAAATATCAATGCACATAATTTCATTTCTCCAGATTACTGGAAAGAAAATTTTTGCGCCGTTAAAAATGCCTTACCGCAAGCGGATATTTATGTTTCAGTTTGCAAAGGCGATATTACAGGGTTCATAGGTTTAAACGGAAATTATATTGAAGGTCTTTTCATAAAATCAAGCTTACACCGCCAAGGCATCGGAAGAGCATTATTAAATAAAGTAAAAGCTTTAAAATCCGAATTAACCTTAAACGTTTATAAGAAAAACGTATCCGCCGTAAATTTTTATCTGAAAAATAATTTTACAATAACCCGCGAAAATTTAGACACGCAAACTAATGAAATCGAATATACAATGCTATGGAAAAAAGATTAAATTAATTTTCCGCGATTCGTCAGTTAAATACCGTTCCACCATATAAAACCGATAAAAACTCTGTTTTTAGGTTGTTTTATTTGATTTTTAAGGCAAAAATGATATTATAATTAAAACAGTATTTTGAGGATTAACTATGATTATCCGGCGGGCGAGCGAAAAAGATTTAGACGGCGTGAACAAGCTTTTGTTTCAGGTGTTGAATATTCACCACAACGGCAGACCCGATTTATTTAAAGAAAACGTTAAAAAATATTCCGATAAGGAGCTTTTAAGAATATTTTCGGATTATAATTCTCCCGTTTTCGTTGCCGTTGACGAAAACGGCAACATTCTCGGCTATGCTTTTTGCGTATTTCAAAAACATATAAAAAACGGAATTTTGAAAGATATCAAAACGCTTTACGTTGACGATTTGTGCGTGGATGAAAAACTGCACGGTCAGCATATCGGCACGGCGCTTTACGAACACGTATTAAATTTTGCGAAGGCAAACGGCTGTTATAACGTTACCCTCAACGTTTGGGCTTTTAACGGCAAAGCGATTAAGTTTTATGAAAAGCGCGGACTTGCGCCGCAGAAAATTACAATGGAAAAAATTCTTTGAAAATTAAAGAAGCGGACTATTAAGTCCGCTTCTTGTTTTTATGTTTTCTTACCGAAGTATGATGTTCTTCCCCCGCCAAAAGCTTATAAATATTTTTGTGATGTGCACCCCAAGTTAAAACGTTGATAAGCAACAATATCATTAAAAGGCATATCACCCAAGGATTTAACAGTTCGGTTTGGTACCTTAACACAAAAACAACGGTTTGAAATATCGTCAGCCCCGCAACACCTATCAGGGAGCCCATGCTGCCCCACTCCGTTATAGCAATATATGCAAGCACACCGAAAAGGAAAACAACGCATATAAGAAAGAACCACCATTCGTCGCAAGCAAGCGCAAAAGAGAAAAGCCCCATAGTGGAAGCTATACCCTTGCCTCCTTTAAACTTCATAGTTACGGGAAAAATATGCCCGATAATCACGAACACTCCGCAAAAATATCTGATAAAATCTGAAACGGCAACGTTTGTGCCTGCAAATAAATAATCTTTGAAAATTATCCAGCCGATAACCGCCGGCAGTCCGCCCTTTATAACGTCGCTGAAAAAGTTTATCGCGCCAATTTTCAACCCAAATGTACGGGTCATATTCATTGTGCCCGGGTTTCCGCTGCCGACGCGGCGGATATCGCTTTTTTTAAAGTGCGAAATAAGCACGGCAAAATTGAAGCATCCTATAAAATAGCATAAAACCGCTATAAGAATAAGCCAGTACCAAAAATCGGAAAAAGCAATTTCTTTCATTGTTCGCCGTTCTCCCGCGCGTAAATTCTTATAGGCGTACCGGAAAAATCAAAATTCTTTCTTATTACGTTTTCCAGAAATCTTTCATAAGAAAAGTGCATCAAGTCCGCCGAATTTACTTTTAAAACAAACGTAGGCGGAGCTACGGCAACCTGTGAGGAATAATATACTTTCATTCTTCTGCCATTATATGAAGGCGGCTCGTTTGCACGCACGGTATCTGAAATCAAATCGTTCAGCGTACCTGTCGGGACGCGGAAATTCGCATGTGCGTAAACCTCGTCGATAAATGCGAAAATCTTTTCTGCGCGCTGCCCCGTTTTTGCCGAAATATAAACGGATTTGAAATAATCCATAAACTTTAAATCTTCTTTGAGCTTTGCTTCGAATTTATTTATGGTGTTGGTATCCTTTTCAACCAAATCCCATTTGTTCATGACAATTAGCGAAGGTTTGCCCTGCTCGTGCACAAAACCTATTATCTTTGTATCTTGCTCTGTAAGCCCTTCTAAACTGTCAACGACCAACAGACAAACGTCGGCGCGGCGGACGGCGTCGTATGCGCGAAGCTGGGAATAGTATTCTATTTCGTCTTCTACCTTGCTTTTTTTTCGTATACCCGCAGTATCGATTATGGTGTAATTTTTTCCGCCGTAAGTTAAAGCAGTATCGATCGCATCGCGCGTAGTGCCCGCAATATCGGTTACTATTGAGCGTTCAAAACCTAAAAGTCTATTTACAAGGCTGGATTTGCCCGCATTAGGCTTACCTACAACGGCGATTTTAATACTGTCGTCTTCTTTGCTTTCAACCTTTTCAAACCAACTGACAGCCTCATCCAGAACGTCGCCTATACCCGTTCCGTGTTCGGCGGAAACCGCGTAAGGCTCCCCCAATCCGAGAGAATAAAATTCGAAAATTTTATCTTCCGAATAATTGTCTATTTTGTTCACAACAAGGATTACAGGTTTTTTACTGCGGCGCAGCATATCGGCAACATCGTAATCGGACGTAGTTAGCCCCTCTCTGCCGTCAACGAAAAACAAAATGACTTGAGCGGTTTCTATCGCGACTTCCGCCTGCTTTTTTATTTCCCGCCACATTTTATCTTCCGAGCGCATTTCAATGCCGCCCGTATCAACTATTGAAAACAATTTACCGCGCCATTCGCTGTCGGCGTAAAGCCTGTCGCGAGTGACGCCCGGTTTATCTTCTGTTATAGAAATTTTTTTGCCGACGACTTTGTTGAAAAACGTACTTTTACCGACGTTCGGCCTGCCGACTATCGCAATCAACGGATTCATAGTAGAAATATTATAGATTAATTACAAAAAATTGTAAAGAAAAAAACTCCGTTTGAAAACGGAGTTTTTTAAAACCAATTAAAACGCAAGATTAATCCCGACAAGTCCGAGAACGATTAATATAACAGCAACCCAAAACAGTGCTTTATAAACGTTATTTTTTCCGCGCACATATTTATATGCCGGAAGAATAACAGCCACTAAAAGCGCTATCTGTGAAACGGTGTTGCAGACACCTATTATTCTGCCCGCCCAATCGATATGCACACCGCATTTACCCAAAAGCGCAAGAACGAAAGAGAGCAAAGCCGCAACCGCAGCTATTACAAGCCCCCAGAACGCACAGAATTTGATTATATCGAAATTCGAAGTCGTCGTGGTAGTTGTAGTTTTCTTTTTCTTTGCCATAAAATTACTCCTTGAATTTATTATTTTTTTAAGTATAACAACCGCAAATTTATTTTGCAAGCGTTGAAATAACTATTTTTAAATTTCGTTAAGTTTGTTCAGCACCTTTGAAAAATATTCGGGCAAAGGTGCTTCAAAAGTTAATCTTTCTTCTGTTTTGGGGTGAACGAGCTCAAGCCTCAACGCATGCAAAAGTTGACCGCCGAGCTTAAATTTCTGTTTTTTTACCCCATATACGGGATCGCCCACGATCGGATGGGCAAGATATTTTGCATGAACTCGTATCTGATGAGTTCTGCCCGTATGTAAATCAAAGCGGCAAAGAGTAAAATTTTCTATATATCTTTTCAAAACAGCGAAATCCGTAATTGCGATTTTACCTTTTTCGGGGGGAACAACAGCCATTTTAACCCTGTCTGCGGGATCACGCCCGATATAAGTTGTTACCGTTCCGCTATCTTGTTTTAAATTGCCTTCAAGCAATGCAAGATATGTGCGCTTGCAAGTCTTTTCTTCTATCTGTTTTGAAAGACTAAGATGCGCCGCGTCGTTTTTTGCAACAACCAACAAACCCGAAGTATCTTTATCTATTCTGTGTACAATTCCGGGACGGATAACACCGTTTATGCCACTAAGCTTGTCAAGCCTGAATAAAAGCGCGTTTACGAGCGTGCCGTCCACGTTGCCGTTACCCATATGAACCGTCATACCCTGCGGCTTATTTACCACTGCGATATCACTGTCTTCGTACACTATATCGATGGGGATATCTTCTGGCTTTGCCGAATATTCCACAGCATCTGGCAAAGTGACGTTAACTATATCGCCGCAGTTTATCTGTTGGGACGGCTTTACCGTTTTTCCGCCGACAGAAACAAAACCGCTTTCAAACAGCTTTTTCACTGCCGACCGCGTATAGCCGTCTAAATTTTCGCTTAAAAAAACGTCTGCGCGGGCATATTCTCCCCGCGCGGTAAATGTTTTGTTATTCATTGTTATTTTCTTGATCGTCCGTATTTGTTATAACCTGCACATTCTCGTTTGTTATTTCTATATTAACATCGACTTGAACATTGTTCTCAATATCCGCGCTAACGTTATTACTTTTTGCTCTTTCTTTTTCTTCTTCCTCTTTACGTGCTTGCTGAGCGGCTTTTGCGCGTTTTGTGAGCGGAAAAACAGCCCAGTCGTTTAAAAACATTAAATCGAGTACGGCGAGAATTGCACCTATTACTATCCAGAAATCGGCAAGATTACAAAATGCAATACTGCCGAACATCCAAAGACCGAACCAGTCACGCACGTAACTGAAAGCAAGCCTGTCAACAAGGTTTCCGACCGCTCCGCCGATTAAAAGAGAAATTGCAACCTTTAAAACCACATGCCTGTTAGGCATAAATATAAATGCAAAAATAAGAACCGCAAGCAACAAAAAGGTAAGCGTTATCAAAATCGGCTGGCCTATTTCCGGATTTTCGTCTAAAAAGCTGAACGCACAACCCGGATTATGAACGCCGCTCTTTATGACTATAAAGCTCGGAATAATAACCGCATTCCATACAAACTGTTCTTCAAGGTATTTCGTTAGTAAGTCCGCGGCAATCAATACGGCAATTACGCCCAGCAGAATAATACTGAGTTTGCCGAATTGAGGTTTTAGCTTTTTCTTAAACATATTGATATTTTAAACGAAACAGGGCGAAAAGTCAATTAAGTGCGGGTGAAAACAGCGTGATTTAAATTATGAAATTAATATCTTATAAAAAATAAAAAATGCGTCGGCTTGATATTGCCGACGCATAGTTATTTTGCAAAACCTAAACTTATTAAAATAGCCTTATCAACCTTTGACATCGTGCTTTCGTTAAGCTCGCCTATACGCTCTTTAAGCCTGCGCTTATCAAGCGTGCGGATTTGTTCGAGAAGTATCACGGAATCCCGCACAAGACCGTAAGACGACGGAAGTTCTATATGGGTTGGCAGCTTTGCTTTATTTATTTTACTTGTTACAGCCGCCGCTATCACCGTGGGGGAATATTTGTTCCCCACGTCGTTCTGAACCACGAGAACGGGTCTTATTCCGCCCTGTTCGCTGCCTACGACGGGCGATAAATCGGCGTAGTAAAGTTCTCCGCGCTTAATCGTCATAATTGTCCTCACTCAGGCAGGGTATAATTTATTATATGTACTGCCTTACAATTATTGTTGACTGCAAGGACTGATTTTATACGCTTAATAAAGCTTAAAAATATAGAGATTCAAAAAGATAAAAACGTAATAAGCTACAAGGCAAACCAAAAGTATTACGCCTGCCGCTCTCGTCAGCGATTTTTGTTTGCCCCAGCTTGACGCGAAAATCAAAACCGCGGCAAACAGGGCGACCGTGCCGCTTATTATCCCCTCGGTTGTGAAAGCAAGCCCATTCGCGCCCGTGCATAACGCACCGACGCCGCCTATTAAAAGAATATTGGCTATGTTGCTGCCGATAATGTTGCCCGTTGCAATACCGACGTCGCCTTTACGCGCCGCCGAAACCGAAGTAACAAGCTCCGGAAGCGAAGTTCCGAAAGCAACGACCGTGAGAGCGACTATTTCTTCGGGAATATTGCAAACGTCTTTTGCTATAAACGACGAGGAATTAACGACAAGCTGCGCGCCCCCGACTACCATGCCAAGCCCGACTATTGTAAGAATTATCAAAAACCAGACTTTTGATTTCAGCCCCTCGTAACCAGATTTAAACTTTTGCCATTTTGTTTGCGCCAACACCGGAACAGCGTTTTCTCCTTCAAACGCGGCCGTTGTTGCTGCGGCTTCTTCAAGCCGTATTTTCGACTGCTTTTGCGCAAGAAAAATATTATACGCCATAAACGCAAAATATAAAATCAAAAGTATCAGCCCTTCCCACCAGGCGAACACGTTATCGAAAGCGCCCAACAAAACAAACAGCGCGCTTGTTACTATTAAAAACGGCAAATCTATGATGCGGGTGGTTTTTTCAACCGGAAGCTTGCAAATTACAGCCGAAAGCCCGAGTATAAGAAAAATATTGATTATATTGCTGCCGAGAATATTGCCCGTTATCAGTTCCCCGGAGCCGCCCAAAGCGTCGGTTATTGTTACCGCAAGTTCGGGGGCGGAAGTACCCAGCGCAACAACGGTAACGCCTATAATAAATGTTGATACCTTGAGCTTCTTTGCTATTCCGGACGCACCGTCGACAAAAAAATCGGCGCCCTTTACAAGCAACACAAAACCCAGAAGCAACAAAAAAATATTCAATACTATTTCGCCTGCCATTTTTTTACCTCATTATAATTTTACTGCATATACGCGCAAAAATTCGCGCGAGCGTTTATTTTTCGGTAAGCCGGAGTAAAAATATAAGACCCCCGACTTAAAATTACTTTTAAGCCGAAAGTCTTGTTCCTTAAAAATAAGGGGTTACGGCACGATTTTCATCGGGGTTTGTTGCCGTAAGCCTTGTAACTACTCCCTTTCAACAGGTTAAATATACCAGATTAATTTTTTTATGTCAAGCGCATGACCGACAAATGCAAATTTTTTAATATGTCCTTTGCCGTTGTACAGTACTCGGTCTTTTCTTCCGCGGCGATTTCTGCTGCAAAGCCTAAAGTCTGCGCGGAACATACGGCGCCGTTGAAAATATCGAGCCCGCGCGCAAGCGTTCCGCAAAGAAAACCGGAAAGCATGTCTCCGCTGCCGCCCTTTGCAAGCGCAGAACAGCCGAAAGTATTTATAACCGTTTTTTGCCCGTCGGTTATTATGCTTGCCGCAGATTTCAGCAACACTGTTATATTATATTCGCGGGCAAAGTTTTGTGCGATTTCAACGGGATTTGCTTCGATTTTGTTTATTTCAATACCAGTAAGACGCGAAAATTCTTTTATATGCGGCGTTATAATTACGTTGCAATTTTTTCTTTTTAATATTCCGACGCCGTATTTTGCAATAGCGTTTAACCCGTCGGCATCGATTATGAGTTTTCCTCCGTATTCACTTAAAAGCTTTTTAATCTGCGCGTATAGCTCTTTACTTGCTCCGCACCCCATGCCGACGGCGATTGCATCGGAACAAACATCCGCTTCGGTTAAATAAATAACCTGCGGGAGCTTAACCGCAAGAGCCGAAGTTACCCTTTCGGTTGTGGAAAGCTTAACGTAACCGCAACCGGACTTCAAAGCAGCCTCAGCGGCAAGCGCCGCCGCGCCTATATACCTGTTACTGCCAGCTATTAAATTTGCCGAGCCGTAAGTTCCTTTATGTGAATTGCGCTTTCTTTTGGGATACCATGATTTATTATCGCTAAAATTTACTGACGCGTAATTTTCTTGCGGGCAAATTATTCCGATATCTTTTTTGATTATTTCTCCGCAAAAATCCAAACCGTCGTTCAAAAACATACCTGCTTTGTATTCAGCGACGGCAACGGTTAAATTTGCTTTAACTGCACTGCCCATAACAAGACCGTTATCTCCGTTAATACCGCTTGGGATATCCGCAGAAACAATATAAGCACCGGAATTGTTTATTTTATCTATAAAATCGGCAAATTCACCCGAAACATCGCGCGAAAGACCTGTTCCGAATATGCAATCAACTATAATTGACCCGCATATATCATTGGAATAACCGCCGTTATAGCGTTCTTTTTCTCTTTTACAATCAAATGAATAATTGCCGTCAAACGCATAAACCTGAACGCTTAAACCGCGGTTTTTCAGCTCTTGTGCGCAAACGTATCCGTCGCCGCCGTTATTGCCGCAACCGCATACGACAAGTATTTCAGGCGCAGTAAGTTCGGTTGCCTTTTTTTGCACTTCGTCGGCAATAGCAAGCCCCGCACGGCACATAAGCTCTTCCGCAGGTATACCGGCATTAACGGTATATTCGTCGGCAAAACGCATTTGTGCGGTTGTAAGCGCTCTTTCTTTCATAATCTTAAAGACACCTCTGCACTGCTTATTTCAACGATATCCCCGCACCTATCTACAATCAGTCTGCCGCTATCGGACACGTCAAGCGCAGTTGCCTTGTATTCCGCATCTTGTGTTTTGAATGTAATTTCCCGACCGAACCAATTTATATACGATTTATAATCATTAATTGTATAATGCTTTAAAAGATTGTTTATAAATACTTTTTTCACACTTTCCAAACAAAGAGGTTTGCACAGATAATTTTGCATAGATACGGCAATATCATTGATTTGAGAAGCTATTTCATTATTCACATTTACGCCGATTCCTACGATTGAACGCGTGATAAAGCCGTTTGAAAACGTATTTTCAATAAGAGTTCCGCTTATTTTTTTTCCGTTTACAAGCACGTCGTTTGACCAACGGATAACGGCGGGAACGCCAAACGCTTCAAGCGTTCGGCAGACGGCAACACACCCGTCAATCAATATTCTGAAAGCGTTTTCCGCAGGATAATTTTCATAGTGCCGCATTACAGAAACATACAAGCCGCCGCCGTCGGAAATAAAGCTTCTGCCTTTTGTGCCCTTTCCGGCAGTCTGCCTGTTGGCAATTACTATTAAATCCTCTCCGCAGTCGATATTTTTACAGTATTCATTAGTAGAGCCGGTTTCCTCAAGCTCAATAATCTTCATTATCCACCCCGAATTTCCCCAAAGCGGATTTTGCCGTATCATAGCTATATCCTTTGGATAACAGATATTTAAAGCCTTTATATAAGCTTTCTTTTGAAATTTGCTTTCCGCGCATATACTTTTCCAACACGGTAAAAGCGGCTGCTTCATCCTCTTCCACTGCGCTTAAAGCTTCTTCTATTGCTTTTTTATCCGCACCGCGTTTTAAAAGGTCTGCCTCCAAAGCGCGTTTACCCTTACCTGAAATGCTGTTTACATATGCACGGCAATACGCATAATCGTCAACAAGTTTATAGTATTCCAGCTTGTCCAGAACATAGCTAATTACATTTTCAGTGTAGCCCTTTTTTGCAAGGAAATCGCGCATTTGCTTTTTGGTTTTCATAGTAGCAGACAGATGCGTCATAGCCTTGTCGACAGCTTGACTTTTTTCGGTTTCAAACTGGATTTCGTCAAGCATGGATTTTTCTATTTGCATACCTGCTTTAAGCCTGTATTTCAATGCGACCTCGAGTTTTATTCCGCAATAAAACACGCCGTCAACATATACGTTGCAGCGCTGTTTATCTTTTTTTTGAGGCTCGATAAAGGTAATTTCGGACATAATTTGAATTGGTTATAATTTAAACGAAAAAAAATATTCCCTTAGTATTTTTATTTTTACATTGCCGTTTAATTTATTTGTAACCGCGGCGGCAAAATTTTCAGCTTCGGCTTTTTTTACAACAACTTTATAAATTACTTCGTCGGCATAATCGGTATTCAACAATACGGCAAAGCTTTCGTTAAAGATCCGTACAGCCGTATCGGCAAAAGAATAACCGCATGAAATTTCAAGCTCCGCGCAATTTTCGTATTGTACTTTTTGCGCGGCGTCCAAGTTTTCGGCAACACATCCCGAATACGCACGCACAAGCCCCCCCGCACCGAGTTTCACCCCACCGAAATAGCGCGTAACAACGACTGCCGTTTGTACGAGATTTTTGTTTTTAAGCACTTCGAGCATCGGCATACCCGCTGTGCCGCTAGGTTCTCCGTCATCGGAAAACCGAAGAAAATTACCTTGTATATCGGCTATATATGCGTAGCAATTGTGTGTTGCGTCGGAATATTTTTTTGAAATATCCGTTATGAACGCACGGGCCGCTTCTTCGTTTTCAATATGCCTTGAAGCCGTTATAAACCTGGATTTTTCTATTATCTTTTGGGTTATACATTCGCCCGCAACGGACAGATATTTTTCTATCATTGAAGCGTGATTTTTACGTGAACTTTTTTACCTTTGTGAACTACGTCTCCGTTTTTCACCGTAAGGTTGATATCGGTTACTTTATCATCGTTCAACGATACTCCGCCTTGCTGAATAAGCCGCCTTGCCTCTCCGTTGGAGGAGCATATGCCCGCGGCAACAAGAACGTTGATTATTGTTGCGTTTTCAACCGATACGATTTTTTCCGGCAACTCGCCCTCTCCGCCGAAAGCGGCTTTTGCCATAGATTGGGCTTTTGCCGCCTTTTCTTCTCCGTGAACAAGCTTTGTAAGCTCGAAAGCCAAAACCTCTTTCTTTTCGTTTATGCGGCTTGCATCCCATTTTTCCATTTCTTCGATTTGCCCGATCGGAATAAACGTGAGCATTTTTATACACTTCATGACGTCTGCGTCGTCAACGTTGCGCCAATATTGATAGAAGTCGTACGGACTTGTTTTATTTTCGTCAAGCCAAACCGCACCCTTTGCCGTTTTGCCCATTTTTTTGCCTTCGCTGTTTAAAAGCAAAGTAATAGTCATTGCATAAGCGTCTTTGCCAGACTTTTTGCGGATAAGCTCTGTACCGGCAAGCATATTGCTCCACTGGTCGTCACCGCCGAATTGCATATTGCAACCGTACTTTTCATTAAGATACCAAAAATCGTACGCCTGCATAATCATATAATTGAATTCAAGGAACGAAAGCCCCTTTTCCATTCTCTGTTTATAACACTCGGCGCGGAGCATATTGTTGACCGTAAAGCACGGCCCGACTTCACGTAAAAGCTCTATATAGTTCAAGTCCAAAAGCCAGTCTGCATTGTTGACTATTATCGCCTTGTCTTCACCGAATTCTATGAACCTTTCCATCTGCTTTTTGAAGCAGACGCAGTTGTGCTCTATGGTTTCGGGCGTGAGCATGGAGCGCATATCCGACCTGCCGGTAGGATCGCCGATATAGCCCGTACCGCCGCCGAGCAAAACAACCGGTTTATTACCGGCCATTTGCAACCTTTTCATAAGGCAAAGCGCCATAAAATGCCCGACGTGCAAACTGTCTGCCGTGGGGTCGAAGCCTATATAAAATCTTGCGCCGCCGCCGTTGATTAATTCCTTTATTTCCTTTTCATCGGTAAACTGCGCGATAAGACCGCGTTTTTTTAATTCCTCGTAAATCTCCATGATGTTCTCCTAAGTAAACAGATTATATCAAACCCGCCCGCATTTTGCAATAAATTACGTCAATCCGTAAAAAAATCTTCTTTGTCTAAATGTTCACGCGCCTTTTCTATCGCGCGTTTTTCAATGCGTGATATGTAAGAACGCGAAATACCAAGCTTTTTGGCAACCTCTCTCTGCGGAAGCGCCACCCCGTCTTCAAGCCCGTAACGCATAGAAAGAATTGTAAATTCCCTTAAATTAAGAAAGGTTTTCAAAAGGGCGACAAATTTTTCACGCTGGATACTCTTTTCTACCTGAGCAAAAACGCTGTCTTCCTTTTCCGATAAAAGGTCTATAAGCGTAAGCTCGTTTCCGTCTTTATCCGTTCCGACGGGATCGGTCAAAGAAACCGTATTTTTATACTTTTTCCCTGAACGTAAAAGCATTAAAATTTCGTTTTCAATGCACCTTGCGGTATACGTTGCAAGCTGAGTGCCCTTCCCCTCCTGAAAGGTATTTATTGCCTTTATAAGCCCTATCGACCCTACCGAAAGCAAATCGTCGGTTTCCGCCGCGCCGGAATATTTTTTGACGACATGCGCGACAAGACGCATATTATGCTTAATTAATTTTTCTTTTGCTTCTTTATCCCCTGCGCGGGCGAGTGCCAGATATTTTTTTTCATCGGCGGCGGACAGCGGCTTGGGAAAAGTTCCCTTATTCTGTATTAATCCCGTAAAAAAGAAAATTTTATCGAAAATGGCGCTTAACAATTCAAAAAACATATGCTTTATCTCCCGATAATTAGCATATGTTTGCGACAGTTTGTACTATTCTACGACAGGTTGTACAATTTTCCGACGAAAATAATTTAAGCTTTTTAATTCATAGCGTATTATAAAAGCCGTCCGATTTTAAGCGGACGGCTTTTTATTTATAAACAACGTTTAGTCTAATTCAAACGCGCCTGTATACAGCTGATAGTATTTTCCTTTTTGTTCTATGAGCTGTTCGTGACTGCCGCGCTCGATAATTTCTCCTTGCTCGAGAACCATTATCGCCTGACTGTTCCTTACCGTGGAAAGGCGGTGCGCGATTACGAATACCGTTCTGCCTTCCATAAGTTTATCCATACCCTTTTCTATCAGCTTTTCCGTGCGGGTATCGATTGAAGAGGTCGCTTCGTCTAAAATAAGCACGGGACATTTTGAAACCATGGCGCGGGCAATCGCCAAAAGCTGCCTTTGCCCTTGAGACAAATTCGCGCCGTCGCCCGTTATGAGGGTATCGTATTTCTCCGGCAAATGCTTTATAAACGAGTGTGCGTTTGCAAGCTTAGCCGCCTCCATACAGTCTTCGTCGGTTGCGTCAAGTCTGCCGTAACGGATATTTTCCATTACCGTACCGGTAAAAAGATGGGTATCCTGCAAAACCACGCCGAGACTTCTGCGCAAATCGTCTTTGCTGAGTGATTTTATATCAAGCCCGTCATAGGTAATCGTGCCCGACTGAATATCATAAAAACGGTTGATAAGATTTGTTATCGTTGTTTTTCCCGCGCCGGTAGAACCCACAAAAGCTATTTTCTGCCCCGGTTTTGCGTAAAGGCTTATATTTTTAAGAATTACCTTTTCTTCCGTATAGCCGAACACAACGTTGTCGAAACGAATATCGCCCTTTAACGGAACGTATTCAAAACCGTTTTCCGAAGGCTTTTTCCAAGCCCATTTACCACTTTCGTATTCACCGTAAGTGAGAGTAACTTTTCCGCCCTTATCTTCGGGCACGGTATCAACCATTTCGAATATGCGTTCAGCACCGGCAAGAGCCATTACTATCGCATTAAACTGCTGGGTTACCTGCTGGATAGGCATATTGAATTGCCTTGAATAAGCCAAAAAGGAAACAAGCATACCGGCACAAGCCGCAATGCCGCCGCCACCCGCAAGAAAACCGGACAAAAGCCAGCTTTGGTTGCCCGTAACCATTAAAACGAAACCGACAACCGCAACCAAAACATATTGAAGATAACCCAGATTGTTGTTTATAGGTCCTAAAATGAATGCAAACGTGTTCGCGCTGCTGCCGACTTCATTTAAATCATCGTTGAGTTTTTTAAATTTTTCGCGGGCTTCTTGTTCATGGCAGAATACTTTTACTACTTTTTGACCTTCGGTCATTTCTTCCACGTAACCGTTAAGCTTACCCAAAGCCTCTTGCTGTTTTAAAAAGTATTTAGCCGATTTGCTGCCTATTTTACCAATCGTGATTACCATGACGGCGAGCATAAACAGAATAACGAGCGTTAGCGTAAAGCTGTAGACGACCATTAACGTAAACACGAAAATTACTGTAAGAAACGAAGAAATGAGTTGAGGTATAGTCTGCGACAAAAGCTGACGCATAGTATCTATATCGTTTGTATATAAGCTCATCAAATCGCCGTGCGTATGCGTATCGAAATACTTCAAGGGAAGATTTTGCATTTTTGCAAACATTTCGTCCCTCATTTTCTTTAAGGTTCCCTGAGCGACGTACATCATTATTCTGTTATACGCAAACGAAGAGAGAGCGCCGACAAAATAAATACAGGCGATAATAATTATATTTTTATATATTGCCCACATTCCGTTGGGAACGCCGTTCATAAGCTCGGTGATAATCGGAGCAAAAAAGGACGCGCCCAAAGCGGTTGTTCCGGCCGAAAGCAATACAAACAAAATTACAAAGACCGTTGCAATTTTGTAGCGGGAAAATGAGTACTTCAAAAGCCGTTTCAAAGTTTTCATCGGCGTTTTGGCACCGCGGATTTCATTGGTTGCGTCGCCGCCGCGTCCGCCTGCCGACTGAGCGAAGTTATGCATTCTGCTCATTGCTTTTCACCTCCCTCTTTATCTTCTCCTCCAGCCTGAGATTCATATACTTCACGGTATATTGCGCTTGTTTTCAACAATTGCTCATGCGTTCCGACGGCCGATAATTCTCCGTCGTCCAAAACGATAATTTTATCCGCGTCCTGCACGGAAGCGATACGTTGGGCAATTATTATTTTTGTGACTTCGGGAGCGTATTTTGCAAGCGCTTCCCTTATAGCCGCATCCGTTTTCGTATCAACCGCCGACGTAGAATCGTCGAAAATAATTACTTTGGGTTTTTTGAGAAGCGCGCGGGCAATACAAAGCCTTTGTTTTTGTCCGCCGGAAACGTTTACGCCGCCCTGACCCAAATCATAGTCGTATCCGCCGGGGAGGGCATCTATAAATTCTTCCGCGCAAGCCTGACGCGCAGCTAAACGAAGCTCCTCGTCGGTTGCGTTTTCATCTCCCCACCTTAAATTTTCGGCAATGCTGCCCGAAAACAAAACGTTTTTTTGCAAAACCATTGCAACTTTTCCGCGTAGAGTATCCATATCGTAATTTTTTACGTCAACTCCGCCGACCTTTACGCTGCCTTTTGTTACGTCGTACAGTCTGGGAATAAGCGAAACGAGCGAGGTTTTACCCGAACCGGTAGCGCCTATGACGCCGACCGTTTCCCCTGAATTTATTTTCAGATTTATGCCGGACAAAACGCATACGTCTGATTTTTGCGAATAAGCGAAATCAACGTTTTCAAACTCGATACTGCCGTCGGCAACTTCTGTTACCGGATTTTCGGCTTTGGGCAAGGTGGATTTTTCATTCAAAACTTCGCGTATTCTTTCCATACTGCCGCGCGACATCGAAATAAAGTTTATGCACATTGCAACCATCATAACGCCGGAAAGTATCTGCATAGCGTAAATGTTAAGCGTTTGCAATTGTTCGGGCTGTACGTTGCCCGCAACATTGCCTACTGCCATATTCGAGCCGACCGTAAAAATGATTATAATAGTTGCATACATAACCAGACTTACGCAGGGCATCAAAATCGTAAAGATTTTTTCCGCCTTTACGGAATATTTATAAACTTCCGCAGTAGCACGCTGCATTTTGTCGATTTCGGTTTCTTCACGCACATAGGATTTTACCACGCGGATTGCCGTTAAATTTTCCTGAACTACGGAATTGAGCCCGTCGTACTTTTCAAACATCTTTTTAAAGTACGGAATTACCTTGAACATACAGAAAAATACTATAAGCCCCAAAATAATCGCCCCGCCTACAAAAATAAGCGCCATTGTGGGCTCTATCAGGCACGTCATAATTATCGACGAAACGAAAAGAACCGGTGCGCGCACCAACATTCTTATAGTCATCTGATAAGCGTTCTGAACGTTGGTAACGTCTGTAGTAACTCTTGTTATAAGACTGGCGGTGGAATAATTATCTATATTGGCAAAAGAATAGGTCTGGATATTGTTATACATATCCTCCCTTAAATTATGCGCAAAACCGCAGCTGGCTTTTGCAGAAAGCTTACCGCCCCAAACGCCGCAAAAAAGAGCAAAACCTGCGCATACTACCATTAGCACCGAATAGATGATTATATTCTGCGTATTTACCTGATACGCGGGATCGGCGGAAAGCAGTCTTAACTCGCCTATAATAAAAGTCATAAGATACGGAATAATTATTTCCATCGCCGCCTCGCCGACCATAACAATCGGACAAAGTATGGACGGAGCTTTGTATTCCCTTAAACTTTTAAGCAAAGTTCCCATATATACTCCTTACTATTTATTATCCAAAAAACAATTTCTAATTATTATAGTTAAATATATTAAATTTGTAAATGAAATTACACGAAAAATGGGTGAAATTTTCCGCCCGCGCAAATATTATTCAAAAAATATGAATAAATTTATAAAAATAAAAAATTAAGACAACTATAAGCTTTTTTTATATGATTTAGCACATAATTTTGTTGATTTTTAGTGTTGCGTTATGTATAATTA
>CAMWMZ010000032.1 GCA_947175485.1 uncultured Clostridia bacterium
CTCACGAACAAATTAAAAATTACGCCGAAGAGCTGTGGGGAAAAGTGAAAAGCCTTACGTTTCATATGGTAATATGCGCGGGTTTCTCGCTGTTCCGCCCGAAATATCGGCGGAATGTTCAAAAGCGCTGAAAACGCAAAAAAGCTTTTCCTCGATAAACGGTTTGCTCGCGTTCGGGCTTGAAAAACGTATGGGCTACAACGCCGCTTACGTATGCGATAGGCTTGCCGAGCGGGTGGAAGTTCAGCCGCGTTTTATGGACCACGGCTATTTCGGCGCGGTCATTCTCGCACGCAGGCTTTTCGATAACCGCGGCTTTGCCATGACGGAAGAATGGCTCGACGTTTTAACGGCTATTCTTCTCCACAACAATCTCAATAAATACGACCTTGAAAACGCGCGCCCCGTAAAGCTTGCCGAACACCCGCTCGCATATCTTTTGATACTTTGCGACGAGCTTCAGAGCTGGGACAGGCTCGCCTACGGTAAAGTCAGCAAGCTCGACCCTATAGCGTGGGACGCGGAGTTTTCGATATCGGATAATTACATAAAAGCGGATTATATATTCGACGGCTTTTCCGTCAAAGACTATTCGGGCGGCAAACTTGAATTGCGTCCGAACAAAAGCTATTTAAAAATCGTAAACGGCACGTTTGTCGGTGATATTTTGAGCTTTATCGACGCAACTCTTAAAATCGACGCGTCGGCAAAAGAAAAAATCAAAACCAAACGCGCGGCTATACAAACCTCGGAAGACAGCTTCACAAACCTTCTCGATTTCGCAAAGGCAATACACGCAAGCTATGGCGCAAGGTGCAGTGAGGAGGGCGCGGAGCATATAAACGCGGATTTCGCCGCGCTTCCTCTCGAATTCAAGGTTTCTAATATCGAACAGGCTAAATCCTATGCTTATAAGCTTGAACGCATAAATTGTTTTTACAGCGGCAAGGATTTGGATTATCCCGTAGTCGAAGATTTCAACGCTTTGACAACGCGGAACGGCGAAACCGCAACCGATTTTTTATGTCGTGAAGAACACGTGCGTTGGGTAAGGGAAAAGCTTGCGCTCGGTTGGAGCTACGGCGCCGATTACGCGGATTTGGAAGAAAGAAACCGTAAAAAAATCCATAAAGATATCGTTCCTTACGAGGTGCTTTCCCCCGCCGAGCGCAAAAAAGACGAAATTATGATTAACAACATAATCCCGCTTTTGCGCATGCTCGGCAACGATATTAAAATTTACAACTGCCGGTTTTTCGGAAAGCCTGAGCTGACCGTGGCGGGCACGGGGCACAGGTTTTTCACCGCAAACAGGGAAAATCTCAAAAAACAAATTAAAGATATTCTCGCGGAATACGCAAAAAGCTACCGCGTTACCGTCACCACGTGTTACGCCTGGGGCGCGGACGCTTTAATCGCGGAATGCGCGTGCGAACTCGGGCTCGATACGCAAGCGGTTTTACCCATGCAATATGAAGAACATATAGATAACGTAATCCGCGGCGGAGAGGAAAACGGCAATCCGCTTACACCAAAAGAGATATCCGGTTTGCGCGGGCTTCTCGCCCAAACCTCCGTTTGCAGGGTCGTTCCCGACGCTACTTACACTTATTGCGAAGCAAGCAAATATATAGTAAACAATTGCGATAAATTAATCGCGCTATGGGACGGAAAAGAAGTCGCCCTGCGCGATAAAAACGGCGCGCCCGTCAATCTCGGCGGCACTTATCACAGCATAGTTCTCGCAAAAGAACGCGGTCTTAAAGAGGGGGAGGATATCCTTATTATCCCCTGCTCCAGATAATAAAAACAACGCGGCAACGCAAAGGATAAAATATGGTGATATACAACGTTATAACGGCAATTTGCTTCGCTGCGCTCTTCGCGGTCGCGGGCTACTTTTTCATAAACCTCTTCCGTAAAGACAGGGCGGGCAAAATCGCTTATCTCAGAAGCTTCAAACGCGGCAAATGCGCGGTAGTTTTCGTATTCGCCGTGCCTTTGATGTTTATCGGGTATTTTTATGCGGGCAACGCGTTTATGGGCTCGCTCTTTCGCGCGGTAAGCAACATATTCGATTTTGTCGTGCTAAAAATCGATTTGGACGGCGTGCAAAAGCTTATGGAGGCAAGCGGTTTTTATAAAGCGGCGGTGTATTTCTGTTGCCTTATCGTGTTCATAAACGCAGTTTTGTTTGTCTTATCCTTTATCGAACAGCAACTTTGGCGCGTTTGGCGCGAAATAAGGGCTAAGCTCGGCAAAAAACCAGGGCTCTTGATTTTCGGCAACAACGAACACAGCCAAAGCGTTTATCTCAGCGCGCAGGATTACGGCGCCGTTATTCTCGACAATCTTTCTTCCGAAGATATGTACGGGCTGTACGTAAAAAACATAAAGTATAAAAACAGCTCCGATTTCGGTAAAATAGCGGAAAAAACCGTAGCCTACGCCAACAAAAAGCAAAAGAAAATAACGGTGGTCATAAACACGCTTTCCGATGAAAAAAATCTCGAAATATGCCACCTTTTCAACGATGCGATAAAAAAGCTCGGGGAAGACGGAAAAAGCGTAATATTCAAAAAATTGTCGGTATACGTTTTCGGGTACCCCGCCCACGAAGCCGTATACGAAGACGCGGTAGACCGTTCCTTCGGCTGTCTGCAATATCTTAACAAATACCGCGTAATCGCAATGAACTTTATCGATAAATACCCCCTCACAAGGTTTATGGACGAAAGCCATATCGACTACGAAACGGGTCTGTTGCACGGCGGCGTAAAACTAAACGTCTGTATGATAGGCTTCGGCAGTACGAACAGGCAAATATTTTTAACCTCGGTTGCAAACAACCAGTTTCTTGCAAAAGGCGAACACGGAATTTATTCCAAAAGGGTAAAATATTGCGTGTTCGATAAAAATTACGCGGAAGAAAACAAAAATCTCAACCATTCTTATTACCGTTACAGAAACGAATTTTTGGATAAGAAAAATCCTCCTTCCGGCACCTATCTTCCCGCCCCCGTTCTCCCCGCCAAAGAAAAGTATTTTCACCTCGATATCAACAGCCCCAAATTTTACAGGGATATAAAATCCTGTTTGTCGGGCGGCAGCTCCGTGAACTATATTATAATTTCTTTCGGCACCGATTTGGAAAACGTCGATTTGGCTTTAAAGCTTGCCGAAAAGCGCAAAGAGTGGGGCTTGGATAATCTCGTACTCTTCGTCAAGGTTGATAAAAACGACAAAAACCATACTCTGTCTGGCGTCGATAACTGTTATTTTATCGGCAATATGAGCGCCGACGTCTACGATATTGCGGAAATAACAAAAGATAAATTCTATGGAATGGCGCATATGCGCAACGAAGTTTACGACCTCGAATACATGCTCACTCATGATAAAAACTGCGTGTTAACCGAACAGTCGGTGCTTATTAGTAAAGAGGGCTCGGATAAAAAATGGCATTTCGATATGACGCAACTTGAAAGGGAATCCAGCCTTTACTGTTGTTTAAGCTTAAAATCCAAGCTCCATTTGATGGGTCTGGATTACGTGCCCGAAGACGAGGCGAAAACCCTTGGGGCGGAGGCGCTTTCGGAAAAGAAATATCTCGAAATATACGCTAAAGGCGATATGCCCGAATACTATTATAATTCCGACGGTAAAGAGCTTCTCTGCGTAGACGGTAAAAAAATAGTAAAATACCCGTTGGATTTTCTCCCCTCGAAAAGAAAATCCTTCGCCGAGCTGGAGCATCTCAGGTGGAACGCTTTTATGCTCAGCAAGGGCGTCGTTCCAGCCAGCAAAGAAAATATTTTAACCGAACGCGTTATTAAAAAAGGCAAAACCGTATATTCGAACGGCAAAAACTACGCTTTGCGCCGTCACGGCAACATAACCACGTTCGAGGGTCTTGTGGAATTCAGAAAAATGCTCGCTCTGCGCAACGGCACGGACGAGCAGAAAGAAGACGTAATAAAATACGATTATCAGATATTGGACGACGCTTTCTGGCTTTTGCAAAAAAACGGCTTCGCAATAATCGAAAAACAGAATAAACGGCGCTCAAATCTTCCGCAAAACCAAGGTTGATATTGACTTATTTCACAAAACAGTGTATAATTTTGTCATATTTGTTTGATTTTTGCCGAAAGGGAGAGAATTTTGCCTTACTGTAACAAAAAAATTATTTCTTTTTTGCTCACGTCGCGTTGCAATATGGCTTGCAAATACTGCTACGGCGCGCGCAAATCTCAATATAACAAACTCGATTTGAACTTTGCAAAATGCGGAATCGACGAATACGTCGCTTCCGGCGTAGTGGACGGAATAAGGTTTTTCGGCAACGGAGAGCCCACCACGGAGCCTCAGCTGATCAAAGATATATGCGCCTACGCAAGAAAATACCGTAAAAATATAAACTGTGAAATACAGACCAACGGTTTTTTCAATAAAGACCTTGCGCAATGGCTTGCATATAACATGGACGAAATCTGGGTTTCAATGGATTTGCTTCCGGAAACGCACGATATGTTCAGGGTAACGGTATCCGGCAAACCCACTTCGGGGGTAATAGAACGCAACTTAAAATATTTCCAGGGTCTTTCCGATAAGCGCGCCATGGTCGGCGTGCGCAGTACTATAACGCCCTACAATATAGACAGGCAAAAAGAGGGAATAGATTACCTCTATAATCTGGGTATAAAATATATCTGGGTCGACCCTATATTCGAACCGGTCAGCGAGGCGGAAGACAAAACTTTCGAACCGGTCAACAATATGCACTTTGCAAGGCGGTTCATAGAAGCACGCGAATACGCCAAATCCCTCGGGGTTTTTTACGAAAGTAATTTTACCACGAATTTCGACGGCCCCACTTGCTACAACTGCCGTTCGTGCCTGCCTATGCCCCATTTAACCATGGACGGCTACGTCTCTGCGTGCGAAATGTGTATGAGCGGGGAAAACCCCGAAAATCTGGGCGCTTTTATATACGGCAAATACGATAAGGCGAATAATAAAATAATTTACGATAAAAAGAAAATAGAAGTTTTGCAAAGCAGAACGCTTGCCAATATGCCCGATTGTCAGGACTGTATCGCCAAAGAGCACTGCGCGGGTTTTTGCCTCGGGGAAACGCTTAACGAAAGGGGCGACCTCTTCAAAATAAAAGAAATCGTTTGTGAGCCTTTAAGATACATATACGCTAAAATCGGCAACGATTACGCGCGTTTCGGGGGCGAATTTAAATACAAGCATCCATAAAACACAAAGGAGAAGAATATGGAAGAATTTAACGGCGGTGTAAAAAACGGACGGTTCGACGAATACGACGGTTTGGCGGTTGATACCGGTATCAAGGACAGCACTTTCAAAAGATTTAAAAGAAAAAACGTAATGGCAAGCCGCTGGATAAGCGATTTGGTTCAGAACGGTTACCGTTACAGCAATAAAAGGGGCAGAAAACGCGGCACCGCTCTTCTTGAAGAAGGTTTGTTTATGTCCGACGAAATGCCCGATATAGGCGTTCTTTCAATCGCGCCCGCTCTTTCCGCGCTTTTGTCGGAGATAAAGCTTTTAAAGGATACCCAAAGCGTTGAAGAAGACCGTAAAAACGGTGAAAAAGACGCCCAATCCTTTGAAGAAGTCCTCACCGCCGACAATTCCAAAATTTTAAAGGTTGTTGCTAACTCCGTTTGCAAGCTGCTTTCGGAATGTTATCCCGACGGCGTGCACGGCAATTATAAAGACGTGCTGCTTTCAAGTATGCCTTTTTACGACGATTCCTCCGCTGATGAAAACCTCGGTTGGGATAAGGGCGGATATCTGGATACCGCCAGCTGGGTTTTCCTTGTTGCGGATTTAGTTGAAGCGTTCTTAAAACGTCTGGAACGCGAACTGCCTGACGTCTATAAAAAGTTTAAATGGGAAGTCAGGTATACGAAAATCGGTGAAAACGACGCAACCCAGATAGTAACCGAAGCCCTCACCGCCGAAGAAGTAAAATCTGCTGTCAGGGAAATCTATTTAAGCTGTATAAAGGTCACCTGCGACTGCATAATCAAACGTGACGGCAAGGTGCTCGGCTGGTCGTTCAGAAAAATGGAAGAGGGCGCAGAGCCTTCCTTGTACTTTTCATACGTTGCGTCAACCGTTTATCTCGGCTTGTTCAAAAGATTTAACTCCTCCGACGAAACTATAAGCGAACTCAGAAAATTCGAAGAAAGGCTTTTAAAAAACGCCGACACAAGAAAATTCAGATTTTACGAGGGTATAGCCGACCCAGCCTCGCGTGAAAAAACCTACGCATGGCTCGAACGCAACGGCTTTGAAGATTTTGCTTCGTATCTTAAAAAATATTCCAACGACAATTCCAAATACGAAGAGCTCGATTTGCTCTATAACGTCATAAACAACGGTCAGCCCCTTACCGATAAAATCAACGAAAGGGATAAATACGGCGCGTTTACATTGCTCAAAAATTCTTCCGTAGAGCTTGCAAAAACCTTGTGGGAAGAAGGCTTCGGAACTTATAAAAACAAAATACCCTTTCAGGTCAACATGGCAAAGGGCCCCTGCTTCGAAGACGGCTCCCTCGTCGATATGGATATCGTCAGAAAAAGCGGTCACAGCAACGCGTTTTTCAACAATCTTTTCGTTATAGGTATTATTCTTAATTCGGCTTACGACGCAGAGCTTGCAAAGGAAAATTCCGACAAATACGATAAAATGCTGAATACGTTCCAGCTTTCCATTCAGAATACGCAAAGATGCTATAACGAAATAGAAAGCAGCGGACTTTTGTATAAGATAGACAGCTATATCCTCGACTTTTCGGATAAGGTCGATGAGCGCAACACAGAGCTTGCAAAACAGCTCCGCAGGGTGAACATGGCGGTCGTTCCGCTCATGCCTTTGATGTTGAAAAACAACAACCTGATGAGCGAATATCTCGTCCGTTATCCGCAAAAGCAGATGACGGAGTCGTTAAAAAATATCATAAGAAACAAAAAACGCAAAAACGGAGCTTCAAGCTGGGTTTGGGATAAAGACGGATATAACGCGATAACAAACTACTACTACATAGACGCGCTTATCTCCTTCTACACATATTACGAAAATTATGAAGAGCCTTATGTCGAAAGCGAAGAAGACAAAAACATAAGGGAACAAAAAAAGATAAACGAAACGAAAGCCGAATACGAAATAAAGCTTTTAAACAAAGAAACTCAGCTCAGGGCGGAAATATCCAAAAAAGACGAATATATCTCCGAAGTCCGCGAGCTCGGAAAGGGCTTGGCAAAGCTTGTTGTAAACGGACTTATAGATTTGGTAGACGAGCAAATCACTTACGATAATCTCGTGGGCGCTTTGAGCGAGGACGAAACGTTTAACAAAGATACGGTAATAAAAGAGCTTAATTCCAAGGATAAAGCGGACGATTCCGTAAAGCTCAGCAAGCTCGTGCGGCTTACCGAAAAGCTTCAGCTTCTGTCGCTGCTTACCATGAGCAACGACGAACGGCTTAAACCGTTGTTTACCAAGGGCGATTCTAACGTTTGGGACGAGCCTTATACGATTGTCAAAAACGTGCTCGGCAACGACGGCGCTACCCCTAAATTTATGTTCAATATGATTGCTTCGCTTGCGGGCTTGTTGGTTGCGAACAACAATAAATCCGACGGCGGCAACGATAATCACGATTAAACACCAAGGAGAATTTTTATGGCAGTAATTTCTTTCTACTCATATAAGGGCGGTTCGGGCAGAACCACCACAACCCTGAACACACTGTACTATATCATTCAGGAAACAAGACCAAAGAGCAGTTCTCCCCTAATAATCGTGGATGCGGATAACGAAAGCTACGGTATGTCTATGCTGTTAAGGGATACCGAAAAGTATTGCCCGCCGGAGGTTTCTTTGCAGGGTCTGGGCGTCCGCGCACAGCAGGATACGTTCACAAGCAGCGGAAATCCGCGCGACTGGCGTTCTTATGAAAAACTCAACAAGTATTTTATCCCCGTCGGCAATTACTTCACCAACGATATAGAAAACGACGCTGTTTTATTGCTCCGCTCCGACGTCACCCCCGCGGAACAGCGCGCAAGCTGGGAAACGGTATTCGCCATGAACAACTCTACCGGCAAAGAAAGCAGAAATCTTACCGCGGCTCTTGACAAAATGAACTTATGCGATTGCACGGTAGTGTTCGATACGCCGTCGGGCACTCAGGATATGGCTACTTTCTCGCTCGATAATTCCGACTATATAGTGTGCTGTATGCGCCCCTCCGTGCAGTTCGAAAAAGGAACAAGACTGTGCTTTTCTAAATTTATTGAAAAGTGGACCAAAACTGGCAATGAAAAGAATATTATTTTCTGCCCTTCGGCGGTGCCTTTCAGGCAAATGAACATAGATTCCAAGGTTTACCCCGCGCACTATACCGCAACGTTGTTCGCAAGCTTCCGCGAGCAAATGGAAATAAAGGCGCACGCTAGCCGCGGAACGGTAAATATTATCTGGGATATGAAAGAAGGCGTCGTTCCCGGCATTCCCGAAGTCGACAGGTTCAAATGGCAGGAGTGCTGCCTTGCAAAAATAGGCGGGGATAAGGAAGACGAAAGGCTCGCAAAAGAAAAATATCAAAAGCTCGCGCGCATACTTGCTTACGCGGATTAAATTAAGGAATAACAGATGCCCGAAATTATAGAAGCTTTCTCCGGTGAGAAAGATTACACCCAGGATATACTTGATTTATGCGCAAAAGTCAAAGACGGAGCCATAAGGCAGATTATCCTCGGTTCCGATATTTACGATTACGAAAAACAGCTTAAAAAATTCGGCAAAAGCTTAAAAAGAGACTTCAATTACCGCGAAAGATTGTTCAACAGTCTTGTAAACCTCGGTTTCGCATATGTTATCTCTAAATACCGTTCTTTGAATTTGTCTGCCTCGTCAAGCTGTGAAACGCGTATAAAACACGCAATAGACAATCTTTACAGCGCCTACAACGCCACCGACGACGTGGTAAGGTTCGTTATTTTAAACGTCGCCCTCGGGCTCGACGCAAGCGAAGCGTTCCTCAAAAAGTTCGACGTTATCTCCGGCAACGATAGTTTTTATAAAAATACAGAGCAATACATAAACATCTTCCGTCATATCCAAAAGCTACGGCAGGCGGGCTTCAAAACCAAAAGCGAAATGACCGATTCCGACGATTATCTTTTTTTGCTCTTCAACAAGCTCAGCTTTATCTGCGACTTGCAAATCGTCCAATCGGAAGAATACGCCGATAAAGAAAGCGGGCTTTCTTCGTGCGCGTTTAAATTCGGCAACAAAATTTACCCCTGCAAATACGCGCTTGTCAAACAAACCTTAAACGAATACACCTCAAAATACCTTCTGTTGCGCAGTATCGACGATTCCGTTCTGAAAAACGGTGAAAGAATGCTGAGGCTCTCTTACACGGAAATGAGCGATAACGACACGGGCGAAGATTTAAAGGTCCGCGTTGCGGAAAAGCTTTACGAAGAAATGAAAGACGACCGCCCCGTTTCGATAATTACGGGCAGCGTCGGCAAATTCTATTCTTATCTTACGGGCGACTTGTTGAGAAAGCGCCACAGAATGTCGTTTTGCAACGGGCTTTCAAGCTATAAATATTACGGCGAACTCGCGTCGTCCGTGATGGACGCTTTGGAAATGGTGGTCGTAGCGGAAGACAAGCAGAATTCCGTCGTAAACAACTATATTCTCCCCGTCATAAAAAACAACTTCAATATCTGCAAGGAAGACTGCAAGTGCACCGGCGTAGGCTGTAAATTCGACTTCAAAGAAAGAAAGTGTAATAAGCAAAAAATTATCGAAGTAAAAGACAATCTCAACGCCGACTGCGTAAGCAATATGGACGTCGTTTCCATACTCACTATCCTGTTTTCCGTTGTCGGCTGTAAAGAAGTGTTGCCGCAGATTTTCGCAAAATACGATTTCGCGGATATGCAGTCTTACGACGCGCTGTTTGCAAAAGTAAATCAACAGCTCGATAAACGGTTTTCCGACTTCAAGCCTGAAAATCTCGATGCTAGGAGAAAGGATTTTTACCAGAAATCAATCGATTATCTTTCGTTGAACCTCGACGATACAAAGCACAGTGACGCCAACATAGCAAAAATTTTAAAACCTTTTAAAATCCGCGCTTATACCGACGCTTTAATCGCAACGCTTGAAAATCTCGACAGGGGTAAGGTAGACTGCAAGCCAAACCCGAGTGAAAACGTTTACAGCATACAAAGCAGAATAGACCTTATAAAGGGCGTAAACGACGTTACGGACGTCCGCTCCGTGCTACGCGACACGCTCTTGATTGTTCTCGCCTATTATACAGGGCTTGCAAGCTGTACTAAAGAACAGCTCGATTACGAAGTAAAGGCTGAACAGTCCGTCGCTTTGAGCGATGCAACGGTCGAAACGTGCAGAAGCGCAATAGACAAAGCTTTTTATAACGGAGCAAGAAAAAAGCTCGGATATCTCAAAGGCGATAAAAGCTTTTACAATCTCTTCAAAAACGTTTTCGAAGACGCTTACGAATTAAAATCCGATATCTCCATTATGCTCGGCAGAGAAATGGTCAACGTCAAAAATCTGGAAAGCTTTATCCGCCTCGACCACGAAAACAAAAAATGCTATCTCATTAAAAAAGAACTCAACGTAAGCGGCTACGGCTTTTCCGAATACGAATGGGATCTGGATAACGTCGAGCTCTGCAAAGAAAACGCCGAAAAGTTTGTGGAAAGGGTCGTCGATATCCTCGGCTTTTTCAAGGGGGAAGAGGGTGCCGGCGCAAGGGTCGCCACTTTCCCGCAGGTGTTAACGCACACAAGCAGCCGCGTAAACGTAGACAATACAACCATTAACACCTTCACCGTTTACGAAAGCGAGCAGTATATCCGTCAAAAGGAATATAACGTCATAACCTATTTCAATTACGAAATAAGCAAACGCTATTATTATATCGCGCCCAAAAAGTTTGAAAAAACAAGGTGGATAACCTATCCTATTTTAATCAGATGTTCCGAGTTCTACGACTGCGTGTTTAAGGAGAAAAACTATGACTTATCTTGACAGAAAAGATCCCGAAGGCACGTTCGCTTTCATAAGCTATTCCCACAAAGACGAGGACGCGGTTAAAAGAATTTTAACGGCTCTCAACGGATACGGCGCAAATTTCTGGTACGATATAAAGCTCAGAAAGGGTCAGAACTGGATTGAAAAGGTAAAAGAGGTTACCGCAAACAAAAATTGTCTCGGAATACTCTATTTTTTAAGCCCCGATTTCATTTTCAGCAAAGCGTGTCTCGAAGAGTTCAAAATGGGCGCGGATTTGGAAAAATCCCACGGCAATTTCCGTTCGGCTTTCATACTTCTTGACGATGAAGAACCCGAATCGTTCGAAAGCTTTATAAACAACACAAGAAAAAAGCTCATAGCAGAACATATCGAAGAATTCGAAAAAATAGCGGAGCATACCTCCCGCATAAAAAACGATTTCAACAACGATAAGCTTTACTGCAAAGTATCAAAAGATAAAATAGACGGCGACTTTTTTGTAAAAACTATTTTTAAAGACGTGTTTTCCGATTGGGGCTGCGTCTCCGAAGAAACGGATAAGCTCGATATTTTGATGGAAGACGGCGTTATAGACGTGAATTGCCGCGTTAAAACGTCTTGCCGCATAGCGGCGGGCAACAAGGTGAGCGGTGCTGAGTGGAAGGTGTTTTCCTCAGACGGCAAAACGCTCGGCGCAATCCTCGTTTCCGACGAGCTTTTCGACGCAACCTGCCTTTCTCTCGCAAAAAATTCCATGGCGGAAATAAACGCAAATATAAATTTGCCGCGCAACGCGGAAGCGGGCGAAGCAAGAAAAAACGAAAAGCATTTCAGGTTCGACGCAGATTTTTTAAACTGTCTTGTCCGTGACGAAAACGGTTGCGCGTTCAGATATCTCCGCTCCGCCGAACACGAAAAGAATTACATACGTATAAAAGAAGCGCTTGAAAAGGTCCCTGTTTCCGACCCCGCCGACGACGGATATTTCTTCGTCTGTGACAATCAGGGCAATCTGATGTTTGCAGACAGGGGAAGCGCTGACGTTTACAGGCATATCCACGTGGACGCTTACGCAAGCGTTATACCCGTTATGGATATAGATTTGAATAAATACAGAGAATACGTTAAACGTAAAAAAAGCGTTTAAGCTTTTGAATTTCAGTAAAATCAGGTAAAATCAAAAAAATCCCGCTCCGCAAAACGCGGAGCGGGATTTTTTGCTTTGCAACCGTATTGTTACGCATTTTAATACAATATGTTGAAAAGTGTTTAAAATTTTCACACAAGATATTGTGTCCGTGCGCTTGACTTATCCGTCCCCGCGTATTATACTTGGTTTTGCTGCGCCTCGCGCGCCGCATCTGTTCTATTAAATTTTCTAATAGATAAATACACAATATATTGTATGCGCCGGTATTGACAAACCACAAAATCTGTGATATCATTGTCAATACTTGCACTAACGGAGGAAAGAGGTATGAAAGTTATCAAGCGTGACGGCACAACGTGCGATTTCGACAGAAAAAAAATCACCGTCGCAATAAGCAAAGCAAACGCCGCGGTAGATAAGGAGGACAGGATAACCGCCACCCAGATAGAGGGCATTGTGGACGAAATTTCTTCGCGCCACAGAACCCGCGTGCTCGTTGAAGATATTCAGGACATGGTGGAAGAAAAGCTCATGCAGCTCCAAAAATACCAGCTCATGAAGGCTTATATCCTCTACCGTTACGAACGCGCTTTAATCCGTAAGGCTAACACCACGGACGACAGTATTCTTTCTTTAATCCGCAATTCCAACAAAGACGTAATGGAAGAAAACTCCAACAAAAACGCGCGCACCGCTTCAACTCAGCGCGATTTGATCGCGGGCGAAGTCTCCAAAGACTTAACAAAGCGCATGCTTTTGCCCGAGCACATTTCCAAAGCGCATGAAGAGGGCGCAATACACTTCCACGACGCCGACTACTTTTTGCAGCCCATTTTCAACTGCTGTCTTATAAATATCAAGGATATGCTTGAAAACGGCACCGTCATGAACGGCAAAATGATTGAAAGCCCCAAATCCTTCCAAACGGCTTGCACCATTACCACGCAGATAATAGCTTCCGTCGCCTCGTCGCAATATGGCGGGCAGTCGGTCAATATCGCGCACCTTGGCAAGTATCTCCGCCGCACCAGAGAAAAATACGTCATGCAGTGCGACGAAGAATTCGGCGATACTCTCGATAAAGCCACTAAGGAGCACTTCGTCGATTTGCGCGTAAAAGAAGCGCTCAAAGCCGGCGTGCAAACAATACAGTATCAAATCAATACCTTGATGACCACAAACGGTCAGTCGCCGTTCGTAACGCTTTTCCTCTACCTCGACGAAAAGGACGAATACGTCAACGAAAACGCTATGATAATAGAAGAAATTCTCAAACAGCGTTACGAGGGAATAAAAAACGAAAAGGGCGTATACGTCACTCCGGCGTTCCCCAAACTCATTTACGTTCTCGACGAAAACAACTGCTTAAAGGGCGGCAAATACGATTATCTTACAAAGCTTGCCGTAAAATGCTCGTCAAAGCGCCTTTATCCCGACTATATCTCCGCTAAAAAAATGCGCGAATATTACGAAGGCAACGTGTTCTCGCCCATGGGCTGCCGCTCGTTCCTTTCCCCGTGGAAGGACGAAAACGGCAACTACAAATTCGAGGGCAGGTTCAATCAGGGCGTCGTTTCCATCAACCTTCCCCAGTGCGGTATACTCGCAAAGGGCGACGAAAAGAAATTCTGGGAAATCCTTGAAGAAAGGCTTAAGCTCTGCTACGAAGCTTTGATGTGCCGCCATAACGCGCTTATGGGCGTAACCAGCGACGTTTCCCCCGTCCATTGGCAATACGGCGCAATCGCAAGGCTGCAAAGCGGAGAAAAAATCGATAGATATCTTTTGAACGGTTATTCCACGATATCTCTCGGATATATAGGGCTCTACGAGGTAACAAAGCTTGTAAAGGGAGTATCCCACACCGACCCCGCGGGCACCGAATTTGCGGTTAAAATAATGAACGTCCTGCGCGATCACTGCGAACAGTGGAAAAAGGAAACGGGTCTGGGCTTCGGTCTTTACGGCACCCCCGCGGAAAGCCTCTGCTACCGCTTCGCCCGCATTGATAAAGAACGCTTCGGCACTATTGAAGACGTAACGGACAAGGGCTACTATACAAACAGCTACCACGTAGACGTGCGCGAAAATATAGACGCGTTCTCCAAATTCAAATTCGAAAGCCAGTTCCAAAAAATATCCTCGGGCGGCGCAATATCTTACGTCGAAATCCCCAATATGCGCCATAACCTCACTGCTATCGAAGACGTAGTAAGATTTATCTACGACAATATCCAATACGCGGAATTCAACACCAAGTCCGATTATTGCCACGTTTGCGGCTTCGACGGGGAAATCGTCATAAACGACGATAACGAATGGGAGTGCCCCTCCTGCCACAATAAAGACCAGAGAAAAATGAACGTAACCCGCAGAACGTGCGGCTACCTCGGTGAAAACTTCTGGAACGTCGGCAAAACCAAAGAAATCAAAGCAAGAGTATTGCACCTGTAAAATCACCAAAACAATCGCGTAAAAGATATAAGGATTAAACGTAATATTATGAATTACGCTACTATAAAATGGTTCGACGTATCAAACGGGCCGGGGGTGCGGGTGTCGCTGTACGTCAGCGGCTGCCGCAACCGCTGCAAAAACTGCTTTAACCCCGAAACGTGGGATTTCAACTACGGCGAACCCTTCACAAAAGAAACCGAAGAAAAGATTATAAACGCGCTTAAACCCCAATATATCAAGGGGTTTACGCTCCTCGGCGGCGACCCGTTCGAGCCGGAAAACCAAACGGCTCTCGCGCCGTTTCTTGAAAACCTGCGCAGGCAATACCCCGAAAAATCCTTATGGTGCTTTACGGGCTACGATTATGAAAAGCATTTGCTTTCGGGCAAACTCGGCGATAAACAAACGGTTATGCGTATGCTCTCGTGCCTCGACGTTCTCGTGGACGGAAAGTTTGTGGAAGAGCTGAAAGATTTGAATTTGCGTTTCCGCGGCTCGTCAAACCAAAGAATAATTCTTGTGCAACAGTCTTTAAAACAAAACCGAATAGTTCTCTGGAACGAAAGCTCGGAATTATAGGAGAAATCATTGATGTACTACGGTATAGATAAAAAGCAGGTCGCTTTCAAAAAACTCAATAAAAACGCAAAAACCCCTACATATGGCAGTGTTTACTCCGCAGGCGCGGATTTGTACGCGTGCCTTGAAAACGATATTCAGATAAACCCTGGGGAAACCAAATTCATTCCCACGGGTATTGCGTTGGAAATTCCCGTCGGTCTTGTCGGGCTGATATATGCAAGAAGCGGGCTAGCCTGCAAAAAGGGGTTGGCACCCGCAAATAAGGTCGGCGTTATAGACAGCGACTACCGCGGCGAAATTATGGTTGCCTTGCACAACCACTCGCAGGAGCCTCAAACCGTCGCCGCAGGCGAAAGGGTCGCACAGCTGGTAATAGCCCCTTATTTCCCCGCGGAATTTATCGAACAGGAAGAGCTTTCCGACACTGTGCGCGGAGAGGGCGGCTTCGGTTCTACGGGCAGAAAATAATTAAAACAACAATATAATGCTATAACGCGGCGCGCGCCTCGAATTCGGGCGCGCGCTTTTTATAATATATAATTTCATTTTTACCCTTGACGAACAGCCTCCGAAAGTGTATACTTGATTTATATGTAATATAATCCGCGCGGTCATGCGGCAAAGGAGAAATCATGGCTTACTATATGGGTATAGACGTGGGCGGCACCACGGTCAAGGGCATCATAACCGATGAAAAGGGCAAAATTTTCACCGAGGGCAACGTTCCCACCCTCACGGGCGAAGAGCTCGCCGATTGCATCGTAACCCTCGCGGATAATCTCATACATAACTGCGGAATAGTCTGTTCCTCGCTCAAAGGAGTGGGGGTTTGCAGTCCCGGGCTTATCGATACCCAAAACGGAATAGTCGTATTCGCGGGCAACCTCAATCTCAAAAATTACCCCCTCAGGGATTTGCTCTTTAAAAAGCTCGGCGTTCCGGTAAAAATCTGTAACGATGCAAACGGCGCCGCGCTCGGAGAAGTAAAGTTCGGTGCGGGCAAAGGCTATAAAAACAGCGTTCTCATAACCCTCGGCACGGGGGTCGGCTCGGGCATAATAATCGACGGAAAGATTTTCGAAGGCAACAAAGGCGCCGGCACCGAAGTCGGGCATATGGTAATCGAAAAGGGCGGTTATAAATGCACGTGCGGCCGCCGCGGCTGCTTCGAGGTATACTGCTCCGCCCGCGCTTTAACGGAAAAAACAAAAGAAGTAATGGAAGACGACACCGGCTCCGAAATGTGGAAAACTTATTCCCACGCAACGGCGGACGGCAGAACGGCTTTCGAATATATGGATTGCGACCGCTCGGCGCGCCTTGTCGTAGAATGGTATCTTTCGCATCTCGCGTGCGGTCTTACCAATGTGGCGAACATTTTCCGCCCCGAAATCATAATGATAGGCGGCGGAGTTGCCGCACAGGGCTCGCGGCTTACAGCTCCCTTGCAAAAGCTTGTCGATGAAGAGCTTTTCGCAGGGATAGATTACGCTCCCGTAAAAATCGAGTGCGCAACCCTCGGCAACCGTGCGGGAGCATACGGCGGCGCGGCGCTGTTTATGGAATAAATCTTAACCCGCGGCGTCAACGCGCAATTACGCGCAAATAGTTTAAAATCAAAAAAGGTGATGTAATGAAAAGCGATATCCCGGTAACCAGTCTGCAACGGTTGCCGATTTACCTCAATTATTTAAAATCGCTCGGCGGCGGCGGCTTCATTTCGTCCGGCGCGATTGCCAGAGCCCTGAATATGGGGGAAGTGCTCGTCCGCAAAGATTTAGCGTATACCTCGGCGCAGGGCAGAACGCGCGTCGGCTACGTCAAAAGCGAGCTTATCTCCGCCCTCGAAGAATACCTCGGCTGTAACGATAAAAAGAACGCCGTCATAATCGGCGCGGGCGGTCTGGGCAGCGCGCTCCTCGCTTACGGCGGTTTCGGCAACTACGGCATAGACCTCGTCGCCGCGTTCGATATCAACCCCGAAAAATGCGGCAAAGAAATAGCGGGCAAGCCCGTTTACAGCGTTTCGGAGCTTAAAAACGGTTTAGCAAGGCTGAACGTAAAGCTCGCCGTTATCTGCGTTCCCGCAAAATACGCGCAGGAAACCGCTGATTTGCTTGCGGATTGCGGTGTCAAAAAAATTCTCAACTTCGCGCCCGTGCTTCTGCAAACGCCCGAAGATATCACCGTCCGCAACATAGACGTTGCGGCAAACCTCGCGATTCTTTCGTCTATGGTATAAATTTAATATAAGCCGCCCGCCGCACATTTGCGCGGGCCAGTCTCTTATAAACAACAACCAGCCCCCCAGACTAAGGGGAAAGTGGGAGT
>CAMWMZ010000033.1 GCA_947175485.1 uncultured Clostridia bacterium
TATTTAAAAGCGCCCCGAATTTTCGGGGCGCACGAAAACGAAATACGTTTTGTAATTCTTTTATCATCCGGACTTTACCGTCGGTGCGGGAATTTCACCCGCTCAAGGTTTTTAAACCGTCGTGGACTATACCACCGGTGGGGAATTTCACCCCGCCCCAAAGAATAACTTTAAATTTATAGTTTCATTATAGTAGGCTGAAAAGACCTTGTCAAGCATATTATTAAGATATTTTCAGTCTTGTTTTTCACGGAATTTTGAGCATCGGGAAATTTCACAATAATATTTAAAACACCGTTTTTAATCCGATTATAAAACCGCCGCTGCCGGAAATTTCAAAAATACCGCTTTAAAAAAGATCGATTTATATCTTCCAAATATGTTCGGCGTATTCTTTTATAGTTCTGTCAGATGAAAAATATGCGGAATTTGCAACGTTTATCAACTGTTTTTCAGCAAATTTTTTATTGTTTACATAATCATTGCAAATAGATATAAGCGTTTGAACGTAGCTGCCCAAATCGTGCAATACGAAATAACCGTCCGGATTTTCTCCGTGCAACAAACACTCGTAAAGCTCCTTAAACTCTCCGCTTCCGCCGTCTGAGAACGTTCCGTCCGTCAGAGTTTCTACGGCTTGCTTATGAGCGGGGTCTGAAACGCACACCGCGGGGTTATACCCCGCTTTTTTGATATTTGCAAGCTCTTCAACCGTTGCGCCGAAAATATAATTGTTTTCCAAGCCCGCCCTTTCAACGATTTCTATGTTTGCCCCGTCCATTGTTCCGCAGGTTACGGCTCCGTTCATCATGAACTTCATATTTCCCGTTCCGCTCGCTTCAAGCCCCGCTGTGGAAACCTGCAACGAAACGTCCGCCCCTGCCACTATCTTTTCGGCGTAAGAGACATTGTAATTGCGTACGAACACAACTTTAAGCCTGCCGTTGGTCAACGCGTCTGAATTTATTTTATCCGCAATTGCGTTAATAAACCTGATAATCGTTTTTGCCCGCTTGTAAGAGGGCGCGCTTTTTGCCCCGAATATGAATACGCACGGATGAAGATTGCTCAGCTTGCCGCTCTTTATTCCGTAATATAATTCAAGAATTGCGAAAGCCGTCATCAGTTGACGCTTATATTCGTGCAGTCTTTTTACCTGTGCAAACACAAGGAAATTTTCGGGAATTTCCATACCCTCTTTTTCAGCAATGTATTTTAACAGTTGGCGTTTTTTTATTTTTTTAACCTCAATAAAGCCGTTTACGGTATTTTCCGTAAAGCCGTTAAGGTTGCTTAAAAGCGATATATCCTTCCGCCAGCCGTTGCCTATAGTTTTATCAATAAGCTCCGCAAGTTCTTTATTGCAAAGCTCAAGCCATCTGCGGTGGGTTACGCCGTTAGTCTTATTCATGAATTTTTGCGGATATGTTTTATGGGCAGTTGCAAAAAGCCGATTTTTCAAAATTTCGGTATGAAGCCCGGCAACTCCGTTTACGTTTTTGGCAACGTATACGGCTAAATTAGCCATATAGAATTTGCCGCCTTTGAAGATTGCCATTTCCAAAGCCTGCTCTTTAGTGCAACCAAGCGATTGATATTCCCGAGACGCAAACACGCTGATTTTAATCATTATTTCAGCAATATCGGGAAGAATTTTTCTGACGTATTCTTCTTTCCAACACTCCAACGCTTCCGGCAGAATCGTGTGGTTGGTATATGCAAAGGTACGCTTTGCGATATTCAGCGCGTCTGTAAATTTTTTGCGGTATTCGGTTGTCAACAGCCTGATAAATTCCGCGACCGCAATGACGGGATGAGTATCGTTGAGCTGTATTACGTTATATTCGGGAAATTTTTCAAAGTTCTTTCCGTGCCGTTTAACATAGCATTCGACCAAGTCGGCGACAGCCGCCGCGGAAAAAAAGTATTCCTGCCTGAGCCGTAATATTTTCCCCTCGTCGGTATCGTCCGCGGGATAGAGATATTCGCTTATCTTTTCCGCCCCTGCGTCACCTTCCGCCTGATAAAGCCTTAATCTGTTTGTTTTTTCACCGAACACGGGCATATCGTATGGAACGGCGTATACCCTCATATCGGCGTATTCTATAACGCGTTTTTCGCTATCGCGCCTTACGCTCCACGGGTCGCCGAAGCGCTGCCAATCGTCGGGGAGCTCTACCTGACAACCGTTTTCAACCGCCTGCTTGAAAAGCCCGTATTTATAGCGTATACCGAAACCGTGTAAAGGCAAGCCCAAGCCTGCGGCGGAATCGAGAAAGCAAGCCGCCAAACGTCCAAGCCCGCCGTTACCGAGCGCGGCGTCCTCTATTTCTTCGAACACGTTTATGTCTATCCCTTTGAGTGCAAGTATCTTTTTGGTTTCTTCAAGAACGCCGAGCTCCATAAGGTTGTTATAAAAGCTCCGCCCAATGAGAAATTCCATAGACAGATAGTACGCGCATTTATACCCGCCGAATTCGTCCATATTGCCCGCATGCTTCATTGCAAGGGCGGAAATTTCGTTATACAAAGTTATTACGTCTTTATTTTGAATATCAAGCTCTTCCAAATCGTGTAAAAATAAAGTCTTTTCCATTGTAATCACGCCTCTGTTTATACAATCCTTATCTGTCTATCCGATTCAATTACGCTGACCTTGCCCGCATCGGGAACAAGATATACGGTGCCGTTTACCTGCCCGCCGCATTTGACATAGAGAGTTTCTTGCCCGACGGTACATTTAACGAATTTTTCGTTGCCGTAATCGAGCGTTTCAGAAACCTGTGCTTCGATACCGCTTTCCGACAAGGTAAAATCATAAGGCGTCCACTCGTATCTGAACGCGGAATTATACACTTTTCTGCCGGAGGTTGCGGCAAACATTTTTTCATAAACCTCTGCGGGCGCTTCAAGCTTCGTACCGTTGATAAGCAAATAATAGCGGGGCACGTTTTTAATTTTGCCGTCAACCCTTTCCGACGATTTTTCCATGACGAATTTTCCGTTCAGTCCGTTGATTTCGGGCATGGGCTGTATTTCGTCAGCGCCGATTTTTATTATAAGCTTTTTAAAATCAAGACCGATATTTATTTCGCCGCTATCCAGAACCTTATCGGATAAAGCGTAAAGCCTGCCGCCGTTTATGTCTAAAGACACGAGTATGCTGCCGTTAATGTTTTCGCAGGAAATTACGTTTGCCTTTATAGGTCCGTCGAAGCGGACAGCCGATACGGGAATAAGCAATTCGCCGCTTCCGTCCGGACATCCGATTGCCGGAGGCAACGCGAGTTTGTTGCCGAGAAACGTTATATTTCCGTTTGCGGCTTTGCAGTCGAGATAGTTATATTCGGGTATTCGCGGCAGTATACTCTCTTCCGTATCGATATCGAAAAGATGAATCGCGTTGATATCCAGAGCCGCTTCGCAAACCTTATCGGTCTGATATTCTTTAAAACCTGCGGATTTGATAATAACGCGCGTGCTTGTTTCCGCAAATCCGTCCCCCTCCATATTTATATCGCCGTAAACGAGAGTTTCCGTGCCGAGCTCTTCAGTATGCGATATTCTTACCGGTATTTTTGCCGTGCTGTGCGCAACCTTTTCTTCGTCTAAGGTTACGTCTTCAGCCCTGAAACCGATATAAACGGTTTTGGAGCCGTCAAGATACTGCGGAGTAGTTTTCATCAGCATCGAATACGGAACGGTTACTTGAGCATCGGAATACTTGAAATCTATGACGACCTTATCCCCTTGCTTTTTCAAGGTGCCTTCGAAAAAGTTCATTTGCGGAGTGCCTATGAAGCCCGCGACGAATTTATTTGCAGGATACTTATAAAGATTTTTGGGCGTATCTATCTGCTTGACGAAACCGTCTTTCATGACGACTATACGCGTGCCCATCGTCATTGCTTCCACCTGATCGTGAGTTACGTAAATAAAAGTTGTTTGAAGCTTTTTATGAAGCTTGACTATTTCGCTGCGCATCTGTGTACGGAGTTTTGCATCAAGATTGGATAGAGGTTCGTCCAAAAGCATAACTTTCGGCTGCCTGACTATTGCGCGCCCCAAAGCGACGCGCTGTCTTTGTCCGCCCGACATTTCCTTGGGCTTGCGCTTAAGATATTCCGTTATACCGAGTATTTCCGCCGCTTCGTTTACTTTTGCGGAAAGCTCCTGCTTATTGTACTTGCGCATTATTTGGATTTCGTTGCCGTTTTTATCAAGAACGGGGTTACCGTTTTTATCCCGCTTTATATCGGGAATTCTGCGCATACGCAAGCCGAACGCGATGTTTTCGAATATAGTCATATGCGGATAAAGCGCATAATTTTGGAATACCATTGCGATATCCCTGTCTTTCGGCTCCATACCGTTAACTACGGTGCCGCCTATTTTCAACTCTCCCGCAGTTATTTCTTCAAGCCCCGCAATCATACGCAGCGTAGTCGATTTGCCGCAGCCGGACGGACCTACAAACACGATAAATTCTTTATCTTCTATCTGCATATTGAAGTCGTTTACCGCCTTTGCGCCGTTGGGATATACTTTATAAATGTGTTTTAAACTTAAATTTGCCATAATAATTTCCTCACCGTTTTTTTACAGTAAGCGCAGAGCTGCAAGCAGTTCAAGACGAGTGCGTATTTGCGGCAAAAAGCTTACTTAAACCGTAAGCAGCCGAAACAACGCACGGCTCGACGCCGAAACGCGGCGCTTGCGCGTTTACTCTTTGACTGCACCCGCAGCCATTCCGTTTATCATATATTTAACAAGGCAGAAGTACAGCACGATTATGGGTATAGCTATGAATATAGAGCCAGCCGCAAATCGGGCGAACTCCGTTTCCCCCAAAGACATCAACCCCACCGCAACCGTGTAAAGGTCTTTATCTATCAATAACATTTTCGGTAAAATGAAATCGGACCACGGCCACGTAAACGAAGTCAGCGCCGTGTATACGAGCATAGGCTTTGAAAGGGGCAAAATAAATTTCACAAACACCGTAAAGTTGGACGCGCCGTCTATTCTCGCAGCTTCGTCTATCGAATACGGTATCGTATCGAAAAAGCCCTTCTGCACCATATATCCCATAGGAGCCTGCGCCGAATATATGAGTATAAGCCCCCACTGCTGATTTATGAGATTGAATTGCGTCATTATAAGGTAGACTGCTATCGTACCCATAAACGAGGGAAACATACCCAGAAGAAGCGTAGCTTTCATCATAGCCTTTCTTGATTTAAAACGAAAACGCGACATACAGTAAGCCGTGAGAATTGTAAGCAGCGTGCCGAACAGACAACTCATTACGGCAATAAACAGAGTGTTTAAAAACCACTTGGGATAATTGTACATAACGGTATCCGTAAACAGTGATTTAAACGCGTCGAACCCGTACTCGGAAGGAAAAAACCCGTCGAACGAATATATCGAACCGGACTTAGAAAACGACGCGAGTATCAGCCATAAGCACGGAAAAAAGAATATGAACGCAACGACGATAAGTATGCAATATGTAATTGCTACGTTAAGCACTTTTTTGGTTTTAGCTTTTGCGACTTTTGCTTTTGCCTTATTCATCTGAACGTTTCCTCCTGTTTATACGACGGCGACAGCACGTAAACCGTAAGCGATATCAAGGAAGTGATAATAAAGATTACAAGGCTTATCGCCGCGCCTATCGAGTAGTAGTTGTTGTCTATCGACATGCGGTACAACCAATTTATTAAAAGGTCGGTATTGTTTGCAAGGAAGTAGCCTTCCGACCTGATGCTTGCATCGCGCAGGAAATAGAATATACCGAAATGGTTGAAGTTATTTATGAACTGGGTAATCAAAACGGGCGTTGTGGCGAACAGAACGTAAGGCAGAGTTATTTTAATAAACTGCTTCCATGAGCTTGCTCCGTCAACCCTTGCCGCTTCATACAGGTCGGTATTTATATTTGACAGAATTCCCGTTGCCAGAAGCATAGTAGAAGGAATACTTATCCACGCGTTGACGCCCAAGCCGATAAATCTTGCCATCCACTTTGAATTTACGGATAAAAAACCTACCGCTTCTCCTCCCGCCGCCTGAATATAGTAGTTTATGGGACCGCCGTATGAGAACATAAACTTGAAGCCGAGCAAGGTTATAAAACCGGGTATGGCGTAGGCGAGTATGGGAAACGCGCGCCATATCGCCTTGCCTTTTACGCATTTTTTATTTAACAGCAATGCAAGCCCGAGCCCGCCGAAGTAATTTATAGCCGTTGACAACAGCGCCCAAAGCAGGTTCCAACCGAAGATTTTAAAGAACGTCGGCGCAAATTCGCCCAAAGAGAATATTCTGCCGAAATTTTCAAAACCGACCCAATCGACAAGCGCGGGCGGAATGTTTGCGCCGCCGTAGTTGGTAAACGCAATAAGTATCATAAAAACTATCGGAAGAATACTGAAAACGCATACCCCGATTACGGGCAGAGTCAAAGCCGTTTTATGAAAGTTTTTATCCAACAGCGAGCTTACCTCTTTTTTGAAACCGGCTGCGGGCTTCAGCGTATCCGCGCAGCATTGCGTGCGGTAAACGTCTTTTATATTCGCCGTATATATAACCGCATAGAATATAATCATAATTACGGCCAATATACCCATAAGCATCATAACCACAGAGTTATCGCCCTCTATACCGTACCACGCGTCACCCTGCACCTGACCGAGAGTAAACAACCCGAATAAATCGGCGGCGCCGCTTAAAACGAAATACAATATAAACCCTGCTTGGAGAAGTAAAAACAACGCGCCTTTAGCCCACTGCTTATACAAAAGCTGCCCAAGCCCCATAACGGCGAACGACGACATTACTTTGCCATTACCCTGAGTTATTATTTCTTTTGCGCCGGCAAATTTGCTTTTAAATTTAAAAGGCAATTGCTTAATAAAATTTACAAATTTATTTTTGAGCTTTACAAAAAAGCTTTTACACTTCGCCTTGAATTTCATTATTGCCCCCTTATGACCCCGACAACGTGTGAATAGCGTCGTATGCGTCTTTTGAAACTTTTTTTAATCCGTTTTTCAACGCTTCATCGGTACTGTATACGTTTTTGTTTTCGAGCATGTCGCCCGCAATCAGAGAGAAGAAATTTTCCATAGGCGGCCAGATTTGCGCCGTTGCTCTTACGCTTGGCATAACGTATATCGAATTGCCGTCGAGATTATCGTTAATCTCTTTATGTAACCCGCCTATTTCGTCAACGACGTCTTTTCTTGCGGGCGAAATCCCCAACAATTCATATCTTTTTTTAACCATTTTATAACTTGTGGCGTAGTTAACGAATTCAAGCGCGGCGTTGGGATACGAGGTATAGGAGCTTATTGCGTAACCGTTTACGCCGCCCATGACCGTCATATCTTTAAAGCCCAGACTTTCGTCCTCCAAATCGCCGCTGACAGGCACTTGGGGAACGTCTACCATGACGACGTTTTCTTTTGCATATTCTTCGGTATAGCCTTTGTTGACCATTTCACGGATGAACATCGTATATACGTCGGGAGTAGTCATGGTAGCAAAATACGTACCTTCCGCAAGTCTGGAATATCTGTTGTCGCTGACGGTGAATTCGGTACATTCCATATTCATAACCGAAGCGAGCTGACGGACTATTTTTGCGCCCTTGTAGCTTTCGCCTTTATCGAAGCCGATATCGCGGGTATCCGTTCCGTCTTCGCCGCCGAATACGTATCCGCCGAACGAAAACAGATATCCGGAAGAGAAATAACTATCACACAGAGACTGCATATAGCCGTATTTTTTGCCGCCGCTTTCCTGCCTTATTTGTTTTGAAAAACGATACAGCGCAGACCAGTTTTCAATCATATCTGGTATTCCGTTTTTATTATCGTCCCACTCCGTTTCCCAGTCTGCGGGCAATAAATCTTTACGGTAAAACAATAAAGGCTGCTGTATATTGACCGGTACTCCGAAAGTGTAAGATTGCTGATCTATATTCTTTTCATAAGCCGACCATGCGTTTTCGCTCACAAGGTCTTTGCATGCGATTTTTTCCAGCGGCAACGGAAGAATATGATGCCCGTCAACGTATTTCATTACAGCGTCGTTTGCCTGATAAAGAACGTCCGGGCCGTATCCGAACGGACCGCTTTGTTCGAGGTCGTTATACTGGTCGATATTTGCGTCAACCGCTTTTATGCCGTATTCTTTATAACGTTCGTTAAAAGAATCCAACAATTCTTTCAGATAGCCCTGTTCTTTTGCAGTGTTATTTTCCAAAACGTGGAGAGTAACGTTTCTTTCGAGCACTCCGGTAAACTTTTCGTTGCCGGAAGCACTTCTGTCAGCCGTTACGCTTATTACGCCGAACGATATAACTATTGCAAGAATTACGGCTATATGCGCGATTAAAGCCGGCAATATTTTTTTCATCTTTTCCTCCTTAAAGACGTATTATGCGTTTGTTTGCAAACGCATAAGGGATATATCCCTTATGTTGTTACGGCAGTTTAAATCTTTTCCAATACAAAGCCCCAACCGCCCAACATTCCGTTTTTATATTTATTTGAAAAGCTTTCGTTCACGGGCGAATATTTTACGACGAAACCGTTTCCGTTTATTACGAGTTTGTATTTATCCCTTTTAACTTCGATAATTCCGCCATTTTCTTTGACGGAAATACTTGCCCCCGACAGCTCTCCGCCGGACTTTAACCCGCACATATGCTTAATAAGCCGCATAAGCGAGGTATTTTTATCCGCCTTTTCCCAATCGAAGGTGCGTCTAGAATCAGGGTCGTGATAACCTTGCAACGCTATTTCCGTACCGTAATATATACAGGGAACGCCCACGAATACATATAACAGCGCAAGAGCGCTCAAAAATTTATCGTTATCTTTTGTTTGAGTGATAAATCTGTGGGTATCGTGACTGTCTAAAAGGTTTAACAGCATACCGTTTGCGGCGTTGCTGTTGCGCATTAACAGCTCGTTAAGCTTTTCGGCAAACTGCTTCGGGGTGAAATACCCGAACGCGTAAAAGTCGAGACAGGCTTTAGTAAAAGCGTAGTTCATTATGCTGTCGTATTGGTCGCCGCGAAGATATGCGTTTGCGTCGTGCCAGTTTTCACCGATTAAAACGCAGTCCGGTTTGGCTTTTTTTACCGCCTTTCTGAATTGCCGCCAGAAGTCGTGGGAAACTTCGTCGGAAACGTCAAGGCGCCAACCGTCTATATCGAATTCCTTAATCCAATACGTTGCTATGTCTATAAGAAAGGCGCAAACCTCTGAATTAGAAGTGTTAAACTTAGGCATATATTTGCATGAAGCAAAACACTCGTATTCCAAAGGGCTGTCTTTTGTGATAATAAACCAATCGTAGTATTCAGAATTTTTACCGTTTTTTAACACGTCCTGAAACTGGCTTAGCTTTTCGCTGCAATGATTGAAAACTGCGTCAAGAACGACCTTTATTCCCAACGCGTGGGACTTTTCTATAAGCTCTTTCAGGTCTTTTTTATCGCCGAAGTTTTTATCTATTTCATAATAATCGCTTATATCGTATTTATGATTGGAAACCGAGCTGAAAACGGGCGTTAAATACAAAGCGTTTATACCAAGATTTTTTATGTATTCGAGTTTATCGGTAATGCCCTTAATGTCCCCGCCGGCGAAGCTTTTGGGTTCGGGAAGCTCGCCCCACTTCATATTGACGTAAGACATATCTTTATTTTTGTTGCCTATGTTAAACCTTTCAACGAAAATCTGATAGAACGTTGCCGTTTGCAGCCAGTTTACCTGTTTCATTATATCAATCTCGTTAACGTAAGCCAACTGAAAGCAATTATAATAGTTCAAAGTGTAGTCGTAGTGTTCCGTCAACCCGTCTTCCGAGAAAAAATAGGTTTTGCCGTTTTCGGTAATTGCAAATACGTATACAAGCCGCACGTCTTTAAGACACAGCGTAGCAGTGTAATAAGCGAATAATCTGTCTTCATGATTTCTTTTCATATCGGCGGTATAACGCGCCGAAGCGTATTCGTATTTTCCGCCGTATATAACCTCTATTTTTTCGGGATTATCATACTTGCTTATTCTCAGCCGCAGCGTAACGGTATTTTTATTTTCGGCAAAACAATATTTTGATTCGGGTATATGTTCAATAGCAAATTCGTTCATTTCCGTTCCTTTATTTAATGTTGACATTTTACAGCATCACAATTATAATTAGTGTTATGGATAAAAAGGTTACCATTCACGACATCGCCCGTGAAGCCGGCGTTTCCGCCGCAACTGTTTCTTATATTATAAATAACAGACCCGATAAAACTATCAGTGAAGAAACAAAGAAAAAGGTTTTACAGATTGTAAATCTTTATAATTACAAGCCCGGCGCATTTGCAAAAAATTTACGCGCCGCGCCCGATTCGAAGCTTATTTCCGTATATATGGGGAAAAGCGGTAATCTTCTTTATACGGCGGAATTCGGGTACTTCGTTGAAAATTTGCACAAAGTTTTCCCAAACGATAAATACGGGCTTGTTTTAAGCGGCTTACCTTACAGACATCTGGATAACGTAGACGCTATAATAGCCTTTAATATCGACCGCGATTCGTTTATCGAGATAGGCAATTTAAACTACGTTCCTCTCATATCCGTAGATTGCATTGTTAAAGATACATTGTTTTTCCAAATTACAACCGACTACAAAAAGCTGAAATCGGAAGCGGATAAATATTTTAACGGCGATTACGAATTTATAACGCTTTTACCCGCAGACGTCAGCATAAAAGAAGAAATACTTTCAACTTTTAAATCTGTCAGATTTGCAGAAAAAATGTACGATTTACATTTGATTAACAACGGTAAAAACGTTTTAACGGACAGCAAAGTAATTTTTGATTATCTTTCGGGAACGGATACTAAGCTGCTGTTCCCGAATAAGCTTGCCGCAGACAAATGCGCGCGTATCTTATCTTGCCTTGACGAAGCGATGAAACGCATTCCGTTTGCCGTGCATAATTATGAAGTGTAATTTAAAAGCGGACGTTCTTTTAAAAGAGCGCCCGCTTTTTTTGCGTTAAATTTTACGGGCGTTCAAATTATGCGTTTGCTACCGCGTAAAAATCGATTGTGCCTGTTTCCAGATTGTAGGTAACCTTATAAGTTCCCGCCGTTTTGCATTTCAGATTTCCGGTTTCCTGACTGAACTGCTCGTTCGCGTCGCCCGAAGTTCCGAGGTTTGCAAGACCGATCCAATCGCCGTTACCGGAAGCCGCACCCTCGTCGTATTTAGCAAGTCCAAGCTCCCAATTTTCTTCAAATGCAAGCGTAATTTCATAAACGTTTGCATCGGATTCCGATTCGGTCATTTTGTATTGAGCGTCAAAGTTATGATTCCAGCCGTTCATACCGCCTTTGACGTAAATATCGTAACCCGCGTCAGCCGATTTGATATTTACTATTTTGGTATAACTATCGAATGTAATGTTATACGTTCCTGCGGTAACAACTTTAAAATTGTAGTTATTGCCTGCGGGGGCGGGATTAGCCGCTTCAAATAAGTTAGCCGCGCCGTCGTAATAGCGGTAATTATAGTTGCCTACCTGATTAACCCATTGGTCGCCCGCATCGGTAGAGCCTGCTTTGAACGCCTGAATACAGAATTCCGTGCCGGCAGTGAGCTCAACTCCTATAATCTTATATACACCCGAACCGCTTTCCGTTTCAGTCAGTTTATAATCGGAGTTAAAGCAGTTGTTCGCCCAGTTATGTCCATCGCCGAAGGTTCCGTCAAGATAGTAATCGGCAGCTACAATTCCTTTGTTTGCATCAAACGCAACCGAAAGCTGTGCATCGGCGGTTTCTGTTTTAGCGGTATAGGTAAATGTATAAGTTCCGCTTGCTTTTGCCGTCATATTGCCCTTTTCTCCGCCGACGTAAGCCTTGCTTGCCTCATCGAGATTTTCGGCTTTGATATAAACATTGCCTTCTTCCGTTACATCTCCTTTTTTAACGGTTGAAGCAAACATGAACTGGTCGCCCTCTTTAAGATATACGCTTAACGTATATACTCCTTCGGTATTCGTTGCCTGCATTATTGTGGCAGGATTGAAAAAATCCTTCCATTCGGTTATTTGCGCACCTTTAAGATAATATGTATATTCTTCCTGTAATTCGCCTTGTACGTCGCCGTTTCTTTTCCAGGTTATAGTATCGGAAGCGCTTAAACCCGTAGGATTATCCATATCGTCCGCGGGATGCGTTGTGAGCGTAAACGTATAATTTCCGTCAGCCTTGCACTTTATATCTTCCATTTTTGCGGGCTTACTTCCGTCGATACTGCCGTTAGACGCAAAATATTCAGTTCCGTCAGCCGAACCCGTGTCAAGATAACCCCAGCCGTGCTGATAATTCCACGAAGTGTTAGTAACGAACTGGAACCAGTCGTTTTCATATAAATCAACGGTAAGGGTATATTCGTTCTTATCCGCCGCTTTGGTCATTTTACCTGCATCCTTTAACAGCGAAGAACCGCCCAGAGCAGGGCTTTGACCCTGTCCGCAAATATAAAACTCACGGGTATCTTCTACAACCAATGAAGAAGTGAACTTTGCAAAAGCAGATTTATCTTCCGTAACGGGAGCATCGAAATCAAAAAGATGTGCAAAATTAGGAGTTGCATACCAATCGTCAAAAGTATAATCCGTTTTTACCGGCGTCCATTTTGTTGCTTTTTCGCCTTCTTTAACTTTTTGAGTGTCTAATACCGTATTGCCGTCATAGAAGGTAACGGTGTATTCTTTTTCTTCCTGCTCGCCGTTACAAGCCGCCATCACCGCGACAGACGATACGCAGACAGCCGACGCGATAACCAAACTTACCCATTTAGTCGCCTTATTCATCTTTCCACCTCTTAAATTATTAATTATCGATTGTTTAGGTTAATCGATTAACCTAATTATAGTACATATACGTTTACTTGTCAATACCTTTTTGAAATTTTCAAAAAATGTTTTTAATTAACAATTTAACAAAAGAGGTATGCTTCCGAAGAAGCATACCTCTTATCGCTGAATAGTTACTGCCAGTTTACTGTAATTTCACCCGTATTACTTGCCGGAGTAGTGTAAACATGGTTCATACCGCTTTCCCAGATAACGTTGCCCGCGCCGTCTACCTTTATAAATTTGTATTCTAATTTAGTGTTTGCAGGCACGCTTATGTCATAGAACCAGGTAGGGTATTTACCGATTGTAGGAGTATCGTTGAACAACGGACCTATTGCTTTTGACGTATCCCACGCTCCGAGTTCGGGTACATTGCCAACGATGTAAACATTTACGCCGTAATAGGTTGTAGCGTTGTTTACCTTGAACCGAACGGAAACCTGCGAACCGGATAAAATTTTGAAGCCGTTGAACGCTTCGCTCTCAACTCCTGCCGAAGTCGTAACCACAACCGCGACATCGCCGGTAACTCCGCCGGGAACAATCACTTTAATGAGGCTGTCAGACCACGAAACTATCTGGGCATTTTTTACGTCGAAAGCAACGCTGCCGACGCTGTTGCCGAAGCCGCGCCCTGTAATTGTGACGGTATTACCCGCTTTGCTCATTTTGGGATTGACGTTACCGATTATCGGGGCGTCGTTTTCATCCGCCGTATACTGCCATACAGCAACTTGTCCTGCGCCGAGATAATATTCGGAAACAACCCCTTTGTTTACGGTTATATTTCCGCCGCCGAGTAAATTGCCCAAAACATCATAATAAGCGCCGTCGGGAAGACTTGACATTAAACCCGTTAATTGATAACCAGAGCTTTGATTTCTGTTGATAGCCGTCATAACGACGTTATTTCCAAAAACTCTTTCATAGACGTAAACGTCGTCGTTAAGCCATCTTTCCTGAGTGCTTCCGTAAGCAAGCGCGGGATTGGATTTACGCAAAGGCGCCAGCTTTGAAATAATCTGATAAGCTCTTGACGACTGGTCGAAGCCGGTCATGTCCGCGCGGTTGTACGGGTCGCTCTTACCGCCTGCGGCATCGCTCATATACTGTTCTGTGCCGTAATAAACGCAAGGTATACCGCGGGAAGTCATTTGCAACGCAAAAGCGATATCTAAGGTTAATTTATTGTTGCCCGCTTCGGTCATAAAACGGGACTGGTCGTGGTTGTCCAAAAAAGTAACCTGATCGTTGATATTATCGTAATCTTCTTCCATATCCATCATAGTGTTATGGAAATCTTTCATGGTATAGCCGCTTGTCATTGCGTTAGCCAAAGCGTTGCGCGCCGCAGTGTTGTATCTGAAATCCAGAAGGCTCATGCCGCTTTCGTTTGCAAAGTTTTCCATATTCGGTTCGGAAGTAGTTGCGCTGTGCGACCATTCGCCGAATATAAACACGGGCTTATAATCATAAATATCGCTGACCCAGTTTTTTTGCCAACCCAAGGACATATGCTTTACCGCGTCTACGCGTATGCCGTCTACGCCCGCATCGAGCCAAACTTTTATCGCGTCTTTAAGATATTGGTCGGTAATTGCGTTTTGCTGATTTAAATCCGCCAGCCCGAACAGAGGAGCGTAAACGGTATGTTCCCACGTATCGAATTCCGCCCATTGGTCGGAAACGTGGTTAAATACTCCCTTTGCGTCGTTACTGTATGTACTGACTAATTCGCCGTTCTTGTAGAGGGCGCCGTCGTTGGGCTGTTTAATGCCGTCATATACGGCAAAAGACGTGTGATTTGGTGCAAAATCTATTATTACTTTAATATCTTTGCTATGTGCCGTGGATACGAGAGTTGTAAACTCTTCCATTGTTCCGAAATACTGGTTAGGCAGGAAGAAATCGCGCCCCCAATAACCGTGATACGGCGCACAGCCGTTTGACGGGTCGATATAATCGCTATTCTGAACGGGAGAAGAAATCCAAATTGCGCTCACGCCCATATTTGTGAAATATCCGTCGTTAATCTTTTGCGTGATGCCGACCCAATCTCCGCCGTGATATTTTTTCAAATTGTTTTTATCATATATTTCGCCGGACGGATTATTCGATGGCTCACCGTCCACAAAGCGGTCGGTAACAATTTGATAGATTACGTCCGTTGACATACTTGCGTTGTTTTCAACGCTGTCGTCCGTAATTGCCTTGCTTGCGGCAAACGCTGAAACAGGCATCATTGTTATTAAAGTAATAATACCGAACAACAACGCCATAATAGCGATTAACGCAGCATACACCAATTTTTTCTTTTTTGTTTTCATATATCCTCCTATCATTTAGTTTTTATTTTCACGCAAGGCTTTGATTTCCTGTACATATACACCGGCAGAAATCAAATCGTCTGCATTGAAAACCGAATTATAATTATGAAATCCCGCGGGGCGAACCCTAATCCCGTTGTTGGAGTTATCGAACATTTGGATTTCCGTTCCTTTTTTTGAAGCATCTTCAAAAACCGCCGACGGGCAATAAAAATTCCTTTCACACTTGTAATCTTTCATAAAGTGCATACAGGCGGTATCCCCGTGTCTGTTACAGAAAATTGCCAACTGACCGCCGTATGCGGATTTTAACAAACCGCTATCTACCCATTCAAAAATTTCGTTATTAAGCATAATGATAAATGACGTTGTTTAATCGATTAACCACATTTATAATTTTACATACTTTACCGGTTTTGTCAATACCTTTGAGAAAAATACTTATCAGAATTTTTTAACCGGATTTTTGAAATTTATATGGCGATTAAAACAGTAAACTATATTACAGC
>CAMWMZ010000034.1 GCA_947175485.1 uncultured Clostridia bacterium
CGGTTTTGCCGCGGGCGCGGCTTAAAATATTTTTATTGCGTTTATAATTACATTACCACTATGTTGTGCAGCTCGAAAAGCTCTTTGCACTCTTTGGGGAAGTGGTCGTCGGTAATAAGCACGTTGATATCGTCTATATGCGCAAAGGTATAAGGATTGATTTTGCCGATTTTGGAGCTGTCGAGCATCATATATACCTGGCGCGCCTTTTTGAATACGTCTTTCAAAAGGTCGCTTTCAATCTGCGAATTGCAGGAAAATCCCTCTTCGGGGGTAAACGCCGTTGCCGAAACGATAGCTATTTCAAAATTGGTGGAATCGAAATACGCTTTCGCCGCGGGGGAAGAGGTGGAAAGATTGTCTTTCATAAGCTGCCCGCCGACTACGGTTATATTTATATTTTTCTTTTGCGCAAGCTCCATTGCAACGGCGATACCGTTCGTGAAAACGTGGCAATTCAAATCGGGCATTTCTTTGGCGAGATACATTGCCGTTGTGCCGCCGTCTACAAAAACGCAAATGCCTTCGTCGATAAGTCCCGCGGCCTTTTGCGCGATTACGATTTTCGCGTCGGTGTTAATGGTGGTCTTTTTTGTGTAAGCCTCGCCCGAAACTTTCTGAACCTCCTTAACGGACATAGCGCCGCCGCGTATGCGGATAATGCGCCCGTCCTCTTCGAGCTGGAATAAATCGCGCCTCAAAGTCATCTGGGAAACGTTGGGGAAAACTTCTTCAAGCTGTTCCAACGTCATCTTACCGCGTTTGTCCAGAATGTCTGCAATGTCCTCTATTCTTTCCCTTTTCATGTGACCCTCTCCGTAAAAATTAACATTAATCCGAAAAATTCAATACAAATTAACATTTTAACATAATTTTTACACAATTATTATTGATATTGTAATATATTAACAAGATTTTGTCAACTTATCGCACAGCTTTTTGATAAAAATAATCAAAAATGTTAGTTTTTTGCAACTTATTTGACTTATAATAACTTGATTTTGCCGTGAGAAAAGTATATAATTTTAAACAAGTAAAAAGTAACGGCAACCGCGGTCTTTTCATACAATGTAAAGACTACGGAGAGTTATGGCTTTTTTCAAAAGACTCAGGGCGGATATAGCCGCCGCAAAGGCGAACGACCCCGCGGCGCGCAATAAGTTTGAAATTCTTCTTACTTATTCGGGCGTTCACGCGCTGAGCTGGCACCGCCTTGCAAACAGATTGTATAAAATGCGCTTAAAGCTTGCCGCGCGGATAATTTCGCAGCACGCAAAATTCAGAACGGGTATAGAAATACACCCCGCGGCGGAAATAGCGGCGGGCGTATTCATAGACCACGGCGCGGGGGTTGTGATAGGCGAAACCGCCTCCGTTGGGGAAGGAACGGTTTTGTATCACGGCGCTACTTTGGGCGGAACGGGCAAGGATACCGGCAAACGCCACCCGACGGTGGGCAAAAACTGCGTAATTTCCGCCGGAGCGAAAATTCTCGGCAACATTACAATCGGCGATTATGCTAAGGTCGGCGCCGGTGCGGTTGTGCTTTGCGATGTGCCGCCGTATGCAACCGCCGTAGGAGTGCCCGCGCGGATTATTTTAAAAGACGGCAAGGAGAGTTGAATGCGAATATATAACACGCTCACGCGCAGAAAGGAAGAATTTATTCCGCTTGAAGAGGGCAAGGTCAAAATGTACGCCTGCGGGATAACCGTTTCGGGAGAAGCGCACATAGGCCACGGATATCAGGCGCTCATTTACGATATAATGCGCAAATATCTGGAAAAAAAGGGATATTCCGTAACGTACGCGCGCAACTATACCGACGTTGACGATAAGATTATAGCAAAATCCAAAGAAACGGGTATTCCCGCCGATAAATACGCCGCCGATATGATTAAGAAAATCGATAAAGTAATGGCGGAAATGGACGTGGACGAACCGTCTCTTTGGCTTAAAGCAACCAAAAATATCGGTAATATAATCAAATTCATAAAAAGGCTGGAAGAAAGCGGGCACGCATACGCGGCAAATTGCGGCGACGTGTATTTTTCCGTTTCAAGCTTTAAGCGTTACGGCTGCCTTTCAAACCGTTCTGTTGAAGATATGCTTGACGGCGTGCGGGTTGAAAACAACGGAGAAAAGCGCGAGCCTGCGGATTTCGCTTTATGGAAAGCGGCAAAAGAAGGGGAAATATGTTGGGATTCTCCTTGGGGCAAGGGCAGACCCGGCTGGCATATCGAGTGCTCTGCAATGAATATGGCGGCGTTCGGGGAGCAGATAGATATTCACGGCGGCGGACGCGACCTCATATTCCCGCACCACGAAAACGAAATAGCCCAAACAGAAAGCCTTACGGGAAAGCAGTTTGCGAAATACTGGACGCATAACGGGCTTATTAAAGTAAACGGACAAAAAATGTCTAAAAGCCTCGGCAACAGTCTTTTGCTTGAAGATTTATTAAAAAAATACACCAACGAGGCGATAAAATTCGCGCTGTTGCAGAATAATTACCGCAACGATATCAACATTACCGACGATTTGTTTCCCGAAGCCGAAAGGCATTTGACTGATTTTTATACGGTTATAAAAGCGGTTGAGGACAAGTTCGGCAAGGGCGGCGGAGGAAATGCTTCTATAGAAGAAAAGTTCAACGCGGATATGGACGAGGATTTCAACACCGCGCTTGCGCTTTCGGAGCTTTTCGGGCTTTTCAAAAATATTTCCGCCAAGCTTGCAAACGGCGATAAATCGGCGGCGGACGACGCGGCACAGATAAGAAAAACGTATTCTTTGTTGGGGCTTTTCAAAAAGGACGCGGCGGCTTATCTTGCGGAAGTCGGGGAAAAGAACCCTGCGGATATACCCGAAGATATAAAGCTTTTGGCGGAAGAACGTTGGCAGGCTAAGCTTGCGCGCGACTTCGCAAAGGCGGATAAGCTCCGCAACGAGCTCGATGGAATGGGTTATGCGGTAAAGGACGCAAAAGACGGATATACCGTTACAAAACGCGTGTAAGCGCGGATATATAGTTTAAATATCGGCATTTCGAGAAAAGGATAAATTATGAAAAAACTTACTTCGGAAACTTTAAGGCAGCTTTATTTGAAATTCTTTGAAAGCAAAGGGCATAAGATTATTCCCTCCGCTTCGTTAATTCCCGAAAACGACCCCACGGTTTTGTTCACGACCGCGGGAATGCACCCGCTTGTGCCCTATCTTCTTGGGGAGAAGCACCCCGCGGGCAAGCGCCTTTGCGACGTGCAGAAATGCGTTCGCACGGGCGATATAGACGAGGTCGGCGACAGCTCCCATTGCACCTTCTTTGAAATGCTGGGCAACTGGTCTCTCGGCGATTATTTCAAAAAAGAAATGATTCCCTGGTCTTTCGAGTTTTTAACCTCCAAAGAATATCTTGGCATACCCGTTGAAGATATTGCGGTAACCTGCTTTGCGGGCGATAAAGATTGCCCCAAAGACGAAGAGAGCGCAAAGCTCTGGAAAGAATGCGGCGTTCTGCCAGAAAATATTTACTATCTGCCCAAAAGCGGCAACTGGTGGGGCCCCGCCGGCACTACCGGCCCTTGCGGACCCGATACTGAAATGCACATTATCCGCAACCATGCGGAGGCGGATAAGCTCGGCGAATATGATTTCGACAACGCGCCCTCGGGCACTTTCCTTGAAATCTGGAACGACGTGTTTATGCAGTACAATAAAAACGCGGAAGGTAAATACGAGCCGTTAAAGCAGAAAAACGTCGATACCGGTATGGGGCTTGAACGCACGCTTTGCATATTAAACGGTAAAGAAAGCGTTTACGAAACGGATATATTCGAAAAGGCTATTGAAAAAATCGAAAGCGTAACAAACCATAAATATGCGGAGGGCGGCGAAATTACCCGCGCTTTCCGCGTTGTTTTGGACCATGTGCGCACGGCTACGTTTATGCTCGGCGACACAAAGGGAATTGTTCCCTCCAACACCGACCAGGGATATATTTTAAGAAGAATTATCCGCCGCGCGGTGCGCTTCGGCAGAAACATAGGCTTGCCGCAGGGCTCGCTCAAAGCCGTTGCACAGACGGTAATAGATAAATATGCGGAAGTTTACCCCGAGCTTGTGAAAAATTCGGTGCGTATTTTCGAAGAGCTTGAAAAGGAAGAAAACAAGTTCTCTAAGACGTTGCAGCAAGGAATAAGAGAGTTTGAAAAGGTGGCGGGCGCGCTTGCCTCCGGCGGAGAGATTGACGGAGTAACGGCTTTCCACTTATACGATACTTACGGCTTCCCTGTTGAAATAACAAACGAAATGGCGCGCGAAAAGGGCTTGACTGTAGACGTAAAGGGCTACGAGGCGGCTTACGCCGAGCATCAGGCGAAATCTCGCGCGGGCAGCGAACAGAAATTTGCTTGCGGGCTTGCCGACCACAAGGAGCAAACGACAAACCTGCATACGGCAACGCACCTTTTGCACGCGGCGCTTAAAAAGGTCTGCTCGCCCGATATAGAGCAAAGGGGAAGCAACATAACGGAAGAAAGACTGCGCTTCGATTTCAATTTTGCGCGTAAGCTCACTCCCGAAGAGGTTGCCGAAGTGGAAAGGCTTATAAACGAGCAAATAGCGCTCGATATCCCCGTGGTTATGAAGGAAATGACTTTGGAAGAAGCCAAAAACGGGGGCTTTACCGGTCTTTTTGAAAGTAAATACGGACAAATGGTAAAAACTTATTCAATAGGCGAATTTTCAAAAGAAATATGCGGCGGTCCCCACGCGGAGCACACGGGGCTTTTGGGAACGTTCAAAATCGCAAAGCAGGAGAATGTTTCCGCGGGCGTCAAACGCATTAAAGCCGTGCTTGTAAAATAAATTAAAATCCAAGGGGGCGGAATGGAAGAAAACGAGAACCTCGGAACGAACGAAAGCTCCGAAGAAGCCGCAGAACAACTTAATAACGAAGTTCCCGAAACGGCTTCGGCAGAGCCGGCGGAGCAAACGCAGACAGCGCCCGAAGTTCCCGAAGTAGAGGTGGTCCAGCCCAAAAAGAGAAAATACGGCTGGGTCGGCTACGTGCTTTTGGTTGCCGTTATTTGCCTGAGCGTCTGGATGATGCTTGAAATAGTAATGGTGGACGCGGACGAATACAAGTCTTTCGGGGAGCTGATTGCCGCAAGCGACTGGCGGTTTGCGCTTATTTCGCTTGCAGTGTTGCTTGTTACCCTCATTTGTATAGCGCTTGAATATGTGGTAATTATAAAAGCCGTTACAGGCAAAGCAAACCTGCGCGCAGGAATAAAGGTTGCGTTTCTCGGAAAATTTTACGACAACGTAACTCCGTTTTCCACTGGCGGACAGCCGATGCAGATTTATTATCTGCACAAAAAAGGCTATTCGGGCGGGGTTTCAAGCGCGGTTGTGCTTATAAAATACTTTGTATGGATGATTTGTTGGCTGCTTGTAAGTCTGTTGCTCATGGCTTGCAACGTCGGCGTTCTGGATAAATTAGACCATACTTATAAGGTTCTTCTTTTGTCTTTGGGCTGGGTTGGTCTTGGTATCAATCTGTTGTTGCCCCTTATGGTACTGCTGTTCGTTGTTTTGCCTAAGCTTGCAAATAAGCTGGCTTCGGGCATAGTCGGCGTCGGCGCTAAAATCAGAATAGTAAAAGACAAGGAAAAGACGCTCGGTAAGGCGAAAAAGGTTGTTTCGGATTTCCGTAATTCTTTTGCCATAATGTCGCGCCGCCCCGCTTTGTTTATACTTCTCGTAGCGATGTGTCTTGTGGAAGTGTTTTTGAGCTTTGCGTTCCCTTATTTTATAATGCGCGCGTATTCGGGCATTACCACGGAGGGAATCGAGACTATGTTTGCGGTCGCTGCGTTGAATACCTACGTTATTTTGGGCGTTGCGCTTATCCCTACCCCCGGTAACACCGGCGCGATGGAGGGCGTAGGGGCGCTCGCGTTTTCCGCATTTGTTACGGGGAGCGTGCAGTTCTGGTCTATGTTTACATGGCGTTTCGCCGTATATTACATTTATATAATAATAGGTTTGGGCATAACGGTTTTCGAGTTTATAAGAAAAATCGTAAGAAGCCGCAGACAAAAGAAAAAGGAGCAGGCGGAAGAAGCCGCAAAACCCGAATGAAAATTTTACAGGTTTCAGACAGCTTTTATCCTAACGTCGACGGACCTAATGCGGTTATGCTCAATCTTTCCCTGGCGCTTCAAAAGCTCGGGCACGAGGTTGAATTGCTTGTTCCCGATTACCCCAAAAACAGGGTTGAGGCGGAGGGGCTGAAAATTTACCGTTGCCCTTCGATACCTGCCGGAAAGGGATACCGTTGCGCTCTGCCGTTTTTGGGCAGAGGTTTAAAAAAGCTTATAAAAAATGGCAAATTCGATTTAATTCATTTGCACAGCTGCTTCCCGCTTGCCAAATTTGCGCAAAAGTTAGGCAGAAAATACAAAATACCCGTAATGATAACGGTGCATACCAAATTCCGCGACGAGTTTGAAAACAGGCTTAAATTAAAATGCTTGCAGCGTTTTATGATGCATTATATTATGAAGTGCATTGAACGGTGCGATGGAATAGTTTCCGTTTCGCGCGGAATGGTTGGCACCCTTGAAGAGTACGGCTCTAAGCGTTGCAAAGATATAAAGGTGATTTACAACGCGGCAGCTACGCCGCCCGCGGCGGAGGGGGGAGCGGTTGCCGCATTACGGAAGAAACTCGGTACGGAAGATAAATTTTCTTTTATGTTCGCGGGCAGACTTGCGGAAGTTAAAAACGTTCAGTTCAGCTTAGCCGTTTTAGGCGAAGTGAAAAAGCGCGGATACAAAGATTTTAAATTTATTATCGTCGGCGACGGCGATTACGGAAAAACCCTTAAAAAGCTTACTGCGGAATATAAGCTTACGGAAAACGTTGTTTTTGCCGGCAGGATATCAGACCCGCAGACGCTTGCAAATTATTATTCCGCAAGCGATTTAATGCTGTTCCCTTCAACGTTCGATACTTTCGGGCTTGTTGTTTCGGAGGCGGCTTCTAACTGTTTGCCTGCCGCGGCGATTAAAGGCAGTTGCTCCGCGGAACGCATAGAGCACGGCGTAAGCGGGTTTGCGTGGGAATACGACAAGTGCGTGTGGGTTGAAGAAATTATAAAGCTTTTAGAGAACCCCGCCCCCGTAAAAACTGCGGGAGAGGGCGCGAAAAATTACGTTTGTTTAAGCTGGGATACCGTTTCAAAGGAGTATCTCGATTTCTATAATGAGCTTAAAAACGGCTGATTTTCACCAAATTATCACCAAAAACCGACGTATTTCGGCGCAAAATACGTCGGTTTTTTGCTTGTAATAACAAAAATAAAAATAATTCAAAATTTATAAAAAACTTTGTAAACCCGATACAAAACGGCTTGACATAAATTTTATAAAATAATAAAATAGGTTTACTATCGTGAATTGATGTGACAAGCTTTCAAAGCTACATTATATAAGGAGCAGACAATGAAAACCTATATGGCTAAGGCGGAAACAGTTGAAAGAAAGTGGTACGTCGTCGATGCGGCGGGCGTTCCTCTTGGAAGACTTGCTTCCAAAGTGGCGGCAATATTGCGCGGCAAAAACAAGCCTACGTTTACGCCCAACGTTGATACGGGCGATTTCGTTATCGTTCTCAACAGCGACAAGGTTGTTTTGACGGGTAAAAAACTTGACGACAAATTTTACAGATATCATACCGGCTACATCGGCGGATTAAAGGAAGTTTCTTACAAAAAGATGATTGCTGAAAAGAGCGACCTTGCCGTATATGAGGCGGTGAAAGGTATGTTGCCCAAAAACTCTCTCGGCAGAGATATGATTAAAAAGCTCAGAGTATACAAGGGCGCTGAACACAACCATGCGGCGCAGAAGCCCGAAGAGCTTAAATTATTTTAAAGGGGAGAAGGTAAAAGTTTATGGCAAAGGCTAATTTAAAGAAAAAACTTCAATTCTGGGGCACCGGCAGAAGAAAAAAAGCTATCGCACGCGTTCGCCTTATTCCCGCGGGTACGGGCGTTATAACTATTAACGACAGGACTTTTGAGGATTATTTTCCTCAGTCCGTTTTGCAGTACGTTGTAAAACAACCCCTTGCGCTTTTGGGCGTAGAAGCTAAATACGACGTTGTTGTTAACGTTTACGGCGGCGGATATACCGGTCAGGCAAACGCAATCCGTTTGGGCGTTGCACGCGCATTGTTGCAGGCGGAAGAAGGCAGCCGCCCCGCACTCAAGAAAGAGGGCTTCTTAACCCGCGACCCCCGCGTCAAGGAAAGAAAGAAGTACGGCTTGAAAAAGGCTCGCCGTGCGCCTCAGTTCTCAAAGAGATAATCAGAAAGACAAAATCAAAAGAGAGGTTTTTCAACCTCTCTTTTTTTATGCGGTTTTTATGTTTTAATCTTGTTCGCCTGAAAGTTACGCCGAAAAATTTTGAAAGGCTAACGTAGCTTGTGCGGCGAAACAAATTCAGTGTAGGTGGCTGTACTAAACAGTTACATGTTTTTTTTGCTTTCGATATGGTATAATGATTTTACAATAAACAGTAAATCAGCGGAGAATTTTATTGAGCGTTCACCGATAATAAGTAAGTATATGAATGACTTAACAACAATGCCGAATATAGGCAAAGAAATGGCAAGTAAGCTGAATAGCCGAAGAATTTAAAGTTGAAAGCTCTCAAACAGTTTGTTTGAGAGCTTTTTTGTTATGGTTTGAAAGTGCAATTATTGAAATGTAGTTATTTTATGACTTATGAGTGCATTTTTGGGCGATTTTGTTTTTAAGCGGAGACGTTAAAAAGATTGAGATAAAAATTTTTAAACCACAAAGGTGATTTTGTTAGTTTTGCTCGCCTAATAAATAATCGGTTGTAACTCCGAAATATCTTGAAAGGATTATCAGCGCTTGCGCGTTCGGCGTTTTTGTGTCGGCTTCCCAATTAGCGATAGAACTTTGCGCCAAACCTAAGGCATTTGCTAATTGTTTTTGAGTTAATCCGCGTTCTGTGCGCAATTCTTTAAGTCGTTTTGATAAAATTTCCATAAATTAATAATATCACCAAGTTGATTAAAATGTCTAATAAATCACTGAGGAGATATAAAATAACGATATCAATAAAGAGGTTACAATATGAAATATTCTGCCATAGAGGATTTGTATCTTGGGAAAAGAGGGCGCTTTGACCAAATAAAAAATTCGGATAATTATACGGACGCGTTGGACGGAGTTATCGAAATTCAGGAAAGGTTTTTTGCCGAGCTTAAAAAATATCCTGAGCTTGCGGAAATTTATGAAAAGCTTGAAAAGCAACAAGGGCGGGCAAACAGCGAGGAAGCCTTCGATTTTTATTCCGAGGGGTTCCGTTTCGGTTTTTTGCTTGGGTTGGACGTTGCGGGGAATTAAAAAAACAAAAAAAGTTTTTATATAAATATTGAAAAACATTTTGCGTTGTGGTAGAATATGGAAAAAAGACGGAGGACAATAAAATGAAAAAAGTATTGGTTTCAATCAGCGCCGCGCTGCTTGTCGTGCTTCTTGCGCTTACTATGGCGGGTTGCGATAAGTCCGGCAACATTCAGAAAGCTTATGAAAACGAGGGTTATACGGTAACCAGAATAGACGCACAGGAAAGCACTGCGCTTAAAACCCTTTTGGGCGAGGAAGCAAAAGACGAGCTTGACAAGTATGCGGTTTTCGTTTGCACGAAAGGGCTTCAAAGCGTAACTTTCGTAAAATTCCCTTCTGCGGATACCATTAAAGAGATTTTGGGCGAAGACGGTTACGACAAGGCGGTTAAATCGGGATTTGTAAACGGTAACTGCTATTTGTTAATTCCCGGGCTGCCCGGCGTTAACGATATTTTCAAAAACGCATAAATTTCAATAAAAACGGCAAAAATCTCCGCAAATATGCGGAGATTTTTTGTTTTTCCATTGATTTCGGCGGATTTCCGTATTATAATGTAACCGGACGACGCCGCGGTTGCGGCTCTGCTTATATAAAAAAATTGTTAAGGGGAAAATTTATGAAAAACGTAATCGTCGGGCAATCCGGCGGACCGACTTCGGTCATCAACTCATCACTTCTGGGCGTGTTCAAAACGGCGCGCGACAGGGGCGCGGATACCGTTTATGGAATGGTGCACGGTATTAAGGGGCTTCTTGACGGGGATATCGTGGATATTTCCACGAGGATAAAAAACGACCTCGATATGGATTTGCTGAAAAGAACTCCTTCTTCTTTTTTGGGCTCTTGCCGTTACAAGCTGCCTGATATAGAGGGCAATGAAAAAACTTACGAAAAGATTTTTAAAATTTTAAAAGAGTACGATATTTTCGCATTTTTCTATATCGGCGGAAACGACTCCATGGACACGATTAAAAAGCTTTCCGATTACGGCGCGAAAATCAAAAGCCCGATCAGGTTCGTGGGCGTGCCCAAAACGATAGATAACGACCTTGCGATTACCGACCATACCCCCGGGTACGGCTCGGCGGCGAAATATATTGCAGCCACCACCAAAGAAATTATCCGCGACGGACTTGTTTACGATTATCCCGTTGTTTCCGTAATAGAGGTTATGGGAAGAAACGCGGGCTGGCTTACCGCGGCGACGGCGCTTGCAAAGGGCGAGGACTGCGAGGGCGTGGACGAGATATATTTGCCCGAAAAGGTTTTCGACGTGGATAAATTCGTAAAGCGCATGGGCGAGCTTTTGAAGAAAAACCGTTCGGTTGTGGTTGCCGTTTCGGAGGGAGTAAAGGTTGCCGACGGCAGATACGTTTGCGAGCTTGCAGACCACGTGGATTACGTGGACGCGTTCGGGCATAAACAGCTTGCGGGAACGGCGAGATATCTTGCGGGCAAGGTTGCGGAAAAATACGGCGTAAAGACGAGGGCGATAGAGCTTTCTTCCTTGCAGCGTTGTGCTTCCCATATTACCGCGCGTGTGGACGTGACGGAAGCGTTCAACGTAGGCGGCGCGGCTGTTAAGGCGGCTTTCGAGGGCTTGTCCGGTCAGGTTATAACGCTTAAAAGGGTATCGGACGACCCTTATATGTGCATAACGGAGCCTGCGGACGTGCACTTTATAGCTAACGTGGAAAAGAAGGTGCCGCTTGAATGGATTACGGACGACGGAACGAACGTAAAGCCCGAGCTGACGCACTATATCCGCCCGCTTATCCAGGCTGAAATTATGCCCCTTTGGGTTGACGGACTGCCCCGCCACATAAGGCTGCACCCCGACGGCGAAAAGAAATAAAAATAAACCCGCACAAAGGTATGTAAACACGAATAACCGCTCTTTTCGGGCGGTTATCGTTTGTTTTTTAGGCGGTTGGAGATTTCTTCGTGGCGGGTGAGCACGTTAGCCATGACGTTGAGCCTTTCCTGTTGTTCGGCGGGTTGAGGGGGTTGCGTTTCGGGAGAGGGCGCGGTTTGGCGGGGTTCGGATTGATTTGCATTTTCCGAAGGTTTTTGCGGCGAAAGCGTTTCAAGCGCTTTGAGTAAATTCAACAGTGCGAATTTTTCCAAAATTACCTCCTGCAAACTGTGCGTAAGACAGTTTTATTTTGCGTTTTTTTAAAAACGGATATGTTTTTTATTGCTTAAAAACTCGTTTTGATATATAATAACTGAGATTAGACTATTATTCCTTTCGGAGTTTTTTGTATATGAGAAAGCACTATACTAAAATTATATGCGCGGGGCTTGCCGCAATTTCCGTTGCAGGCGCGGCTTTTGCGGGCGGTTGCGGAGGTTTTTACAGCTCCGACCCGCTCGGCGGAGATATATTTACGGATAAGCCCGCGGTTTCAAACGGAGGCTTTGCCGTTGAAAAGGGGAATTACGTTTATTTTATAAACGGCGTTGAGGCGAATACCGCCGCAAACGATTACGGCAAACCCGTGAAAGGCGCGATTTACCGTATTTCCAAGGACAACCTTAAAGACCGCAATTATTCTTCGGTTGACAAGGTGGTCGGCAACGTGGCTTATTCCGCCGATTACAATTCGGGAATTTATATTTACGGCGACAGCCTTTATTATGCGACTCCCTCGACGGCGAGGAATGCGGACGGCGTCGTGCAGAATTCCACGCTCGATTTGAAGAGCGCGAAGTTAGACGGGTCGCAGGTTATGAAGGACGCTTACGTGAATTTCCCTTCTACCGCATACGAATACAGATTTGTTGAGGCGGGAGAGGACAAGACCGTTTATCTTTTATACGTTGCGACCGAGGAAAAGCTTTACGAAGAGAGCACGGGCGTAACCAACCTGCACTCCTACAATACGAAAACAGGCGCGGATACGCTTTTGGCTTATAACGTAAGCTCGGTTATTTTCGACAGCGAGGATAAGACGAACGCGCGCGTTTATTACACGATGAACGTGCAGAACTACGCTACTTCTTCCACGTTCGGCTACAATCAGGTTTACACCGTAACCGCCGACGCTACGGAGGATAAATTCGCGGGTAAGCTCAGCGCCGAAACTGTTAAGGGCTGGAACGACGACGAGGACGAGGGCGAAGTAGACAGATATATCAACTGCGGCGAGCTTGTTCTTGACGGAATAGGCAAAAAGGATTATAACAGCAACGAGGCTTCGAAAACGGTTTTCAATTACGAGCCCGAAAAAGAAGACGTTAACGAGCTGGGATATACGTATACGCTTAAAAATTACGTTGACGGCAATCTTTTTTATACGAGAAAGACTTCTCTTAACCCGAGCGAGTATCTCTTTTCATTTAAAGACGGACAAATCAAACACCCGATAAAGGACAACCCCGACCAGAACGACCCCGACGCGAGAATACTTGCAGACGGCTCTAAGGCGGGCGATTATAAATATATCTTCGGCAGTGACGGCAAGCTTTCCGCTGTTATTTCGACCGAGGACGCGGGGATTTCCATAAATAAAACGGACGAAAAGGGCAATCTTCATTCTTCTTCTGAAATGGGGTTGAATGATAATTACTTCAAAATCGTTAAAGAAGGCACGGCTACGCTTCTTTTCGTGGATACTGAAAGCGAGCTTTTGTATTATTCCGTTTCCGGCGGAAACGGTTATACTATAAATCGTATACAGTATAACGGTTCGTATAAGGATTACGAAGCGTTGCCCGCCGAGGACACCGATTTTACGGCGGTTAAAATACTTGATTTGGACGCGGACAGCGCCTGGTATAAGCCCGAAATAATAGACGGTTATCTGCTTTTTGCAAGCGAAACAACGAATATGACGGCTTTTAACTATGTTATGGTATTCGACTTCCATAAGAGCACGGACGACCGCACTCTTATGACGAACGAGGATATCCGCGCGCTGAATAAAAAATACGACGGTATTAAGGATATAATAAACAACACTTACTCCGATACCGAGAAGTACCCCGCGGCGACCTATGCGAACATTTCCGGTGCGCTGACGTACGCTTTCTATGCAGGGGATTACGATTACCTTAAAGAGCTTGCCGAAGCTTGCAACTCAAAGCTGGAAGAGGGCGAAAATTACGTTTATTCGGAAGAAACCTTCGCGGAATACGATAAATTCCTTAACCCCGCCGAGGATAACGTGTGGGCTGAATATACGGATACGAGAAAGGTTAACGGAAAAGACGTTTATGCTAACACGCGCGATTATTATTATGCGGTTCTCGGTGAAATGACGGAAGCCGACCAAGAGGCTTATATGGACGGCTTAAAAACCGGACTTGTGGCTTATCCCGAGGAAGAGGAAACAGGCTGGTACGAGGGGCTTTCGGACGGCGCTAAGGCAGGATTTATAGTAGGTATGTGCGCAATCGGGCTTTTGGTTATAGGCGGCGCTGCCGTTCTTACAATCTGGCTTGTGCGCAAAAACAAAAATAAGCGCCCTGAAATGAGAAGAAGAAAAATCAAAGTAGATACTACGGACGACAAGAATATCGACGTATACGCAGACTGATTGAATTAAAAATACGTAAGCGCCCCGCGCAATTGCGCGGGGCGCTTATTTTGTATAATGCACATTATTTTATGCCGCTTTTATGGCGCGGCGCGTCGGGTTGTGTGATGGCGGTGAGCATGGGTTAGATGATGCCGCATTGTTTTATTATGACAGCGAGTTTGGATTAAATGATGGTGCTCGCATTGTTTAGTGTTGCGGCACACCTGGTGATAAGTTAAGTCTTGATTTGTACTGCGGAGAGCCTGGTTTTGTGCAAGCGGCGCGTAGGATTTTAAGCGTGATATGCGATTGGTTTTCTTGCCGGTGCGCACTCATGTTTGCTCATTATATAAGATTGATTATGTGCCGACGGTAAAAAATTTGAATTGCAAGGATTTTCGCCTTATTTTTTAAAAAAAAGAATAAAAAAACAGTTTACAAAAAAGATAAATATTAATATAATGTTAGCACTTGATAGTTATGATAAGCGGCTCTTTGCCGATTGGAGAAAATTATGGTCAAATATATAAAATGTCCGAGATGCGATTTGAACTATATAGACTCGGAAAAGCAGGAATATTGCGACGTTTGTATCGCGGAGCTGAAAGGGAAAAAATTACAGTTTGCCGATCTTGACGAAGAGGATTTTGAAGAAATCGACGCTGAAATCGAAAACGAAGAGCTTTGCCCCGTTTGCGGCGTAAACCATATCCGCGCAGGAGAAAAGGTTTGCGAAACATGCAAGGCGCAACAGGAGTACGCCGAAGAAGAGGACGTAGACCTTGAAAACGACGAGGAATGGAAGAACTACCTTGAAGAGGACGAGGAAGATTTGACCGTGGACGCCGAGCTTCAGGAGGAAATAGAAGAGGAATTCGCCGAGGAAGAAGAGGAAGAATTCGAGGACGAGGACGACTTTTACGAGAGCGAGGACGTGGATTCCCTTTCCGACCTGGAGGACGATGAGTTCGACGACGATGACGATGACGACGACGATTTCGACGATGATTTTTAAAAACTGAAAAGCATATTTGTTTGCGCCCGCGCTTTTAAGCGCGGGCGTTTTTGCATAATTATGAAAAATTTTTCAAAAAAAAGTATTATAATTAAATTTAATTTAGCAAAAATAA
>CAMWMZ010000035.1 GCA_947175485.1 uncultured Clostridia bacterium
TATTAAGATTGTCATGCGATAATGCAAAACACGTTATCCGTCTTATTCTTTGCCGGCAAGCTTTTTATAGCTTTCGAGCCTTGCTTTAGCGGATTCCTCGGTTTGCTTGAACAATTCGCCGGCAACGTCCGCGCCCTGAGTTTTAACCAAAGACGCGTACCTCGTTTCGCCCGCAAGGAAAGCCTGATAATCGCCTTTGGGCTCTTTCGAGTCAAGCGAGAATACTTCGCCTTCGGGGTTGTATCTGTAAAGCTGCCAGTAACCACAGTCAACAGCCGCCTTTTCTTCGAGCTGGCTCTTCGTCATGTTAATGCCGTGGTTAATGCAAGGCGCATAACAAATGATGAGGGAAGGTCCGTGATAAGCTTCAGCCTCGGAAATTGCTTTGAGGAACTGCGCGGGGTCTGAACCCATAGCGCACTGCGCTACGTAAACGTATCCGTAGGATTTAGCAATCATGCCCAAATCCTTTTTCTTTACTCTCTTGCCCGCGGAAGCGAATTTGGCAACCGCACCAATGTTGGTGGATTTGGATGCCTGACCGCCCGTGTTGGAATAAACTTCAGTATCAAGCACCAATACGTTTACGTCTTCGCCTGATGCAAGCACGTGGTCAAGACCGCCGTAACCGATATCGTACGCCCAGCCGTCGCCGCCGAATATCCAGATCGATTTCTTTGCAAGGCAATCTTTGTCTTTAAGGATTTCGGCAACAAGTGCGTCGCTTTCACATCCGCAGTTGTTGCAGCCTTCAAGAGCCTGCAAAAGCTCGGCGCTCGCTTTCTTGGAAGGTTCTCTGTCTTCAAAAGCTTTAAGGTAATTTTCGCAAATCGTCTTGCCTTCTCCGCCCCAAAGCTCGGCAAGCTTTTCAACCTTTGCCTTGATTGCGTTTCTCCTTGCAGTGTAAGCAAGATTCATACCGTAACCGAATTCCGCATTATCCTCGAAAAGCGAGTTGGCCCATGCGGGTCCGTGACCTTTCTTGTTGGTCGTGTAAGGGCATGTGGGGGAAGAACCGCCGTAAATCGAAGAGCAGCCCGTTGCGTTCGCAATTACCATATCTTCACCGAAGAGCTGGGTAATAACTTTCACATAAGGGGTTTCGCCGCAGCCTGCGCACGCGCCCGAGAACTCGAAGAGGGGGGTGGCGAACTGGCAGCCTTTAACGGTGGTTTTCTTGAATTTAGAAGTATCGGCTTCGGGAAGGTCAACCGTGTATTCCCAGTTTTTATCTTCGCCTTTTTCAAGGGATTCTGCAAGAGGAATCATCTTGATTGCTCCGCCGTCCTTTACGGGGCAGACTGTTGCGCACACGCCGCAACCCATACAGTCAAGGGGAGAAACCTGCATTTTGTACTCATATCCGGCTAAACCGATAGCAGCCTTCGTGGTGAGTGTTGCGGGCTTTGCTTCGCCGCTTTTTATAAGCGCGGGTCTTAAGCATGCGTGAGGGCATACGAAAGAGCAAGTGCCGCACTGTATACATTTTTCGTTGATAATTTCAGGAACAAGCACTGCAACGCCGCGCTTTTCAAACTTTGTAGTACCGGTGGGAACGTGTCCGTCGGCGTTGAACTGTGAGGATTTAAGCTTGTCGCCCTCAAGGTAAAGGATAGGTTTGATTATTTCCTGATAATATTTGTCCGCATGGCCTTTTACCATTTCTGCGCCGGTAGTTGCGTTAGCCCACGATGCGGGAACGTTGATTTTAATAAGGTTGTCGCCCGCCGCGGAATCTATTGCGTTATAGTTCATCTGAACTATTGCGTCGCCCTTTCTGCCGAAAGACTTTTTAGCCATATACTTCATATATTCGATAGCTTTGTCATAAGGCATAATCTGGGGATTAACGCGGAAGAACGCGGATTGCAAAATGGTATTCGTTCTGCCCTTAAGTCCAAGCTCGCCGGCAATCTTTATAGCGTCGATAACGTAAAGATTGATTTTCTTCTTTGCGATGTCTTGCTTAACCTTGGCGGGTAAGAATTCTTCAAGCGCTTCAACGGTGGTAGCGTTTGTGTTAATAAGGAAAGTGCCGCCCGTCTTGATGTCGCCCGTCATATCGTAACGCGTTACGTAAGAGGGGTTGGAGCACTGAACGAAGTCCGCGCTGTCGATTAAATATTCCGACTGAATGGGGGTGTCGCCGAAACGGAGGTGGGAAACGGTGATACCGCCTGATTTCTTACTGTCATAGAAGAAGTAAGCCTGCGCGTGCTTTTCCGTATGATCGCCGATAATTTTAATTGAGTTTTTGTTTGCGCCTACCGTACCGTCGGAACCAAGACCGTAGAATTTACAGCTTGTAGAACCTTCGGGCGCGGCGTCGAATTTTTCGGAAAAGTCAAGCGAAGAATTTGTAACGTCCTCGTAAATACCGATTGTGAAATGGTTTTTGGGCTCTTTGGCTTCAAGGTTTTTATAAACGGCTTTAACCATAGAAGGAGTGAACTCTTTCGAGCCGAGGCCGTATCTGCCGCCTACTACTCTAACGCTTGTTACGCCTTTTTCCATAAGCGCGGAGCATACGTCAAGGTACAAAGGCTCGCCGAGTGAACCGGGCTCTTTCGTTCTGTCGAGAACCGCGATTTTCTTAACTCCCTTGGGAAGGGCGGCGATAAACGCGTCCGCAACGAAAGGTCTGTAAAGACGTACTTTAACCAAACCGTATTTCTTGCCTTGAGCATTGAGCTTGTTAATGGATTCTTCGATTGTTTCGCAGCCCGAACCCATGCAAACTATAATTTCTTTTGCGTCTTTTGCGCCCACGTAATCGAAAAGGTGATAATTTCTGCCGCACTTTTTGGAAACGACGTCCATCATTTGCTGAACGATAGCAGGGGTAGCCGCATAATAGTTGTTTGCGGTTTCTCTGTTTTGGAAGTACGTGTCTCCGTTCTGTGCCGTACCCTTTTGAATGGGGTGTTCGGGGTTGAGTGAACGCGACTTGAAGTCCGCAACGTCGGCGGCAATACCTACCTCGTCGCATATGGCACGGATTTCAGCATAATCGTCGGCGTCGTCCCAAACGTCTATTTTTGCAACTTCATGGCTTGTCCTGAAACCGTCGAAGAAGTTAATAAAGGGAACTCTGGAACGGAGAGTGGAAAGGTGCGCTACAAGCGCCAAATCCATAACCTCCTGAACCGAGCCGTCGCAAAGCATGGCAAAACCGGTCTGGCGGCAGGCCATAACGTCCGCATGGTCGCCGAAAATATTCAGCGAGTGTGCGGCAAGCGCGCGCGCCGAAACGTGCATAACCATGGGCATAAGCTCTCCCGATATCTTGTACATATTGGGGATCATCAGCAAAAGCCCTTGCGAAGCAGTGTAAGTGGAAGTAAGCGCGCCCGCGCAAAGCGAACCGTGAACCGCGCCCGCGGCTCCGCCTTCCGACTGCATTTCCGCAATCTTTACTTTCTGACCCCACATGTTGGTTCTGCCCGCCGTAGCCCATTCGTCGGCTACCTCCGCCATAGGCGAAGAAGGCGTGATGGGATAAATTGCGGCTACTTCCGAAAAGGCGTACGCAACATGGCTCGCGGCGGTGTTGCCGTCGATTGTCAATTTTTTCATCTGAAACCTCCGTTATGAAAAATATAATTTTATCTCTTTTTCTGCGGTTAATCCGCACTTTCAATATTATAATATAGAATAAACCGAATGTCAATAAGCCTTGTTGATTTTGTGTCTTAAAATTTCTCCCTATTTTCATTTAAATTACGCTCAATTTGTTGTAAAAAGCGGTAATTTTTGGTATAATTCAAAAGTAAATAAATTTTAAATATCGAAATTATGTCCGAAGATTTTATTATTAAATGCGAAAACGTAAAATTTACCTATGCAGGAAGCGGTCGCCCCGCGATTAACGGCGTTGATTTTTTTGTAAAACGCGGGGAATTCGTTTCCGTAATAGGGCATAACGGCAGCGGCAAATCAACGCTTGCCCGTCTTTTGAACGGGCTTCTCGACGCCGACGAAGGTAAAATTACCGTTTTGGACATGGACGTTTCCGACGGTAAAAACGTTTTGGAAATAAGAAAACACGTGGGCGTAGTTTTTCAGAACCCCGATAACCAGACGGTTGCGTCGATTGTGGAAGACGATATTGCTTTCGGGCCGGAAAATATTGGCGTCGAAAGGGAAGAGATAGGCAGAAGAATAGACTGGGCGTTATCCGCCGTCGGTATGGATGATTACCGCACGGCAACTCCTGCAAGGCTTTCGGGCGGGCAAAAACAACGTATCGCCGTTGCGGGCGTTCTGGCTATAAAGCCGGACGTGCTCATACTTGACGAATCTACTGCCATGCTTGACCCCAAGGGCAGACGCGAAGTTATAGAAGTTGTTAAAAAGCTTAACAAAGAAGAGGGAATGACGATAATTCTCATAACCCACTTTATGGAAGAAGCGTTACTTGCCGACAGAACTATCGTTATGAACAAAGGTGAAATAGCCCTTGAAGGAGCGCCCGACCGGATATTCGAAAGCGGAGAAACGCTTGAAACCTTCAATCTTTCATTGCCGAGAATATCCGTAATTTCAAACAATCTGCGCTCTGCAGGTATGGAAATAAAAGACGTATTGCGCCCCGAAGAGCTTGCCGCCGAAATATTGAAAAATTTTAATAACCGCGGCATATACGAGGGGCAATCGAACAAAAATACAAATAAGGATATCTGCCGTTCAAAAGAATGGGATATAGATATAAGCAATTTGACCTATACTTATTCAAAAAAATCGCCGTTTGCCGCAAAAGCGTTAAACGGTATCGATTTGCATATAAGCGAGGGTGAGTTTTTCGGTATAATAGGTCATACGGGCAGCGGCAAATCAACGCTTATACAGCATCTTAACGCGCTTATAAAGCTGCCTCAGGCTGAAAAAAAATATCGCAAAAAAAGAGTTAAAAAGGGTATGACGGCTCCTATTGAACCGCATATATCCGTGGGGCAATTCGATTTAAGCAATAAAAAATGCGATTTTAAAGCGTTGCGGGCGGCAGTGGGAATGGTTTTCCAATATCCCGAATATCAGCTCTTTGCCGAAAGCGTTTTTGCGGACGTTGCTTTCGGGTTAAAAAACTTTAATAAAAAGCTTTCGTCGGAAGAAATAGAGCAGGCTGTTAAAAGCAGTATAGAAATAGTCGGGCTCGATTATGAAGAGGTAAAAGACAAATCCCCGTTCGATTTATCCGGCGGTCAAAAGCGCCGCGTCGCCATAGCGGGAGTAATAGTCACAAAACCGCACGTTCTTATTCTTGACGAGCCTGCGGCAGGACTTGACCCGAAAGGCAAAAACGAAATTATGGAGCTGTTGCATAAGCTTCACCGCGAATGGTGTAAAACGGTTATAATCGTTTCTCACGATATGGACGAGGTTGCGGATAACTGCACGAAGGCCGCGGTTATTTCAAAAGGAGAAGTTTTTGCTTGCGGCACTCCTGCGGAAATTTTCAAACGCGCGGACGAGCTTACCGCGCTCGGTCTTGATATTCCTTTGACTTCAAAAATCGCCGCCGAGCTCAAAAAACATAACGTAATTATAGAAAGCGACTGTACGATAGAGGATTTTTCGAAAAAGGTTGCCGAAGTGTTCGAGGGGGCGGAAAATGCTTAACGACGTAACTTTCGGTCAATTTTATCCCGCGCAGTCGTTTGTGCACAGGCTTGATCCCAGGCTCAAGCTTCTTGCGTTGATTGCGATTATCGTTCTGTTGTTTGTAGCGGATAATTTTTATTCTCTGTTTGCCGTTGCGCTTGTAATTATCGCCGCAATCGCCGCATCGCGCGTGCTATTTAAAAGCGTGTTGCGTTCCGTTAAAGGCATATTGTTTATTCTTGTATTTACAGCCGTGCTTAATTTGTTTTTTCACACCGGCGAAATTTTACTTTGCGAATGGTGGATATTCCATATCTATCTCGAAAGCATTATATTTACTGTGTTTTTCGTTTTAAGGCTGTTCTTTTTGGTAATGGCTTCGTCTATACTTACGCTCACCACTACGCCCGTTTCTTTAACCGACGGCATTGAAAGTCTTTTAAAACCATTAAAATATATAAAGTTCCCCGTGCACGAGCTTGCGCTCATAATGTCGATTGCGCTTAGATTTATTCCTACGCTCATTGACGAAACCAATAGAATAATTTCCGCTCAAAAGGCAAGGGGCGCGGATTTTGAAAGCGGCAATATCTTTAAAAGAATTAAGGCGATTGTTCCTATTTTAATTCCGCTTCTGATAAGCGCGTTCCGCCGCGCGGACGAGCTTGGCGACGCTATGGACGCAAGGTGTTACTCCGGCTCCAAAAACAGAACAAAATATAAAAAGCTAAAATTCGGCGTGCGCGATTTGGTTGCGTTCTTAATTTTTGCCGCGCTCATTGCAGGAGTTGTGCTTTTGAACATTTATTGCGAACAGATATTTCCGGAAATTTATCAATATATAAAAATAAGATAATGAGATAATGAGATACGCTTTGCTTGTTGCCTACGACGGAACTCACTACGGCGGGTGGCAGATTCAAAAAAACTCTATAACAGTTCAACAGAAACTCCAAGAAGCATGTAAAGATATATTCGGCGTAAAAACAAACGTCACGGCAAGCGGCAGAACGGACAGCGGAGTTCACGCGGCGGGGCAGGTTTGTCATTTGGACGCCGAAACTTCTATACCGCCGGAAAAGCTTGCTGAAGTTATAAATTTACGTTTGCCGCAGGATATATCTGTGTTAAAGTCTGTTTCTGCGCCCGAAAATTTCGATGCTAACCGAACGGCAAAGAAAAAGACTTACTGTTACAGAATGTATCTTTCTCCCCGCAGAAACCCTTTAAAAGACAGATATTCCGTATGGGTAAAAACTCCCGTCAATATTGATAAACTCAAATATATATCGGGGGTATTCGAGGGCGAACACGATTTCAAAGCATATTGCAAAAGCGGCTCTCAGGTAAAAACCACCGTAAGAACAGTTTATTCCGTAAAAGTAAAATCAAAAGAAAGCTACGGCTCGCAGGATATTGAAATATATGTATGCGGCGGCGGATTTCTTTACAATATGGTCCGTACTGTTGCCGGCACCATGCTCAATTATGCGGAAGGATTTTTATCGGAAGAAGAAATTTTACGCTCTTTAAGCGAAGGCGACAGGGAGGCTGTCGGCAGAACTATGCCCGCAAAAGGGCTTACGCTTGAAAGCGTTGAATACGGCGTAAAGCTTTTTTAAATTTAACGCGATTTTCACAAAGTGTTTTTAATTTAATCATTTAGCGCATATATAATATAGTTCACCTTAACGGAGGGAAATGAATTAAATGGATTTTTTCGATTACGCTTCGATAGCGTTGCAGTTTGTCAACGCGGATACAATCTGGATTCCGCTGCTTGTCGGCGCGCTGTGCTTTTTAAACGTATTCGCATTTCAGGCTTGCGGGCTTTTCGTAATAGCGGGGCGCGAAGGATATAAACACAGATGGATGGCTTTCGTGCCTTTTGTAAACACTTATTATATCGGAGTTTGCGGGCGGAAAAACCGTACGTTCAGAACGGTGGATACAAAGTGGCTTGCGCTTGCGGCGGCAATTCTGGAATTTCTTCTCGTTATAGGTTATATCGTTTCTTACGTTGCGCAATTTAAGCTGCTGAACGCGGGATGCGTTTACGAGGTGGAAGAACTCGGCGCATACGGATTGCCTGTTACAAGTTACGTTTTGAGGAACGTACCCGCCGAGCTAGCATGGGCGGCGTGGTGTTACGAAATTTTAGGCTATATTCTTATGGCTTTTGACCTTGTCTTTATTGCGTTGCAGGTATTCGTTCTTTCCGCTTTCTTCCAGACATATGCGGCAAGACGGTATTTCCTGTTTACATTAACAAGCGTGCTTTTCCCCGTTCAGGGAATACTGATTTTTATCATCCGCAACAATAAAGGCATGAATTACCGTGAATTCATGCGCAGAGAACAGGAAAGGCAATACAGAATGTATCAGCAGTTTCAGCAACAGAATTTTAACCAAAATCCCTATAATCAAAACCCTTATTCGCGCAACGACGGATACGGACAAAACGGTTACAACAATCAAAATCCTTATAACGGCGGATACGGTTCGCGCAGTGCGGGCGGCGCTCAGGACGATCCTTTTTCCGAATTCGGGGAAGGGAATAATAAACCCGACGGCGGCGATCCGTTTGAAAGTTAAATATAAAATATTTAAGGGCGCGTTTTAAGCGCCCTTTTTCTTGCTTTTTATTTCATACGGTGTTATACTTTTTAAAAAAATATATAAGTATTAATTATACTTTGAGGTTGTATGTACGATTGTATTGCCGCCATTGCCACGGCTTCGGGTACAGGCGGCGTGGCTGTTATAAGGCTCAGCGGAGAAAATTCGCTGGAAATAGCTAAAAAGATGTTCGTTTCGGCTAAGTCCGAATTTAAACCGAATTATATGTATGCCGGGAATATACTGGGCGACGGATTTTCCGATTACGGGTTTATGGTGTATTTCAAAGCGCCGAAATCGTTTACAGGTGAAGACGTGGTGGAATTTCAATGCCACGGAGGCGCCCAGATTGCCCGCGGAATACTTAAAAAGTGTTTGCTTTTGGGCGCGCGTGCGGCTGAACGCGGCGAATTTACAAAACGCGCCTTTCTTAACGGAAAACTTTCTCTTGCTTCCGCAGAGGGTATGGCGGATATGATAAACGCGGAAAGCCTTGCACTGTTGCGTGCGGGGAGTATGCTTTACAGCGAAAAGCTTACCAATGAAGTTAAAGCAGTGCAAAACCGCTTGAAAAATCTTCTTGCCGGCGTAGCTGTGGAAATCGATTATCCCGAAGAGGATGCAGACGGCGCTGATTTGGAAAAGATAAAACAAACCTTGTCTGAAACCTTGTCGGAAATACAGGCTCTTATCGAAAGCTATAAAAGCGGCAAAAAGATTAAAGACGGCGTAACGGTTGCAATTTGCGGCAAGCCCAATATGGGTAAAAGCTCGCTTTTAAACGCCCTCTTAGGTTATGAAAAGGCAATAGTGTCCAAAGAAGAGGGAACAACGCGCGACGCAGTTGAAGGCATTATAGAGCTGAACGGCGTAAAATATAATTTAATCGATACGGCGGGGATAAGAGAACGCGCGGGCGAAGTGGAAAGCATAGGTATTTCCAGAGCGAAAAATATAATGCGCTCGGCAGATATAGTTTTGTACTTAACGGACGGCAAATCCGTGCTTAACGAAGAAATCAACGGCAAGCTGATCAAGGTTTTCAATAAGTGCGATATAAATGACCCGTCAGGAGAATACGACGCCGTTGTTTCCGCAAAAACGGGCTCGGGGCTTAATGACTTAAAAGAAATCATAAAGCAAAACGGCGCGGGAGACGTTGCGCTCGATAAAGCGTATATAATCGAAGAACGTCATTATGCTGCGCTAGTCAGGGCGAATTCTTCGCTATGCTCTGCGGCGGAAAATATCGGCGCATTAACGCTCGATTTAATTGCGGTTGATTTAAAAGACGCGTGGGATGCACTCGGTGAAATTACCGGAGAAACGGCCACGGAAGAAATAATTTCAACGGTGTTTGAAAAATTCTGTGTGGGTAAATGAGGTGACGTATGGTAAATCTTGAACTTTACAGGGTGTTTTATACTGTTGCCAGGTGCGGCAGTTTAACAAAAGCGGCGCAGGAGCTTTTTATTTCTCAGCCGGCAGTTTCGCAGGCAATTAAAAGTATGGAAAGTCAGCTCGGCGTGTCGCTTTTTAACCGCACTCATAAAGGTATGGACTTGTCTGCGGGCGGCGGCAAACTTATTTTCAAACAAGTTGAAGAAGCTCTTAAGCTTTTAGACGATGCGGAAAGCAAACTTACGGAAGTGAAAACTACGGCAACAGGCAGCATAAGAATAGGCGCAACCGATTCGATATTCTCGCACGTGTTGTCGGAAAAGCTTGCCGAATACAACGAAAAATATCCTGCCGTAAAGTTAGAGCTTATTTCGTCTACTTCGCCTTATACATTAAGTCAGCTTAAAGAGGGTAAATGCGATATCGCGTTTTTGAATTTGCCCGCCGAAGACGATGAAATCCGTTTTTTCGGTACTGTATCGCACCTTACGGATACTTTCGTTGCAGGCAATAAATATTCCGATTTAAAGGATAAAACAATTCCGTTAAAAGAGTTGCAGCAATATCCAGTTTTGATGATTGAAGAAAACACGGTAGCCCGCAAAGCGTTATCGGCTTATTGTGAAACGGTAGGTGTTCAGCTCAACCCCGATATAGAGGTCGCCAACTGGGATTTTATGAAAAAGCTCGTAATAAAAGGCATGGGAATCGGCTGTATTCCGCGCGAATACTGTAAAACGGAGTTTGAAAACGGAGAATTGTTCGAGGTGGCTTGCGAACCGGCTTTGCCTGTGCGCGGAATAGGCATTGCGCTTGCAAAAAATATGTCGCTGTCTTTTGCCGTAAAAGAATTTCTGGCAATGTTTGAAACCGATTGAAATGAAACAAAGAATTATTTATTATTCCGACGAGGTTAACGACGACTTCGCGGGTACGAATATAAAAAAGAAGCCTTTGCCGGATAATTATGTGTATATCAACGAGGGCGTCGGCGGAAAATTAAAGCGGATTTTTTGGTACTATTTAATCGTACACCCCATACTATGGCTTATCCACCGCACTTTCAAGCGCGTGAAGTACGTGAATAAAAAAGCTTTGAAAGGCTTTAAAAAGCAATCGTGCTTTATTTTTGGAAATCATACCTCCATGTTTGCAGACGCGTTTAATCCTTCATATCTGGCTTATCCCCGCCCCGCCGATATAATTATCAATTCCGACGCAACGTCTATAACGGGTTTGGGCTGGCTGATAAAAACCCTTGGCGGGCTGCCGATACCCGATACGTTTGCAGGAATGAAAAAATTCAATGCGGCTATTGAAAGAGCCGTTGAGCTAAAACACTGGATTGCGGTTTATCCCGAAGCGCATATCTGGTATTATTATACTGAAATCCGTAATTTCCCAGCCACGTCTTTCGCGTATCCGGTTAAGCATAAAACCCCGGTATTTGCTTACACGATGACATATAAAAAGCGGAAACATTTCAAGCGGCCTAAACGCGTCGTCTATATAGACGGTCCTTTTTACGACGATGAAAGCCTTCCTAAAAAACAGGCTGTTCAAAAGCTCAGAGACGAAGTTTACTCCGTAATGTGCGAACGTGCAAAAAACAGCGACTGCGAATATATAAAATACGTTTACCGTCCCAAAGAGGAAAACACATGAAATATACCGAACTGAAAAATTCCATAGCCGAGGGCGCAAAGCAGGTTTATCTTCTTGAAGGCGACGACGCATATTTCCGTATGAAAGGCGAAGAACAGATTTTATCAGCCTTTTTGCAGATGCCGGAATTGAATTTTACTTCTTTCGACGGGGAATCGTTAAAGGGCGGCGGAATTACCGCGCTTGTATCCGCGTTGAAAAACTATCCTTTTATGGCGGAAAAGCGCATAATAAAAGTGAGCGGTTTTTACCCTAACGAAAACGAATACGAAACGTATCTGAAACCTCTTTTTGAAGACTTTCCGCCGACTTCGATTTTGCTTATTATAAACGCCGGCGGCAAAAAGGGAGTTGATTTAAAACGTAAACATATTGTAACTTATATCGATTGCAACCGCGCGGATACCGATACCGTCGCCAAATGGGCGTATATAACGCTGAGACGTGCCGGCGTGTCGGCTTCAACCGCCGCCTGCGAAAGTATTGCGGAATATTGTCTTTGCGATATGGCAAGAGTTTCTTCGGAAGTTCAAAAGCTGATAGACTATAAGGGCGGCGAGGATACGCTTTCACAAAGCGAAGTTGACAGCCTTGTTTATAAAGACGCGGATTACAAGCTTTACGAACTGACAAATTGCGTTGCAAGAAAAGATTTTAACGCTTTTATAAAAATAGCCGACGAGCTGATGGATAAAAGCGGCGATGAGATGTTTATTTTGAACGGTCTTTTCAACTATTTCAAAAATCTGTTAACGATACTGACCTCCCGTGAAAGCGTTGCTTCTTTGGGGGAAATGTTGAAGATGAAGGAATTCGCCGTTAAAAAGAACCGCGAACAGGCCGAGGCAATAGGTAAACGCAAGCTTGCGCATATGACCGCATATCTTTATAAAAGGATTTCAGACGTAAAATGCGGCAGGCTAACTCCGCGTAACGCTTTGCAAAGCGCGGAAAGTTGCATAATTTTTTACGACGGGCAAAATTAACCACCGTTAAACGCTTTATTTTTTGAGCGTTTGATTATATAATAAGTAATGAACTATACACGTTTTAAGAGGACTATATGAGAGACTGGGGCGAAGTGTGGAGATCACTCAAAAGTTTTTTCACTGAATTCGGCGATAACTTTGTCGAATATATTTTGCAGTTTCTGCTTTTGAGTATTATTTTTTATTTTATATTCAAGGTTTTAAAGAACAATAAGGGCGGCAAATTCATTGCGGTCATAGTGTTCTTTATTGTGCTTTGCGGCGTAACGTTCACTTTCTCAAACAGCTTCAATAACGAAACGCTTTTCATCATCATTGTTATGATTGCGCTTTTGGTGTTTACAATGTTCCACACGGAAATAAAACGTTCGCTTCTGGATTCCAACATAAAGAAAAACAAAATGGACAGCTTAACCGTTTCGGGTATCGAACTCATAATCGAAGAAACGGTGCGCGCGGTTCAGAATATGTCCAAAAAAGACATAGGCGCTCTTATCGTTCTTTCAAACGAAAATCTGCCCGAAGGAATAATCGAAAGCGGAACGGTTGTAAACGCTCAGATAACTTCGCAAATGATAGAGGCGGTCTTTTATCCCAAAGCGCCGTTGCACGACGGGGCAATGATTATAGAGGGGAACAAAATTTACGCGGCCGGTTGCTTCTTGCCGCTTGCTCAAAGCGAAAATCTTCCTAAAGATATGGGCAGCCGTCACAGAGCCGCGCTCGGGGTAACGTCTGTCGCAAGCGTAACGGCAATTGTCGTTTCCGAAGAAACAGGCATAATTTCAATAGTCAAAAACGGCACTGTTAAAAAGAAATATGCAGACGCGGCGGACATTAAAACCGCGCTTTCGGAATATTATTGGTCTGATTTGTCAGCGGAGGGAAAATTATGAAAAAGTTTACTAAGTTTATCGTAGATATGTTTACGAAAAACTGGCCTGTTAAAATTCTTGCAATCGTTCTCGCCGCTTTCGTTGTTATTCTCTTGAATATCTGAGGTTTTATGCAAACGGTAAAAATTCCGGAAATACTTTTGCCCGCAGATAACTGCGATATGGAAGCGTGGGCGGTAAACGCCTGCGACCAGTATACGTCCGATTATCTTTATTGGGAAAACGTTGAAAAATCAGTAAAAGGCAAGCCTTCCGCTTACAATCTCGTTTTTCCTGAAATATATCTGAACGACAAGCCCGAAGAGCGCATCGCGCGCATCAATGAAACAATGCGCGGATACCTTTCGGGCGGAATTTTTAAAAAGGTGTCCGGCGGTTTTATTCTTGTCGAGCGTACCACACAATCTGGCACGCGTACGGGGATAGTTCTTGCAGTTGATTTGGAAGATTATTCTTTTAAAATCGGGGAACACGCCTTAATCCGCTCTACCGAAGCGACTATTTTGGAACGTATCCCGCCGCGTATGAAAATACGTCAAAACGCGCCGATAGAGCTTCCGCACGTCATGCTTTTATACGACGACGAAAAAAATTCCGTGATAAATTCAATAAAGCGCGGAAAAGTTTTATATGATTTTGATTTAATGCTGGGCGGCGGACACGTTAAAGGAACATATATAGAAAATTCGGAAAAAGTGACGGAGGTCCTGTATAGTCTGTGTTCTTCCGAATTAGCCGAAAAAAAATACGGAAAAGATGAAAAACTGCTTTTTGCGGTAGGCGACGGCAATCATTCCCTTGCAACCGCCAAAGCTTGTTGGGATAATTTGAAGCACTCTCTCGGTGCTGAAGAATTAAAAACCCACCCTGCAAGGTTTGCGCTTGTTGAAGCCGTCAATATTTATGACGCGGCTCTTAAATTCGAACCTATACACAGATTTGTAAAAACCGATAAAACGGATTTGTTTGTAAGCGGTTTAAAAACTTCGGGCGCAGGTTGCGCGTATACTGTTATAAAGGGTCAAAAGCATAAAATCGGCTTTGATACAAACATTGCAAACGGTATAAAAGAGCTCGACGCTTATATCGCGGATTTTATAGAAAGTAATGGCGGCGAAGTCGATTATATCCACGGTGAAGAGGATTTGACTGCGCTTACGTCAAACGGCGGAGCAGGAGTTATACTTCCGGCAATTAAAAAAGACGACTTTTTCCGCCTTATCGTAAGCGGAGGAAACTTGCCGAAAAAGACCTTTTCTATGGGCGAGGGTTACGAAAAGCGGTACTACATTGAAGCTAAACGTATAAAAAAGGATTAAAAATGTCAGTTAAGGTTTGTAAATTCGGCGGAACGTCCATGGCGGACGGTAACGTTATAAACAACGTAAAAAAAATAATCGAAAGCGATAAAGAACGTAAGTACATAATTGTATCGGCTCCGGGGAAACGGTATTCCGGCGATATAAAAGTTACGGATATGCTTTATGATTGCCATAAAGAGCTTTTAAACAAAGGCACTTGCAAAAAAAGTTTTGAGGCAGTGCGCAACCGGTTTGTTTCAATAGTCAAAGAACTCGGCGTAAGCATCGATATCGATAGTATTCTGGATGAAACCCAAAAAGAAATAGATAATAGCAAAAGCGAAGATTTTACCGCCTCCCGCGGAGAATATCTTTGCGCAAGAATTGTAGCGCAAGTGCTTAACGCTCAATTTGTCGATGCGAAAGACGTTATATTTTTCAAAGAAAACGGTGCGCTTGACGGGGATAAAACTTACCGCGCGATAT
>CAMWMZ010000036.1 GCA_947175485.1 uncultured Clostridia bacterium
CGCTCTACACCCCCGCGCTGGGGTCCTTGGGGGGGCGGTTGGGCGGCGCTGAACAACGTTTAAAAAACCCCCCCCCCCCCCCCATTTCCGGCGGGCGGGGGGTTATTTTAAAGATATTCATTTTTAAGCTGTTCAAAGCGTTGTTTATATTTTTCGGCTTGTTCGTTATCGCCTTTGGCGGCGAAATATTCGTATCTTAGTTGCGTCAATGCGATAAAGCTTTCGTCGTCCTCCTGTATCTGCGGCACATCGAAGAGCAAAGCTTCGCCCGCTTGTTCAATCGGCTTTCCGTTTAAAACGCGAGCCTGCACGGTAAGCACTGCGAGCATAACCTTAGCCGCGTCGTCATTTTTGATAAGTTCGAGCAAAACAAGACCGTCGGTTTTGCCGTTTGCGGTAACGAAAGGAATTATATTAAGTGCGAACACATAGAACGAGGCGGGCAAAACCACGCACAACCCCGACGGCACTGCGGGAACGCACAGTGCAACAACGCCGAGAATTATAAAAACAAGGTTGAAAGCCAAGCCGCCGCATGTTGTGAAAATCAATCCGCCTTTTATATTTTTATCGGTTTTGGGAATGATTTTGCAGGACGACGAGCCTTTTACACGCAAAGAAAATTTAGGAACGGCTTTTATTTTTACAAACGCGCCGAACAGCATATGCCCTAATTCGTGAACGGGCGCGGCGAGGATATAGCTTGCAAAAAACGCGATATACAGACCTATGTTAAGCCATAAAGACATGTCGCCGTATTCCGTATAAATTATATAACAGCAAAAAGCGGTAAGCCCCAAAGAGAGAACAAAAACCGACCAGTCTATAACGTGACGCTTCATAGCTTGCCCTCTTTTAAGATAATGAAGCCTTCTAAATTATCGCTTTCGGAAACGGTGATTTGTTTTATTTTCAGCTTTTGCATCAATCTTGCAAGGAGCAACGCGCCGCCGCCTATTATATCGGCGGTTCTGCCCGTTACGGGGAATTTTGCGAGCACCTGCTCTTTTGTTAACGCAAGCATTGCTCTTGCGTATGCTTCTACCTCGTCTGCCGTGAGGATTGTTCCGTGGACTGTATTCGGGTCGTATTCCGTTAATCCTTGTTTAACCGCCGCCAAAGTGGTTGCCGTGCCGCTTACGCCGTACATATCGTAATTATCCGCCGTGAAAGCGCCGTAGTCTTTAAGCTTTTCCGCTATTGTGTTTTCAAGCTTATTTATATCGTATCCGCACAAATCGTTTAAACGTACCGTGCCGATATCCACGCTTTTTGCAAAAATTTTTTCGCGGTTGTTTTGCACGGTTACTTCCGTGCTGGCGCCGCCGAGGTCAATCATGCCGCCGTTTTTATAGCCGAGCGCGCCTAAAAGACCTATTTTAGCTTCAGTTTCTCCGCTTACCACCTCTACGGTAAGCCCGCAAAGCTCTTGCACGCGGGCGGTGAAAGCCTGTCCGTTACGCGCGGAACGCACTGCCGCCGTGGCGAAAGGATAAATTTTTTGCGCGCCCTCCTCCTTTGCCTTTGCGGCAAAATGCGCGACGGTTTGCGCAGTACGTTCTATCGCCTCCGCCGTAAGCTCACCCGAGCGGGCGAGATTTTCGCCGAGACGGGTTGTCTTTCTTATCTTATATAAAGTTTTTCCGCCCGCAGTCATGCCGAGGCGGACGGAATTGGAGCCTATGTCAATTGCGCAGATTTTCATATCAATCGTTGGGGAAATAATATCCGAGCTTGAAAGCCAAATCGAGGAGATACTGTTCGTATTTTTCGGATTGGAGAAAGTCCTTGTCTTTTTCCGCATCCTCGAGGAGCTGTTCGTAATAAGCCTTTTCCGCCTCGATTTTTTTCACGGCGGACATACCGCCCACAATTTCAACCAACTGATAGATGATTACTGCGGCGAGAATTACGATCAGCAATATTACGTTTACCGTGAGCGCGGCGGCTATTCGGTTTTTCTTTTGAACGTCCACTTTTTTTCTCCTTGTATACGGTAAATTTATTATACGCTTTTTTTACCAGAAATGCAACGATTATGTGGAAGCTTTTCAAATAAACGAGTGCGCCGAGCACACAGCCCGCCAGCATATAGAAGCGGAGAGTTTCAAAATCGAACATTACGGAGACGAAAACAAAGCCCGCGGCGAAAGCAAGGCAGTATAACAAGTCTGCGGCTATTATGAAAATTTTATCTTTTGCGGTGTAGTTTTGCTTTTCCACACCGCAAAGACATGCGCGCGCGACATAGAGGACGTCATACACAATTCCGCTGATTACGCCGCAAAAAAGACAGATAATAAATATATAAATTCGCATATAAACAGACCAAACGTATACGCTTAAATCGAGCGCAGCCGCCAAAAGCGCGGACCAGTATTATTTGAACAGTTTTTGACGCAGTCCGCCGCCTTTTTGCATATACTTTACGGCGGTTATTTCCCCCGTGGCGCAAAACGAGCCGCTTGTTTTTGAAAAATTCACTATCTTCATACCAGAGCCGCCGACCGATATTCTGCCGCCGGCGTAGCTTAAAAGTATCTGCTTATCGGAGAACGCGTCGACTGCGGTTATGGCGGTAGCCGTTATCCTTTTACACTGTTCCACACTAAGGTTATGACCTTCTTCCATAATGCACCTCACAAAAAAACCACCCTTTACCGGGTGGTTAATTATATGATTTAAAGAACGGATTTATTCGCTTTTTCTCTCTTTTGCGCGTGCTTTGGCGCGGAGTTCACTATCCAAAATGCGTTTGCGCACGCGTATGCTTTTCGGGGTTACTTCCAAAAGCTCGTCGTCGCCGATAAATTCAAGACACTCTTCCAAGCTCATTTTCTTGGGGGTAATGAGCCGAAGCGCGTCGTCGCTGGCGCTTGAACGGGTGTTGGTGAGGTGCTTGGTTTTGCACACGTTTACGTTTATATCTTCGCTTTTGGGGCTTTCCCCTACAATCATTCCTTCGTAAACGGGCGTGCCCGCGCCGATAAACAGAGTTCCCCTGCCCTGCGCGTTGAAAAGACCGTAGGTAACGGCTTCACCCGTTTCGAACGCAATCAGGGAGCCTGTGCTGCGCCTTTGCAGTTCGCCTTTGTACGGCTGGTATTCAAAGAAAACGCTGCTCATTACTCCCTCGCCTTTGGTTGAGGTTAAAAACTCCGACTTGTAGCCGAAAAGTCCGCGCGCGGGAATTAAAAATTCCAGCCTTGTGCGGGAGCCGACGGCGCTCATATGCAAGAGTTCGCCTTTGCGGTTGCCCATGCTTTGGAATACCGCGCCCGTAGCGTCGTCGGGAACGTCGACGATGAGCCGTTCCATAGGCTCGCATTTTACGCCGTCGATTTCCTTATACATTACGCGCGGGGTGGAAACCTGAAATTCGTAGCCTTCGCGGCGCATGTTTTCGATTAAAATGGAGAGATGCATTTCACCCCTGCCGCAGACGCGGTAGCTATCCGCCGAGCCTGTTTCTTCGACACGCAGCGAAACGTCTTTTAAAAGCTCCCTGAAAAGCCTTTCACGCAGGTGGCGGGTTGTTACCATTTTCCCCTCTTTGCCTGCAAAAGGGCTGTCGTTTACGGAAAAGGTCATTTCAACGGTGGGTTCGGTAATTTTTACGAATTTGCGGGGCTCTACGCAGTCGGTTGCGCAGACCGTATCGCCTATGTTGATTTTTTCAAGCCCAGAAAAACAAACGATATCGCCCGCTTTCGCCGCCTCACAGGGGACGCGGTTTAAGCCCTCTATCTGATAGAGATTTACGATTTTTCCGTTGTTTTTGAGTTGAAGATTATTGTAATTGCAGACCGTAACGGCTTGTCCTTGTTTTACTTCGCCGCGCTCAATTCTGCCTATACCTATGCGCCCGACGTAATCGTTATAATCGATAGACGAAACCAAAATCTGCGTTGCGCCCTCGGTATCCGCCTCCATGGGTTGGATATGGTTTAAAATCGTTTCGAAAAGCGGTGTTAAATCTTTGCCCTTTTCATTTAAATCCAGCGTTGCCGTGCCGTCTCTTCCCGAGCACCAAACTACGGGAGACATAAGCTGGTCGTCGGACGCGTCGAGCTCGAGGAGAAGTTCGAGGATTTCGTCCTGCACTTCGTTCAACCTTGCGTCGGGGCGGTCGATTTTGTTTACGACTATGATTAAGCGGTGACCCATTTCGAGCGCCTTTTGCATAACGAAACGCGTTTGGGGCATGGGGCCCTCTGCCGCGTCTACCAACACGAGAACGCCGTTAACCATCATCATAACGCGTTCGACCTCGCCCGAAAAATCGGCGTGACCCGGCGTATCTACTACGTTGATTTTAACGCCTTTGTAATTGATCGAAGTGTTTTTAGCAAGAATTGTTATGCCGCGTTCACGCTCGATAGCGTTGCTGTCCATAACGCGGTCTTCAACCGCCTGATTGTCGCGGAAGGTGTGGCTTTGCTTTAACATAGCGTCAACCAGCGTGGTTTTGCCGTGGTCTACGTGCGCGATTATCGCCACGTTTCTCAAATCTGTTCTTAACATTCTGTAAATTTATCCTTTTATAAATACCACTGAATTTTAATACCGCCGCAAAAAAAACGCAACCGTATTTGACTTGAAATTATTAAAATTCGCTTTTTGTCTGCCGCTCAAACAATTTGAGAATTATCTGCATACACGTTTTGGCACCGTCTCCGCCTTCAAATACGTGCGAATGGAAGCACGCTTCGTAAACGGCGTTGGTAATCGGCAGTTCGACGCCGAATTTATCGCCCAGCTCTTTCATCGCCTTTGCGGTCATAACTCCTTCGGCAAGCTTTTCAAATCTGTTGCCCTGCGCCATCATTTCGCCGTAGCGGCGGTTATGCGAAAATTCGGAGAATAAAGTCGTTTCGTAATCGCCGAGGTGCGCAAGCCCGTACGCCGAGCTGAACTTGCCGCCCATTGCCTGAATGAGCTTGCCTACCTCGTAAGCGCCGCGCGCCATAAGAGGACCCTTCAAGCTTACGTAGCCGCTTCCGTCGAGAACACCCGCGGCTATACCGAGAACGTTTTTCGCCGCCGCACCGATTTCCGACCCGACGATATCGTTGCCGTAATAAAAACGGATTAAATTGCTTTTGAAATTATCGGCTATATATCTTTTGAGTTCTTCGGAGCAGCTATCTATAATCATGCAGTTGGGTATGCCCTGTGTGAAAGCCTGAATATGCCCCGGACCTACCCATACGGCGATTTTGTTTTTATCAACCCCGCTTTCCGTCATAACCTCAGAAAGACGTTTGCCTGTGGTTTCTTCTATACCCTTCATGCACAGCACGAAGATTTTATCCTTTATTCCGCACGCGGTTACCTTTTTCATAAATCCGCGCAAGCCCTGCGCCGAAATCGAAATAATAATTATTTCGCTTGCGGACACGGCGTGCTGCAAATCGCAAGTAAGTTCTATTGATTTATCCAGAGCGACGTATTCGTTTTTGCCCGTGGATTTTAAGACCTCGTAGGAGTATTCCCCCTCGGGCCCCCAGCTTATTACTTTGTTTTTAAGTACGGTCGCCTGATACCAGGCAATGAACGAGCCCCAGCGCCCGCAGCCTAAAACGCTTATTTTTAACATAGCAAATTTCCTTTTAATTACAGTATGTTTACAAAATTAAAACACAAAAAACCGAGCAACACGGAAAGCGCGAGCTTTACGCAAAATTATTATGTTGCGGAACAGTACGAAGAAAACCGTAACGCGGCGACGTATTGCAACGCTATCTTTACGCAAACAATTATGTCGCGGAACAGCACGAAGAAAACCGTAACGCGGCGACGTATTGCAACGCTATATGCTTTTTCTTTCCGTAAACGCTCTTGATAAAGTAACCTCGTCGGTGTATTCGAGCTCGCCGCCGACCGGTATACCGTGCGCAAGGCGCGTTACGTTTACGCCCAGCGGCTTTAAAAGCTTGGCTATATACATTGCCGTAGCTTCGCCCTCTACGTCGGGATTAGTTGCCATAATAACTTCCTGAACGCCGCCGTTTATGCGGGCAAGAAGTTCTTTTATGCGGATATCGTTAGGACCTATTCCGTCCATAGGGCTGATAACTCCGTGTAAGACGTGATATACCCCTTTGAATTCGTGAAGCTTTTCCATAGCGATAACGTCTTTGGGTTCTTTTACTACGCAGATGGAAACAGGCTGACGGGTTTTACAAATTCCGCAGGTTTCTTCTTCGGTGAAATTACCGCAGACTTTGCAATACTTTACGCGTTGTTTGCAATATATTACCGCATCTGCAAACTCTTTTGCTTCCGCGTCGGTCATGCCGATTATTTTATACGCATAGCGTTGAGCGGTTTTTTTTCCGACCCCGGGGAGCTTGGAAAATTCGTTTATAAGCCGACCGATAGGTTCTATGAACACTTCCATTTAAAACATTCCTTTGCCGGCTTTTGCGAAAGGACCCATTTTTTCATCGTAAAGTTCGTCCGCTTTTTTGTAGCCGTCGTTTATAGCCGCCATGATCAAATCTTCAAGCATTTCCACATCGTCTTCATCGGAGATATCGATGATTTGGGAAAGCTTGCTGCCGAATTCCACTCCGTTTATTATCTTTTTGCCGTTCATATAGACGACGACGGTTTCATCGCCCTCTTCGCCGCCGCCCGAAAGCCCGACGACTTCAAGTTCTTCAAGTTCTTTATCAGCTTCCTGCATTTGTTCCTGCATCTTCTGGGCTTCGCGCATAAGATTTTGCATATTGCCCATTCCGCCTTTAAATCCTGCCATATAAACTCCTCCGAAAAAATTTTTTGTGGTAGCCCCACGGATATGCTTTAATTAACGTTATTTTTCCTGTATTTCGGCGCCGTTGAAATTTTCTTTAAGCTCGCGCATTGCCTTTTCGTAATCGGTTTCTCCGCGCGGTTTATAACGCACCTCGTAATCAGTTACGCCAAGCTCAGACAACACTTCCGAAACGAATTTTGAATTGTCGGCGCGGTTTATGGATTTTAAAACGGCTTCGCTTTCTGTAAGCAATATAAGTTTATCGCCTTCGAAAGTATGGTCCAAATCCATACACAGAGTAAATAAAACCGCGTTTTTATGCGTGGTGCGCAACGCCTTTATAAATTTTGCAAACACCTTTGTTTTATCCGTGCTTGCGCCAACCGGCGGCGCGGACACATAGTTATCGAAAAGCTGCGGCTGAACGTGAGCTTCCGCCCTTTCGGGCTTCGGTGTGAAAGGATTTTCTCCGACATCGTCTGAAAGCAAAACTTTTTGCTTCTTGCTTTCGCTTGAATAATCCGCCGCGGCCGCAGGCTTTTGCTCAACCGCAACGGATTTGTTTTGGGGTAAAGCTTTTTCCGCTTGCACGGCGGGCGCGGATTTTGAAATTTCTACCTTTATACCCTCGGATATCTTGCGTTCAAGCGCGTTTATCTTGCCGATAAGAGCATCTATATTATAGTCGCTTTGCGGCATCGAAGCCTTTAAAACAGCCGTTTCGAGCGTTATGCGCCCGTTGGCGGAAAACCGCATATCAGTTTCCGCCTTTGAAAGTATCTCCGTTATACGCAGGATTTTATGCCCGTCTGCGGAAACGGCGGCTTCTTCTATTCTTTTATAGGTTTCGTCCGGCAGATTGACTATTTCGCGCGCGGTTTTACATATCTTTACAATCATACAATCGTTTAAAAACGACAGCATATCTTTAATTAAAACCCCGACGCCTTTGCCCGTGGAGAGAATTTGCTCCGCCGCGGTCAACGCGCCGTTTGCGTCTTCATTAAGAATACGCCCGCATATATCCGCGATTTTGGACCAATCCGCACTGCCGAGCACTGCGTTTACGTCTTCATACGTAAGCTTACCGCGCGAGTAGGAAGCACACATATCCGCAATCGAGAGGCTGTCACGCGCGCTGCCCGCCCCCGCCCTTGCGATAGCGGCGACCGCGGAGTCCTCGTATTCCTTACCAGTCTTTTCGAAAACGGATTTTATGAGGCTTTCCAAATCTTCCTGCGGGATTAATTTGAAATCGAACCGCATACAGCGGGAAAGTATGGTTGCGGGAATTTTCTGAGGTTCGGTGGTGGCAAGTATGAACACCGCGTGGCGGGGAGGCTCTTCCAACGTTTTTAAAACCGCGTTGAACGCAGACTGCGTGAGCATATGCACTTCGTCTATGATATAGACTTTATATTTCCCCGCAACGGGAGGATATTGAACCTTTTCCCTTAAATCGCGCATTTCGTCTACGCCGTTGTTGGACGCAGCGTCTATTTCGGAAATATCGAGATTGGAGCCTTCGGCAAGCGCACGGCAAACTGAGCATTTTCCGCAAGGGGAAGAATTTTGCGGGTTTTCGCAATTTATTGCCCTGGCAAAGATTTTGGCGAGCGTGGTTTTGCCCGTTCCGCGCGGACCGCAAAACAGATAAGCGTGACCGACCTTGTCGCCCGCAATCTGGTTTTTCAGTATTCTTACTATATGCTCCTGCCTGACGACTTCGTCAAAGCCCGCGGGGCGGAACATTCTGTAATATGCAAGATAACCCAAATCAGTTCTCCTCACAGTACAATTTTTCAAGCTTTGTTTTTGCCCTGGAAAGAGCGTTAGATACGCTCTTCTGCGGTTTTGAAAGGGCTTCAGAAATTTCGCCCACGCTCAGACCGTCGAGCTGCATAACTATCGCTTTAAATTCCAAAGACGAAAGATTTTTTGAAATTTTCTGTAAAAATTCGCGGCGGTTTTCGCGGCGGATTATTTCGTCTTCGGGGCTGTCGGGGGAAATTTCACCGCCTATTTCAACGATGGGAACGAAATTGTTCAAGGCGGAATATTTTGCCCCGCGGCTCTTTTTAACGGCGTCGAGAACGGCGTTTCTTACACACGTATATGCGTAAGACGAAAAGTTTGCGCCGCCCGCCGTAAAATTATTTATTGCCGAATACAGCCCGACCATACCCTCCTGCACGAGGTCGTCCTGCTCGCCCCCGTGCAAAAAAAAGCGGGCGGCAATCGCCTTGACGAGCGGGGTATATTCTTTCAGCAGCCGTTCCTGAACCGCTTTATCGGTGCGGGCGAGAACGACGGAAATTTCTTCATTCATCTTCTTCTTATCACTTCGTATACGGCTATACCCAACGCGACGGACGCATTTAGAGAGTTAACCTTTCCGTGCAAAGGCAGAGCGAGAGTATAATCGCACTTTTCGCGGATTAACCGCCTTACGCCGCTATCCTCTCCGCCGATGACGAGCGCGACGTTGCCGCTTAAATCAGCCTTGTAAATATCGTCGCCGTCGGCTTCAAGCGCGTAAAGCCAATAGCCTGCCTTTTTCAGCTCCTCCACGGTTTGGGTAAGAGAGTTTACCTTTGCCACCTTCATATGTTCGGCGGCGCCCGCGGAAATGCGGATTACCGCTTCAGTTACGCTCGCGGATTTGTTTGCGGGAATTATGACGCCGTTTGCGCCCGCGCACTCGGCGACGCGGATAATTGAGCCGAGATTGTGGACGTCCTCTATTCCGTCGCACAAAACGACAAGACCGTTGCCGTTGCTTTGCGAAAGGATATCGCTTAACCGCGCATATTCGTAGTCGGTTGAAAACGCGATAACCCCCTGATGCCTGCCCTCCGTACTCTCTTTATCGAGAACCTTTCTGTCCACAAACTGAACGCGAACTCCTCTTTTTCTTGCTTCGGCAAAGATTTTGTTGAGAGAGCCTTGCGGGTTTCTTTCGATTAAAAGTTTATCTATGTTTTTTTCGGTTTTCAAAAGCTCGAAAACCGCGTTTCTGCCTTCAGTTTTCATTCTTCCTCAATTAAAAGTTCTTCAAGGCGGGCGTATTCGCCCGTAAGATAAAGATAGCCTATAAGAGCTTCAAGCCCCGTGGAATTGTTGTATTCCGCAACGGTTGCGTTTTTGCTGCGCGTAGGTTTTTTAGCGTTGCGTCCGCGCTTGAAAACCGCTGTTTCTTCTTCCGTCAAGAGCGGGGTTATGCGGGCAAGCAAAGCGTTTTGCCCATGGGCGGAAACTTCCGCAGAGGAAAGCTTTTGCAGGGTACCCGTAGGATAATCGTGACCGGCGACAAGCCTTTGCCTTACAAACAGCGTATACACCGCGTCCCCGACGAACGCAAGCGTTACGGGGCTTATATTCCTTGCTTCCGTTTTGGAAACAGTGGTAAAAAATTCCGACATAGCTTAAAAAAATTACCGTGATTATTTTTATTAATTTATTTTACCACAAAAGCATAAAAAATGCAATTATTCCATAGTATATAGCGTGAAATTAATATTTTTTAAGAAAAGTTTTATGATTGCGGTTGCCGCCGTTATAGCCGTTGGCGCAACTGCGGGAATTTGCTGCGGACTTGCCGCAAAGCCCGCCGGCGCGGTAAGCGAAAAGGTTATTGTTATTGACGCGGGGCACGGCGGAATCGACGCGGGCGTACGCGGAATTACCACAAACACCAAGGAAAGCGATATAAACCTTTCCATAGCGAAAAAGCTGAGAAGCTGCTTTTCCGACGCGGGGTTTTCGGTGGTGCTGACGAGAAGCAACAACGGCGGGCTTTACGGACTTTCCACAAGCGGGTTTAAAATGCGCGACATGAAAAAACGCAAGGAAATTATCCAAACCGCAAAAGCCGATATGGTTATATCCGTGCACCAGAATTTTTGCCCGATACCGACCAAGCGCGGCGGAACGGTATTTTTTGACAAGTCGAGCGAAAGCGGAAAGCTGCTTGCGGGATTTATACAGACCGAGCTGAACACGCTGAACGAGGGCGTTAAGCCCAACGAGGCTTTAGCCGGAGATTATTATATGCTCAAATGCACGGATAATCCGTCCGTTATAGTGGAATGCGGGTTTTTATCGAACGCGGAGGACGAGAAAAATTTACTTTCCGAAAGCTATCAGGAACGGCTTGCTTATGCGATTTTTAAGGGCGCGGTAAGCTATTACTGTTAAATTGCCCCGCATATATGCTTGAAATAACGTAGTTTTAAATGAAGAGCGCCGAGCGGCAAAATGCCGCTCGGCGCGTTTTTACGGTTATTTTATACGGTTATAATTTTAACGTAACGGCGAATTACCGTTACTCGGTTAATCCCAACAGATAGTCTACTGAAACACACAATCTTTTTGCGATAAACGTTAACTGCTCATAGTTAAACTGATATTTACCGCGTTCAAAACGGCTGTAAGCAGTTTGCAACATACCCAACTCTTCGCCCAGTTGTTTTTGCGTCATGCCCGCGTTTTTTCTTGCTTCTTTTAAGCGGGCGCAAAAAACATTAATGTCATACATAAATGCAATATAACATAAACTGTTATAAATTACTTGACATAGAACACAATTAGTTCTATAATTTAGTGTAGTTAGAACATTTTTAGTTATATTTATAGGGAATTCATGAAGCAATGTTTTGAGTGCAGGCATTTCAGGCAGTTATATTCAAAAAGCGTAAACGGGTTTGTGCGGTCGGGTTACGGTAAGTGCGTAAAGCACAGAAAAGCCGTTACAAGATGCGGCGCGCGCAGTTGTTTCGTTTTAAAAGCAATAAAAAATCCCCCTTAAACGGAGGGATTTTTTTATTTTTGAGCTTAGAAGCTTTCGTGTATGGTTCTTGAAATGACGTCGTTTTGCTGTTCGCGCGTGAGCTTATTGAAGTTCACCGCATAGCCCGAAACGCGGATTGTGAGTTGGGGATACTTTTCGGGATGAGCCTGTGCGTCGAGAAGGGTTTCCCTATTGAAAACGTTTACGTTAAGATGATAGCCGCCGTCGGAAACGTATCCGTCCAAAAGCCCGACGAGATTTTTGATTTGGGTTTTGCTTTCTTTGCCGAGGGATTTAGGAGTAATCGAAAATGTGTTTGAAATACCGTCGCGCGAATATTCGTAAGGGAGCTTGGCGACGCTTTCAAGCGAGGCGAGCGCGCCGCAGCAATCTCTGCCGTGCATAGGATTTGCGCCCGGTGCGAGAGGCTGACCCGCTCTTCTTCCGTCGGGGGTATTGCCCGTATTTTTACCGTAAACCACGTTGGAGGTGATAGTGAGTATCGACATTGTGGGAACGCTTTCGCGGTAGGTATAATGGCTTTTAATCTTGTTCATAAAGGTTTTAACAAGCCATACCGCAAGCTCGTCGGCTCTGTCGTCGTTATTGCCGTATTTGGGGTAGTCTCCCTCTATTCTGAAATCGGTAACAATTCCGCTTTCATTGCGCACGGGATAAACGGACGCGTATTTTATTGCGGAAAGGGAATCCGCCGCGCATGAAAGCCCTGCCACTCCCGTTGCGAAGAAACGGCGCACTTCGGTATCGTGGAGAGCCATTTCCAACGCTTCGTAGCTGTATTTATCGTGCATATAGTGTATGAGGTTGAGGACGTTGACGTACAAACCCGCAAGCCAATCCATCATTTGCTCATACTTCTTTTTAACGTCGTCGAAATCGAGCTTTCCGTCGCCGGTTACGGGCGCATACACAGGCGAAACCTGCATAGGGCTGCCGTCTTTATCTTTGATTATTTCGTCTTTGCCGCCGTTGATTGCGTACATAAGGCATTTTGCAAGGTTTGCGCGCGCGCCGAAGAACTGCATATCCTTACCTACGCGCATACCGCTTACGCAACACGCGATGCAATAATCGTCGCCGAGCTCGGGGCGCATCAAATCGTCGCTTTCATACTGAATTGCGGAGGTTTTTATGGAGAGCTCGGCGCAGAAGGATTTGAAGCCTTCGGGCAGATGCTTGCTCCATAAAACGGTTAAATTGGGTTCGGGCGCAGGGCCGAGGTTGGTGAGCGTGTGTAAAATTCTGAACGACGTTTTTGTGACGAGCGTTCTGCCGTCTATGCCCATTCCGCCTATGCTTTCCGTTACCCAAGTGGGGTCGCCGGAGAAAAGCTCGTTATATTCTTTGGTGCGCATAAACTTGACGATGCGCAGCTTCATTACAAAATGGTCGATAAGCTCCTGTGCGGCGCTTTCGTCGAGAGTACCGTTTTCCAAATCGCGTTTTATATATATATCGAGGAACGTGGAATTTCTGCCGATAGACATTGCCGCGCCGTTCTGGTCTTTTACGGCGGCAAGATATCCGAAATAGAGCGCCTGCACCGCCTGTTGTGCGGTTTCGGCGGGTTTTGAGATATCCATACCGTAAATTTCGGCAAGGCCTTTAAGGGCTTTGAGCGCTTTTATCTGTTCAGAAAGCTCTTCACGGTTGCGCACCTTGTCCGGCGTCATATCGCCGTCTATATTGAGCTTATCCGCCTCTTTTTGGGAAATGAGGTAATCAACACCGTAGAGCGCAACGCGGCGATAATCGCCTACTATTCTGCCCCTGCCGTAGGTATCGGGCAAGCCTGTGAGAATATGTGCCTTGCGGGCGCGGCGCATTTCGGGCGTGTATGCATCGTAAACGCCGTCGTTATGCGTTTTGCGGTATTTTGTGAATATTTCTTTTACTTCGGGAGCAAGCCCGAAGCCGTACATATTGAGTGCCTGTTCCGCCATTTTGATACCGCCGAAGGGCTGCAAAGCGCGTTTGAAAGGCTCGTCGGTTTGAAGCCCGACGATTTTTTCAAGCTTTTTATCTATATATCCCGCGCCGTGGGACAAAAGAGTTGAAACGGTATCCGTGTCTGCTTTAAGAACTCCGCCCGCTTCCCTTTCTTTTTTAGACAGCTCTAAAATTTCGTCCCAAAGCCCGAGCGTAGCTTTTGTTGGAGGCGCAAGAAACGCGCCGTCTCCTTCATAAGGAGTATAGTTGTTTTGTATAAAGTCCCTTACGTTGACTTCTTCGCTCCACTTGCCTTTGGTGAAACCTTCCCATGCTTTGAAATCCATAAAATTACCTCTTTTGTCATTTGAGAAATTCTTCGGCTGCGCTCAGAATGACGGTTTTTAATTAAGTATTGCCTTTTGAGTTTAAAATATTAACCGCGTTTTCTATCCGCGTTTTGTCGGGAGGAACCGCGCCCTTTAGACTATAATTTATACCGAGCTTTTGGTATTTGCTTTCACCCATAGAGTGATAAGGCAAAACCTCGATATTTTTTACGGTTTTAAGCCCGTTTATGAATTCGGCGAGACGATTTAAATATACGTCGTTATCCGTGACGCCTGAAACAAGAACGTGCCTGACCCACATATCCTTTCCGTTATCGGAAAGATATTTTGCAAAGCTCAGCGGGTTTTCGTTTGAAAAACCTGTAAGCTTTTTGTGCCCGTTTTCATCGATATGCTTAATATCAAGCAACACGAGGTCGGTATATTTTAAAAGCTGTTTATGACGGGCAACGCAGTTTTTATCTTTTTCATTAAAAGTTATTCCCGACGTATCCAGCGCAGTGTGGATACCTTCCGCCTTTAAAATTTTGAAAAATTCCGTTACGAATTCAATTTGCAAAAGCGGTTCTCCGCCCGAAACGGTTACGCCGCCGTTTTTTATATAGCTTTTGTATTTAAGCGCCGTTGCGGCAAGCTCTTCCGCGGAAATTTCTTTGCCCGCGTTAAGCGCCCACGTATCGGGGTTGTGGCAATATTTACAGCGCATAGGACAGCCTTGCATAAACGCGACAAAGCGTATCCCCGGACCGTCTACGGTACCGAGCGTTTCTATGGAATGGATATATCCCGTCACCGCGCACCCCCTTAAAAAGAGTAAAATAATCGGGCTATGCAAAAAAGAATAGCCCAGACGAACGACGTTTTTACGGCACGGCTCCATTGCGTTAATTCGCGTTAATTCGTCAGTCGCCGCGCGTTTTTAAATTGGAATTACATTATAACAGCCGCATATTTTTTTGTCAACAGAAATAACACTAAATATTGATAGAATTTTTTTATAAAAACACAACATATTGAAAAACGCGCCCATGGGAGCGCGTTTTAAAAATTATATTGAATTAACCGATAAATCCGCCGACGA
>CAMWMZ010000037.1 GCA_947175485.1 uncultured Clostridia bacterium
TTTCTGGTCGGGGCGGATTTTTTTATTAAATAATTTATAATCTTTGCATCTTTCTTATCACGTCTTCGTTAAAATTGATATAAGAAAATTTACGGCATCTTGCAAGAACCCTGCCGCCCCCTTCGCCGCGGGTATAAACAAGCTCCAGCCTGCCCAAAGTCTTTTTCAGGTTTCGCACAAACTGCCCCGCATACTCCTTTTTCGCTCCAAACACGGAAGGGCACGCAAGCGCGCATAAATAGTTGTATTTACCCAAAAAGTTTGTAGGTATCAGAACATAGCGCTGATTGTCGATAGCGGAAAACAATTCCGCAATCGCAGTCTGAAAAAGCTTCGCGTCGCGCTCGGAAGCGTGGTTAAGCCCTGCGCTTACTTCGGCGCATATCCCGTCCGCTTTAACCGACAACCGGCAAGAACCGTCAACCAGATACAATTCCTTAAGCGTTTTCAAAACCGCGTCCGCAAGGTTTTTAATAGAGCGCTTAGGGCTTTTATGCGCAAGAATTTTATAACCCAGCCGCAACGTTACGCCATATAGAAATACAGAGGCAAAAATACCGGCAACAATCAAAAACACGTTATATTCCCCGCCGTACGGATAAACGCACGCAACCGCTGTAAATCCGGAAATCACCGCGGCTAAAGACATAACTATCGCCCAAAGCCCGAAGTTCATAAAATTGAAAACGGGGAATTTTTTCGTGTTCGGCACGTTCGTAACGTTGCATAGCTGCGCCGACCCCTCAAGGGCGGTTTCCCACGCTTTTTTCAGCTCGTCTCTTTTACGCGCCCGCTCGCACATGTCAGCGTTTATTTTCTGAAAATTCTCTTCTGAAAACGGCGGTCTTACGTTGCTTATTCTTTCTATGCCGCTTTCAATGATTCCCGTATCGTAAGCCGGCGCAACAAAGCAGTTAAACCGTCTTGTCAGCGTTTCAAAATCATTTGAAATAATCTCCCCGCGGCTTTCCGTAAGCTTTAAAAACTTTCTTTCAAGCAAGCTCTCTTCAAAAATATATTCGGGCTCAACAGTTACAAGATGCCAGATATTAGAGGTTTTTTCAGGGTTGTTTTTATCCACGCGTATCGCCCGCCCGCGCATCTGGTTGGAAAGCATAAAGCTCCCCACAAAGCTTGCAAGTATCAACGAATTGATACAAGGCGAATCCCAGCCCTCGCCCAAAAGCGACTTTGTGCCTACCAAAACGTTTATCTCTCCGCTTTCGAAAAGCGCGCCCACATGTTCTACCTTTTCTTTATTGCCGCCCGAAAAAACGTATTCCGCATAATCCGTGTCTTTAAGCGGTTTAACCGTAAATCTTGCGCCCCGCTTTTTAAGCGTTTCCCCGCAAGACAACGGCAAAATTACAAGCCCGCCGCTAAGCGCGCCCGCAGGCAAGGCACAGCTTTTTCTCAGCGTTTCAAAAACGCTTATAACGCTTACCGTGTCAAACCTTGCGCCGCTTCTTATAAGCCGCATATCCTCTTTTTTTATGTAGTCGCAAAGCGCCAAAAGCCTTAAATCCTTTCCGAGGCTTACGCTCTCGCACTGCGCGATTTTTTCTATGCTTTCAAGCTTGCCCGAAGAAGAAACAAGCGCACGTTTCAATTTGTCGCTCATTTCAAAGCAAACCTTACCGCGCGGCAGCAGCTTGTGTTTTGCAAAATGCTTTTTCAGCTCGTCTTTTATATCCGCACCGAAAATTTCCGCTTCCAATAAAAAGTTGAGCGCGTCTTCCGCTTCTTTTTGCCCGTTATTCTTTTTACGCTTCGCGCCGTCGTAGGGGAATCCCCTTAAAGCCCTTTTGTCAAGCTCAATCGAAGAAGCTTCGAAAAGCGAAAGCACCTGCTTTATCTGTTTTACGTTTGTATAAATAAACGCCTCGTCGCCGAAGCTTTCAAAAAGCCTTCGGGCAAACGGCTCCAAAATACGGCTTTGGAAAAGCTCTTCAAGCGCAATGCAAACCCGCTTTTTGTAATCCTTAAACTCCGCCGCTTCGCTTTCGGAAGGATAATTGAAATAAATATAATCCTGATGCGGGCAAAGCGTGCCTTGCCTGACCAGCTCCGGCACGAAAATTTCTTCGTCTATATCGCCGCAAACGTCGGTATATCTCTTCCACTCCCCCGCGTTTGCGTCATAGGGCGGAGTTGCCGTCAAAGAAATTATTTTTACCTTGCCGTCAAGCTTTTTCAAAAACTTTTCAAGCGCGCGCTGCCACTCGTTCTGCAAGTGGTGCGCCTCGTCAAGGCAGATTGTTTCCACTCCGGCAGTGCCGACCGTTTTAAAAAGGTCTATATCCGAATAGTCCACATCCTCGCCGTCATCGCACTTCACCTTTTCAACCGCCGAATAAAGCGCCTGATATGTTATTGAAGTTATCGCGGAACAATTTCTCAAATCAAAAGAAACAAAATCCGAAGGCTCCATGCCTTGCGGCAAAAAGCTTTCGGAAAACCTCTGCCCCCACTGGTCGCGTATTGTCGTAGTGGGGGATAATATTATACACGGCTTGCCCAATCTGCGTATAAGCTCCAGGCCTAAAATCGTCTTTCCGCTCCCGGGCGCGGCAACTATGTTTATCTTGCCGTCGTCAAGATAATCGTCCGCATTGTCAAGTATTTTCTGTTGGTAGCTGCGGAAAGCTCCGCAAAATTTCACGTTTTCGAACATTTTTAAAAACCGAACAAATTCCAGGGCTTTTCGTCCTTGGGCGGCTCGATTATAAATTTAAGGCTCTCGCCCGTCGTCGGGTGGGTAAAGCGCAAAGAATACGCCCAAAGCGCAAGCTTGCCCTTTACCGCCTTATCGCCGCCGTAACGCATATCGCCGTAAACGGGGCAATTTATCGCCGCCGTCTGCACGCGTATCTGGTGCGTCCTGCCCGTATGCAGCTTTATCTCCGCAAGCGAAAGCCCCGCCTTTTCTTCCTTTATTTCATATTCCAAAGAGGCAAACTTCGCGCCCTCTTCCGTCTGCGTACAAACGTAAACCGTGTTGTTCACGCTGTTTTTGCGCAAATAATTTTCAAGCGCGGCTTTCTTTTTGACGGGCGTTCCGCACAAAACTGCGTAATATTTTTTCTCGAAGCCGCCGTTTTTCATCTGCTCGGAAAGTCTTGCCGCCGCCTTTGAAGTTTTGGCAAAAACCATAACCCCGCCCGTAGGTCTGTCAAGCCTGTGCACAAGCCCCAAAAATACGTTGCCTTGTTTGTTATAGGTCACTTTTATGTATTCTTTAACGCAGTCGAAAAGATTGCTGTCGCCGCTCTCGTCGGGGCAGCACGCAACCATCTGCGGCTTCAATACCACGATAACGTGGTTGTCCTCGTGTAAAATAATAAGCTCGTCAACCGTCATATTTCTCTCCGATAAAAAGCCCGCTCGCCCCGCAAGGCAAAGGTATTCCCTCTTCCGTGGCTATACCCACCTCGTAAGCTTCGGCTTTGCCTTTAAAATTCTTCAAAGCAAGCGTTAAAATGTTTTTCAGAACCGCGGGCTGTAACCCAGTGGTGTAGCTGTTGATTAAAAAGAATAACGGCTCGTCAGATAAAACCTGCGCGCAGCTTTTCACAAACCCGAAAAGGTCGCGCTCTATCTTCCACATTTCACCGTTAGGCCCTCTTCCGTAGCTCGGGGGGTCCATAATAACCGCGTCGTATTTGTTGCCGCGCCTTATCTCGCGGGTAACGAATTTCATACAATCGTCTACTATATAGCGTATGCCGCTGTCTATGCCCGAAAGCCTCGCATTCTCGCCGGCGCGTTCCACCATACCTTTTGCGGCGTCCACGTGGGTAACCAAAGCCCCCGCCTTTGCGCACGCAACCGAAGCCGCGCCCGTGTAAGCAAAAAGGTTCAAAACCTTTATTTCCCGCCCGCCGTCCTTTTGCTTTGCAAGCGAAATCAGGCGGGACATTTCGTCCCAGTTTACGGCTTGCTCGGGGAACAGCCCCGTATGCTTGAAGCCCATCGGCTTTACTTTAAAGCTCAGGTCGCGGTAGCTTACAGTCCACTCGTCGGGGAAGCCCTTGCGCCTTTCCCAGCCGCCGCCTCCCTTCTCGCTGCGGTGGTAAACCGCGTTTATATCTTTATGGGAATATAAATCCCCGCCGCTCCATATAACCTGCGGGTCGGGGCGCAAAAGAACAACGCCCTTCCAGTTTTCAAGCTTCATTCCGTCGGAAGTCGCTATAATTTTATAATCCTTCCATTTGTCGGCAATTTTCATACGCAAGAAATTATATCATTTCCCGCCGTATTTGTAAAGCGATTGAATATAATGCAACCCGCGCAAAACACCGGACGCGCCATTTAAAATAAACGCGCCCCGCGGCTTCAAGCCGCGGGGCGCGCCCGCTTTTACATTGAATTTATTTGCTGTAAGTGTAAAGCACGTCGTAAAGAGTGGTGTAATAACTGCCCAGATACTTTTTGGCAACCTCGTCCGCGCCGTACTGCGCCATACGCAAAGAGCTATCGCTTATCGACAGATAATAGTCGCGCACTATTCTGTACCGCTCGGTATAATTGAGGGAAAAGTCCACAATATATCCCACTTTCTGCAAATCCTCGTCGTCGGGATAAGGCTCGTTAAGGTGCAGGCTGTAATTGAGCTGTTCTATCAAAACTGCGGTTTCGCGATTGTATTCCGCCGTAAGCTCAGCCTTTTTCTGTTCGAAAATGGAAGAATTTTTAACGTCGTCAGTAAGCATAAGGCGGCTGAATATTTCCAGATCCTTTTCAAGATTGTATTTTAAATTATTCTTGTTTTTCTGCGCAGTGCGCAAAAGCTGCATCTGCACCGCAGTCAGATTTTTAAGCTCTTCCTCGGTAATATCTATAATATCAAACTCCATCCGCAACCTCCGCAACCGCCGTTATTCCGCGGATTTGTCCGCTCGCCCGCACGCTTATTTTAAAACCCGTTCCGCTCATATTGGGGCGGCAAAACCCGTTTACCCCCGTAAATATGCGCGTTTTAACGCCGTCCGTCACTTCCACCTCGACCCCCAAAGCGCCCTCAATATAAACGCTTTTCAAAAACTTTCTTTTATGAGTTCCGAAGTCTATCGTCCCGCTCTCAAAGCAAACGCTTCCGCCTTGCTCCAAAACCGAAACTCCGTCTGCGCCGAAGCAATAAGGCTTTTTATACATGCAAACCGCCGATACGTTTTTATCCACGACATATCCCGCGTTCTTTTGCAAATCGAAAACCAAAACACAGTTTTTTTTCAAACCGGCGCCGTACCCGCTCAAAAGATACTTCCCCTCATAGGAAAACGCACAAACGGGCTCGGTTATCGTTTCCGATAACGGCAATTGGCTTTTTTCGATTTTTACTCCGTCAAAATAATATAAACCGTCTTTAGTATAAAAACAAAGCTTCCCTGCGGCGGCATATGCGGTGTTTTTGTAAATTTTGCCCGTTACCCCGTCTATATATACGAGTTTATAATTTTCAGGCGCACCGAAAGCGCTTAAAAGGGCAAGTCCGTTTTCGCAAACAACCGCGATTTTTTGTTTAAAAACAACAAGGTTTAAAATTTTTCCCCTTTCGGGATAAACTCTCGCCCAGCCCGCGCCGTTAACCGCTTCCGTCCAGTCTGTTCCGCCGTTTTCTCCGGACCAACGTATTTTATAACCGTCGTCTTTATCGAGCGCAAAAAGTCTTCCGTTCTTGATTATCCCCCCGTATATACCGCAATCAAACGGCAAAACGGTGTTTGAAGAAGGCTTTATATGCACAAGCGACGCGTCGCCCGCAAGATACGCTTCGTTCGTGCCGTCCTGTTTATCGAACAAAAAGGGCGCTTGCGCCGCAAACTCGGTCTGCGATTTATTAAAGCCCGAACCGTCGTTTGAATAATAAAGCCCGTCCGCCGCAAGCACAAACAATTTTTCGGGCTTTTCCGCATACCCCGCAAAAGTCACTCCCGCGGGGCAATCGGTTTCAAGCCTCCTTGCCGTCAGCGCGGGATAAACTATGCCGCCCTTCAAATAACATTGGGTAAAAACCGCCCCGCCCGCCGCGAGCACGTCAGCTTTCAGCGTTTTCGTTTTCGGATAAATATTTGCGCTCATACCCATCTCCTCGGCGGAAATCCCGTCGGCGCGGAAACGGCACGGCGGGCGAAATCTATTTCCCGCCTGTATAATCCTTCAAAAAACTCCGCGCCGGAAACGTCGCCGTTTATAAGGGAAAATTCAGCCGCCGCGCCCGTTGCAAGCATTTTTTCCGTCACCGCTCCGCCTGAAAATTCGCAGCTATCGGAAAGCTCCTTTTTCGCGGGAACACAACGGTATTCAACGGTAATTTCGCTCGCGCCCGCGCTTATTCCAGAAGAAATTTGCGTATACGCTATCTCCTTGCCGTTGCTCCTTACGCAGATTATTTTGAGCGGCACTCTGGAAAACATTGAAAACTCGTAAACCCCGCGTGAATTTCTCAGCGTTTCTTGTATAACCACTGGGAAATAAAATCTCGCAAGCTCGTCCTCAACCGCGTTATAGCAATATAAAAGCGTTTCCGCCGTTTCCTTTATCTCGCCCTCCAAAGCTTCCCCGCAAGAAAGCGCCGAAGCAACGTCGCTCCGTCCGATAAATCCGAGCGCTCTTATAAGTACTTCTTTTACCTTCATAATCCTCCTTAAAAAGCGCGCCGCAAAAATGCGGCGCGCCGGCTTTTGTCAGTCCGGTTTTAATCAGCCGTCGGACTTTGCGGCGTTTACGGAACGCGCGGCGGGTGCATTAAAATTATAAAGCATTGCCTGTCCGCAGGGCTTCTTGCATATAAGCTCCGCGTATTTTACCAGCGTCGCCGTATAGGCGGCTTTTCCGGGGGTTTGTTTAAGAATTTTTCCGCTCTCGTCCTCAAGCCACTCCCAGTCGCAAAGCTGGCTCAAACAGAAATCCTCCGTATTCAAGAAAAGTATTCTGTCGTCAGGGCAGAATTTGTCCGCGTATACGGGCACGTCGTTTACCGATACCACCCCTACTCCCGTGCGCGCGTCCGTAGAATTTACGATTCTGCGGTTGTTGGCGATAAGAGAGGCAATCATTCTCCTCGTCTTGTAAGAACAAACAATCATGTTGATTGAACTGTTGAAATTCTCCTCCATATAATCGAGAACCTCCAAAAGCTTGTCCTCCGTCAATAAGCTTTCCGCGTCCATCTTAAAGGGCTTAAAATAGCTTTCATCCGATTTCTCGTAACCGTAAAGATTTTCCGCGTCGAAAATCGCGCCGAGTCCCGTAAGCTCTCCGTTTTTAGAACCGTGCGGATAAACCTTGCCTCCCGTAATAATTTCTTTAACCGCATGGCTGAACGTAACGGTTTTCTCCGCCTTGTCAACCGCCGTTATGTATAAACCGCAACAATCGTTAGCTACTCCCGAGCCGTAATCGTTTATATCAACGTACATGCCCGCAAAATAATCCTTAACCGCGTCCACCTTATAAACCGTGTCGCTCACCTTGCTCGCAATCGTGCAAAGCAATCCGGTACCGTCGCCGAAAAGCATACGCTGGAAGTTGTGTCTTGCGCTTAAAATAAGCCCGTCCATTTCCGCGTTCACAAGGTTGACAAACGCGCCCGAGCTGTCGCGCGAAGCTCTCAAAGCCTTGTCGCTTATCTCTATCGTTCCGTAAATATTTTTTAAAGGAACGGTGATATCGATATATCTGTTTTTATAGGCTTCGGGCAAATCCGCGTCCTCCGCGCCCGCCATAACGTTGCCGCTTGAACCGCGCACCACCGCGATTTTCACGTCTTTACCGAAAACGTTGTCCGCGTTTTTTTCTATCGCCGAAAAGAAGGGCGAAATACCGTCGTTTAACTGCGCGGTAACCGCCTCGAGGTAATAATCCTTCAAAGCCTTATCCGCATTCTGAATAGTAATCAATTTTTCTCTCCTTTAATTTTTCAAAAATCTTTGCGCAAGCGCCCCCGCTTCTTTAACGGATTTAAGGGGCGTGCGCGGCGCTGCGGGGCTGACCCCGCCCGTTATTAAGGGAACGCTTCTGTTTGCCGAAAGCTCTTTAACGTATTCGCTTATTACAGCCTCCTTCACGCTTTCGTCCGAAAGCGCCGCCCTCAAAAGCTCTTCCCCCTTCAATTCCCCACGGGAGGGCGCGTCGTTTTGCGCCTTGTTCCCTTCCTCAAGCTCCTTCAGCCGTTGGCTGCGTCGGGTGAATTCGGCCTCCAGAGCCTGATAAGCGGAATAAAGGGCGTCAACGCTTTGAAATTTCCCAAGCCCCGCCGCGGCTCCGTTTGTTTCCGCCTCTGCGGTATTTTCCGCCGTAGCCCGGATTTTTGTTTCTTTTACGTTTTTGTTATCCATTTTCCGCCTCCGAAGAATTGTTTTTCAAAAATTTTTTGTGTCCGTCAATATGTGCGCATATGCGCTTTTCGGCAACCGCGTCCGCTTCTCCGCACAAAAGATAAGCGGTATGCTCCTCTATATGCAGAGCATGGTCGTCGTAATCCTTTACTTCGGCAGACCCGTGCAACAACGCGGCGTTTTCCGATTGCGCCCGCGTTCTGTGCAATTCCGCCAAATCACGTCCGCCCGCCATAGAGCCATATCCCAAAAGCTCCAAAATCTTGTTTTTTGCCGTAGCCGAAAGCTTCCCTTCGCCGTCGGCAAACAGCCCTCTGTCTAAAATTTCATAAACAACCGTCCGCTTCTGCGCCGCGGTCATATTAAGGTCGCCGTCCGCGTCCAGCACTACGTCATCAGAGGATATATCGCTCCCTTTAAACGCAAGAACGTTTACCTCTCCGCCCTTCCCCGCATATTTCAAAAGCCTAGGGGCAGCCGCAAACTGTCGGTAAAGCCGCAATATATGCCGCCCGATCAGCTTTGCCGCTCTCTTCATAGAGCTGTACGTCAAGTTAAAACGCTGGTCGTCCTGCTCGATAATCAGCTGTAACCCCGTCGCAGAGGTAATCCCCGCAAAGCTGTCCGCGTTTTCCGATAAATCCCCCGTGCCCGAAATCTTAACGAACTCGTTCAAAAGGTTTTCCTCTTCCTTTGAAAACTCGGCTGGAACACTGCCCAAGGTCAGCATTTCGGGCGGTTTGCTGCCCTGTCTGTAAACGAGTATCTTTCCGGGAACAAGTCCGTCCTCCGCAAACTCGTCCAAATCCACGCTGCCGTCCTCAACGGCTACCGTACCCATTGCAATTCTGTTTAAAAATTCGTGTTTTCTGTTCTTAACCGCGTTATATGCCCGCTGCAACGGTATCAGGCGCTCGATAATACTGCTTCCGAAAAACCGTCCCGCAAGCGGCGCGGAGCACTGCTTTATAAAAGGATATCCCCTTAATCCGTTTTCTCCGTTCACATAAGGCAACACGCCGTCGTATAAAAGCCGTCCGCCCGCAACTACGGTAAGCCTTCCGTCGGGCTTACTCTCGGTCGGCTTTTCATACCTCTCTATAACAATCTCATATCCGCGCTTAATGTCGTTTATTCGGGGTATATATGCGGACGAATATCCCGAAGCCGCGTTTTGTGCAAGCGATATTTCCTCTAAATTCCTCCCTGCAAGCTTCACTCCGTACATTTCGTAAATTTTTTCAAGCGGCAACGCTTTTGCGTGAATTATGCTCGGCTGGTCGTCAACGTCCTCCACATAAAGCGAATAAGGATAAATCTCGAACGGAGAAACCGCCGCAACCTCCGCGCCGCCTTCATACATCTTTTTGCCGTCAGGAGAAACACCGATTACGTTGCCCTTATCGCCCCTCCAGATAATTTTATAAAAGGCCGTACCGCAAAGCTCGGACCATACGCACGCCGCGCTCATAACCCCGTCCAGATCCGCGTCCTCCTGCGCCGCCGCAAGTATGGCGGAAGCAAGCGCCGCAGAGCGTTTGTCCTCTTCGTCGTCGGAAGCCGCCCTCACAGTCAGCGCAGGGCGTATGCGGGAAAGCTTTGAAAGCCTCGTATCCATAATGGGAGCAATATGGTTGAAAACCCGTCTGTCCTGCCAATAATAGGTTTTCTCCTCGTCGTAAATTTCTCCTTTATCGTCTATATCGCAATACTGGTTTCCGTTTACGAAGTTCATATTCAACTGCCAGCTTCGCTCCAAAAGCCGCCGCTCCTGCTGCCTTGCAAGAAAATCCTTTTCCACCTCGTCCGCAAGAATTTCTTCCGGCGTCAATTCCTTCTTTTCCAAATCAATCTCCTTTTAACCGTTTTCTTCCAAAAGCTTTAAAAGCCTCTGCCTTTCGCTTTCCAGCTGCTCGTCGGAAAGCTCCCCGCCCTCCTCCATAAGAAGCTTTACCGCCTTTATGTCGGGGGGTATTTCCCTTTTTGTCACTCTTTTTTTCACAAGCTTCAGCTCACCGTCGCCGTCCACGGCAAACTCCTCCACCGTTTCGCTTGCGGAAAGCCCCGTCGCGCACCGTAAAAGCGCGCCCTTCACGTTTTTGTCGTCTTGAATAACGCCACCTCCTAAATTCTCTTTCTTCCGCGCGCCAGGCGCTTTATTTTTCTCATCTTGTCGGCAAGCACCGGCGCGGCGCTCTCATCCTTTTCTGCGGGCCGCGGGCGGGTCATAATAAAATATCTCAGCTCGTCCATGCAATGGTCGTCACGCTTTACGGGGGTATCCCCTCCCGCCCATAAATACCCTTTGAACTCCGCTATCATGTTCACGCAGTTTGAAAATATATAAAGATTTCCCTCGCCGTTGTCTTGCTTCAAAAAAGCTTTAACCCTCGCTATACCGCTGAAAACGTCTTTGTTAACGTTCGTGTTCACAAGTATTCCGCGCTCGGAAAACAGCTCCGCAACCGACTTTGCGGAAGCAAGCGTTCTCTGGTTCGCCGCACTGTCTATAAGCGCGTTTATCCTCCCTCTGCCGTCGGTTTTCCAACCGAGCTTCGCGCTTATTTCCTTTATAGCCCCCGCATGGAAATCAACGTCCTTACCCGCCGCGAAATGCTCCGCTATAACGTAAACGTTTCCGTCGTAATCCACGCAGTACCAGTGCGCAGAAAGCGGATTGTTCAGCCCGGGGTCGATAGAAATATTTTCATGCCACTCTTTGGGAACGGCAAACGGCTCTATAACGTGCACGCTCTCGTCGAATTCGGGATATACAAGCCCCGCCCCCTCCGAAAACTTCCCGAATTTGCGCGCGTCCAGCGCGGAGCGGTCAAAGGCCTTTTCAAGTATCCTCTGCTCCTTTTTCGGCAAAAACGGATTGTCCTCCCACGTTGCCGATATATGCCATATTTCAGGGTTATTGCGCGTATTCAGATATATTTCGTTATAAATATAAGTCCGCCCTTTCAGCGGGGTCATAGTGCCGAATATGTCCCCTCTCTTGTCCATAACGCGCATTACGCACTCTTCGTAAACGTCTTTGGGCGGCTCTTCGTCAAACCAAACGAAATCAAGCGAGCTTCCCTGAAACTTTTCCCTCCCCTGGTCGCAGCTTTTAAAGCCCAAAGTCGAAATTCCCCCGAATATATTGCGCACTTTTATCTGGTCGATAACCCCGCCCGCAGGGTTATCCTTGCGCCCCGAAAGCATAGTAATATCCGCAATCCAGCTTTTTGGCAAATAGCTTAAAATCTTTGCCTGCGCCACGTCTCTTTGCACCTGTTGGGAAAGCGAAACCGCCCACCCGAACACTTCCTTTCTGTTCGTGCGGTAAGGGTGTATCCCCCTGAGCATCCACACGCACTCTACGGCGCCGCACTCGGTTTTCCCCGAGCGGTTACCGCCGAAAACCCAGCGGTTACGCTTTTTGCACTTATGAAAAGCCATTTGCTTTTTGTGCTTACGTCTCCCCGCGTTATAGCGTGCAAGCTTGTCGTTTCTGCGCCGCTTTTTAAGCTCGTTTTCTATCTCCTCGATACGTTTTAATATATCTTCCCTTTCCATAAGACATTTTTCGCCCCGTTTTTATCTTTTTTTCGGCATAATGCATTTTATAATTATGAAAGTATGAACGTTTTCAAAGCGGTTTTAACCGCCGCCCTGATAACCTTAATATCCGTTTCCGCCGCTTTCGCCGCGCCCGCAAGCGCGGAAAGCGCCCGCTACGCTTACGCCGGCTTAAACAGCACGGTGTATATTTGCAGTGAAAAATCCGCAGAAAGCGCGCTCTTTATAATTCCACAAACCTATTGCGTGGAAATCTTAAGCGAAGAAGACGGCTGGTACCGCGTTAAATACGCTGAAGATAACGGCGCTTACCGTGCGGTTTACGGCTATTGCCGCAAATCAGGGCTTGTAACCGTAAAAGAGCCGCTTGAAAATTTATATCTCGATCTCTCTCTCAAAGTCGTATATAAAGCGGAGAGCACCGGCAATTTGTTTCCCCCTCTCGAAATCGAGCTGACCGCGGCTTATTACGGTGCGTACGCTCTCGGCGACAGCGTTTTATCATACGTATACTGCGGCGAAAAGTTCGGATATATCACGCAGACCGTTGAAAGCTATCCATTAAACGAACTGCCGGAGCCGACGGTTGCGGAAGTTCCCGAAACCCCCGACGGCAACAGCGCAATGCTCATAACCGCCATTGTAATAACGTTAATAGCCGCAATCGCAATTATCGTAATTTACATATCTTCCAAAAAAAAGCCGTTATAGCCCGCATTGCAAAGGCAATAATATTCCCCCAAAAGCCTCACCGCCTCGGCGTATCTTTCTAGCCGCCGCGCTCTGCGCCCGAACTTTACGGTTACGCGCTTAACCTCTTTCGCACGCTCTTTGCCGATGCTTTTTATCCCGCATCGCGCCGTGCCGTAAAATCTGAGTATTCCCCGCTCTTCCGCGCTCAGCCCTTCCATAATTCCGTCTATATATCTCCAAAGCGCGCAAAACTCTCTTTTTACCTGAATAAGCTTTAAAATTCTTTCCGCGCAATACTCCGCGCCTTTCGAAAAATCGTCGATTTTCAGCGCGTTCACGGTTATAAGATTGTCAAGAGCGCGGTTCAGCTCGTCCGCGGAAAAATAAAACCTTATCAGCCGTTTGCTTTTCATAACCCTCCCAAAACAAAACATTTGTTTGTTTACATTGGCTATTATAAACGCAAAACGTGACAATAAACGCACGTTTAAAAAATAATTTAAAGTTTTTTTATGATTTTTTTGTAACTTTTTCGCTTTTTTACGGCAATTGCGCTTTTCGTATTTATCTTGTTTCTTTTCGCGTGAACGCTTTTCCCGATACAGATTTCTGCGTTTTCCGCCTTTTTCCGTATATCGCGTTTACCGCTTGTGTTTCGTCCGCCGTTGCTATGGCGCAAACCAAAATCTTTACGGCTGCGGCGCGTTTTAATTTTTTATAACTACAATTTGATTTTCTCAAAAAGGTATGGTATAATTGCATCGTGAAAAAATTGTTGGCTTTGACAACTTCATTAATCGCAGTCATTTCAACGGCTTTGAATTTCGGCGCAGCAGCCGCTTCGGCGGAAAATACGCAAAGCGGAATAAACTTTTATCCGCAGGACTTTTCAAAGGAAGCCGTATTTGAAAAGCTTGAAAATTACGAAATTTCGGGCGAAAAAATGCTCTTTCTCGATAACGGAAAAGCATATGAATACGGTTCGGAAAGGCTCTCCCCGCTGGAAGAAATCCCCGCGTTCGACGGCTACGAGGAAAAGGACAAGTTTTCTCTCGGCAGCTTTTACTATTCATTTAACGCCGATAACGTTTTAACCGCTTACAACGAGTTAACTACAGAAAGCGAACCGCTCGAAGGTTTTTCTATTTTAAAAAAATACGGCGGCAAAGCATACGCCGTTAAAGAAAACGCGCTGTACGAATTAAACGGCGCGTCTTATGAAAAAATCCCCCTCCCTTATCTCGATTATTCCGCCGTCGAAACAATCAATGCCGAAGGCGCGGCACAGGCAATCAAAGAGCACAGCAAACAAACTCCTGAGTTCGTCACTTTAAAAAGCGGCGCGTTCATGACCGAAATCGATATTGATAAGTTAGACGGCGAATTTTTCTCCGCGGGGGAAACGTATAAGGCGGAAACCGATATTAACGCAAAAACCGCTTTGCTCCTTGCAACGTGCGGAGAAAGCGATAAAATTTCAATCGTTATGGTCTGCGCAAACGACGGTAAAAAGAGCGCTTGCTATATTATGCACTCGGATAACACAACCGCGGCGGCGCGTGAAGCCGTATCTCCCAAAGAACTCGGCGCAACCGTCACGGTAGACGACGCTTTCATCTACTCAACGCCTTACGTCTGCAAAAGCACACAGCTTAAAGCAATAAACTCCGGCGAACCGTTAAAGGTTGTCGGCGAAGTAAAAAAATCAGATAACCCCGAACTCGTGCGCGATTTCTATAAAGTGGAATTTACCACTGAAAACGGCACCGACGTCGGTTACGTTCCGTTCGGCTACGTCTCGCCTTTTACTTATATAGAAGATGACCCCGCCGAAAAGCCCGACCCCGACCACTCAGAAGAAAATTTGATAAAAGAAGTTATCCTCGTTATCGTAGTCATCGTGCTTGTACTCGCCGCAGGCGGATATATAATATTCGTTATCACGTCCGATAAAAACAAAAAAAGAAATAAAGACAAATAAAAAAATCCCGCTTTTCTTACATTGAAAAGCGGGATTTTCCTTTAATTTAAACGCGCGGAACAATATTTCAATTTTTGGTAAAACCCTTTTAAAATGAGTTGACATCAAAAATTTGTTTTGATATAATTTTTTAGCATTGAGTTGCGGAAAACGTAAACCGCTTCATATGCGGGTGTAGTTCAATGGTAGAACACTAGCCTTCCAAGCTGGTTGCGTGGGT
>CAMWMZ010000038.1 GCA_947175485.1 uncultured Clostridia bacterium
ATTTATTAATTTGCAATAAATTTTTTCAGTCTTCGCGCCTTTTACCGAAATTTTTCAAAAGCTGCGCAAATTTAGGAATGTTCTTTTCTGCCGGACGTTCTATCGCCGAATTGTCCTCGCTCTGCTGATATTGCACAGGCTGAACAGGCTGAGCAGGTTGCAAAGGCTGAACGTATTGCGCCCTTTCTAAAGACGCAGGCTGCGCAGGACGCAACTGTTGAACGTTTTGAACGGGCTTATAGTAAGGCTCGTTTACACTCATTCTTCTGCTATAGCTGTCATCATAATAGGTCTGTGCCGGATAAGTACGAGGCTCTTCGGCCGGCTTACCGTCATAACCGGGGAAACTTGTGGCAATTACCGTAATTTCCACTTCGTCCTGAACATTAGGGTCTATTCTTGCGCCGAAAATTATATTTGCCGACGCGTCTACTACGCTTTTAACAAGTTCGGCAGCGTCCGTCACCTCGTCGATAGTCAAATCCTGACCGCCAACTACGTTTAAAATAACTCCGCGGGCTCCTTCGATTGTAGTTTCAAGAAGCGGGCAATTAACCGCCACGCGAACCGCTTCGATAATTCTGTTGTCACCCTTGGCTACGCCGACGCCGAGATGAGCAATACCCTTGTCTTTCAGTATGGTTTTAACATCGGCAAAGTCAAGATTTATAAGAGCGGGATTTACTATAAGTTCAGTCAAGCCCTTTATGCTTTGTTTCAAAATTTCATCCGCAACGCGCAAAGCTTCCGTCATGGGCGTATTCTTTGCTACAACGGTTTTTATCTTGTCATTCGGAATAACAATAAGGGTATCAACATATTTTTTTAGATTGTCCAAACCCTTTGCAGTGTTTTCCATACGTTTTTTGCCTTCAAAACTGAAAGGCTCGGTCACAACCGCAATCGTCAATATTTTCATATCACGCGCGATTTTCGCTATTACCGGCGCGGCTCCCGTTCCCGTGCCGCCGCCCATACCGGCTGTAATAAACAAAAGGTCTGTTCCTTTAATCGCCTCTGTAAGCAAATCTTTACTTTCTTCAGCGGCCGCCCTTCCTACTTCGGGATCGGCACCGGCACCAAGCCCTTTGGTGAGTGCACTTCCTATCTGAATTTTATTTTCGCACGGGGAAAGAGTAAGAATTTGGCTATCCGTATTAACCACGAAATATTCGGCGCTATTTATCCCCGCATCCAGCATACGGTTAACGGCGTTATTTCCTGCGCCGCCAACACCCATAACTTTAATTTTTGCACGACCGGTAATACCGTTCGAGCCGATTCCCTGTAAATCGTTAAACATTTTGACCCTCCGTCAAAGAAATTTATGTTTTATATTATTTAGCATCTGTTAAAGCAATATCCAACAGACTGAGAACAGATGAAAACTGCGGTTTATCATAATACGGAACTTTCGGCGCAATTATTTCAACGCCTTTTTCAAGCCTATCGGAAAGATGCTCGGCTGCGCCTCTTACGACTTTTATTCCCTCACCGGTAATATACAGCGGTTTACCGTCTATGTTTCTGCCGCTGAAATTTTGTTTACATTCTTCAATAGTTTCGCAAATCCCGTCAAGCCCTTCACGAATTATGTCTCTTAATTCCGAAGTCGCAAATGAATATGTTTTGCCGTCGTATATACATTCTTCCAAAGCCGAAAGCTTTTCTTTAGCGTTAAGATTGATCGTGGAAAGAAACGAAGACGCCACCGCAAACGGAATATCAAGCTCCGACATTAAATAAAACGCTATATGTCCTATACCTATTGAAAACGCTTCGCTATACAACAAGCCGTTGCCGCAAACTACGCTATAAGTTGAAGATATATATCCGAAATCGAACAGAACCGCACATTCGTCACGTTTTTCCGGTTCTATTAAGTACATTGCTTCAGCATAATTAGAAGGTATCAAATTAACAGTACTTACGGCATTAAATCTTTTAAACGCCGCCATAAGACAATCTATAAAAGAAGCTTTACACTTAAAAAAACAGCATTTGCCTTGCAAACTGTCGCTTAAAGCGCCGATAGGATTTATAACCTTACGCTTGTCCGACAGAACATAATACAAACAACTGTGACGGATTGTCTTCCACCCCTCCTCGTTTTCGGGAGTGCTCATATCAATCAGCAAATCACAATCTGACCGCGTTATTTTTTTTGATGATTGAAAGCTCAACACCTTGTCGGTATTTACAAGCTTCAAAAACTCACACGGCACGCCGACATAAAAAGCTTTATAAGCGCCGCCGGCCGCCAAAGTACTTTTAACCACGTCATAAACGGCGGAAATAAAACTGTCCGTATCCAACAACTCGCCTTCGGCGTAACCGTCGTATGAACAAGTATATTTGCTTTTAATAATGAACGTGTTGTTTACGCCCCTTTCGCCAACGACTGCGGTTACTTCGGAAGAGCGTATATCAAGCACTGCAACACCGTTAGGGCGCATACATAAAGCTCCATTCTCTGTTATGTAATTGATTATATAATAAAGTGTAGACAAAGTCAACAAAATGAAACAAAAAAACAACCCGCATAGGGGTTGCTTTTTTATGCCGCATTTTCATAAGTCGCACGCACACTGACACCATCGATTGCAGTATAGCAATAAATAGTTCCGCCGAGCTTTTGTTCACCCGATAACGTAGCGAACACTTCCGCCGCACGCGCCAACTTTTCTTCAAACAGTTCGACGCCCTTTACTTCTATTATCAAACCACAACGCAAATAAAATGCGTATTTATGGTCGTCGAAAGAGGTCTGCGGATATTTTACACTTATTTTTTCAACAGAAGAACGCAGAGAATTGAAATTTCTTTTAAACGATGCCGCGGCATTTGCCACAGCTTCTTTATCATCGCTTTCAATAATTATGTTCGGCGCGCCGTCTTTTCCGTTAAAATAGCTTTCCGAACTCCGCAGAAATTCCCCGTCTTCATCATATATATCATAGCCCGCCGCCGTATTCTCGGCAAAAACTTCCACCCTTTCTTTAACCGTGAAATTCAGCGTGCAGGGATATGCTTTTTCAAATTTTGTCAAAACATAACCGTTTGGTATACACAGCTTTATATCTTCTTCATTAACAAATGCAATAAGCGTTCCGCGGAAATTATCCAAAACCGTTTTCTTTATTTCCGATATTGTTCCGTCGTTTCCACTTCCGTAATCGTAATAAGTTACATTAACATTACGTATGGCGAACATCACGCCTGCGCCTATTGAAACCGCAACGAAAAATATAAAAGCTATTACGGCAACGGTTATTTTTCTTAAGTATTTCATAAATACGCTATACCGACACTCTTACGATATCGCCGCCGAGTTTTCTCAGTTTATACTCGAAAGAGCCGTATCCCCTGTCTATATGAGAAATATCAAGAACTTCACTTCTTCCTTCCGCCGCTAAACCGGCAGAAACTAGAGCCGCCCCGCCACGCAAGTCATGAGCAACAACCGTTGCTCCGCGGAATTTTTCAACGCCGCGAACAAAAGCGTTACGGTTTATAACAGTTATATCGGCGCCCATTTTTCTAAGCTCGGGCACATACTTGAACCGCGTTTCAAAAAGATTTTCGGTAACAATCGACTGCCCGCGGCAAATACAGCAAAGAGCCGTTATTTGAGCCTGCAAATCCGTGGGAAAGCCAGGATAAGGCTGAGTTTCTATACTCTTTACAGAAGTTAATCTTCTATGATTTTCCAATACTATTTTATCATTATATACGCGTATTTTGCAACCGTTTTCTCTAAGTTTATGTAAAAGCGAACTGATATTTTCCGCACATGCGCGCCGAAGTTCAATTTCCCCGCCGCACATAGCCGCGGCAATAAGGAACGTACCCGCTTCTATTCTGTCTGAAATAGGCAAAAAATCACAACCGCCGAGACGCTTAACCCCCTCTATCGTTATAGAACTGCTTCCGGCCCCCTTAACCTTAGCCCCCATACAATTCAAAAGTTTTTGCAAATCTTCTATTTCAGGTTCACGAGCGGCGTTCTTGATAACCGTTATTCCTTCCGCTTTCACTGCCGCGAGCATTATATTTTCGGTTGCCCCTACACTGGGACAATCAAGCATTATCTCGTTCCCGCAAAGTTTATCGCATTTACAGATTATGTAACCGTTTTCTTCGGTTATCTCAACGCCAAGCCGCTTTAATCCGGTTAGGTGCAAATCCACAGGGCGCAGCCCTATATCGCAGCCGCCCGGATATGCAATTTTTGCCATACGAAAACGCGAAATTACCGAACCGAGCAAAAAAACCGAAGACCGAAGCTCGTGAGCAAGTTCGCTTGGTATTTCATAGCAATCTGCGCCAGAACTGTCCACTATCAAATCATCCCCGTCAAAAACCGCTTTACAACCGAGACACGTCAGAATTTTTATCATATTTCTAACGTCGGATATGTCGGGAATATTGATTACTCTTATTTTTTCGTCCGTGAGGACGGTAGCGGCAAGCACCGGCAAAACCGAATTTTTTGCGGTTTGAATTTCGACCCCGCCGAAAAGCTTGTTTCCTCCGTTAATTATGTATTTTTCCATATTGACTCCGAGTAAGTAAATATAGGGCAACCAGCATTTGCCCTACTCCATTATATGGCGGGTTCAATCTTCTTTGTTAACACGCGAAATGTTATAGAGCACCCCCATTGAAGCCATTGTTATTATTAGCGAAGTATTCCCGCTTGATATCAGCGGTAACGGCAACCCCGTTGGAGGTATAGCTCCGCTTACGACAAGTGCGTTTACGGCAACCTGGATTCCATATACAAGCGTAAACCCCGCCGCAAGAAGAAAACCGAATCTGTCTTTACAGTTTTTTGCAATTTTAAAACCGCGATAAATAATAAACCCGCAGGCAAGAAAAAACGCAAACAATCCGAAAAAACCGAGCTCTTCGCCCATTATGGCAAGTATAAAATCACTTTCCGCAAACGGTAAAAATCTGTATTTTTGCGTTGAATTAAAAAGCCCGGTTCCGAACAATCCGCCGTTTCCAAGAGCATATAAAGATTGTATAAGCTGATACCCCTCGTCCTTAGGCGACGCCCAAGGATCAATAAACGCGCTTAACCTTTGCAGCCGATAAGGCTCCAAAATAATCAGTACAGGGATTGCAATAACAAAAGGTATTAAAATTATGGCAAAGGTTTTCAGATTTGTTCCGCTTAAAAAAATTATTCCAAGCATTAAAAGCCCGACACACATCGTAATAGACATATTCGGTTCCGTAATAATCAAAACACAAAACAGAATACCCACCCCAAGCACCGGGGCTACGCCTTTTACTGTTTTTACCTTTTCATAATTTTTAGCAAAATACGCAGCAGAAAATAAAGCAAACGCATATTTTGCAATTTCAGAAGGCTGAATAGTAAAACTCCCGAAACCAATCCAACGAGTTGCACCGTAATTAGTAATGCCTATTCCAGGAACAAAAACAAGCCCGAGCAAGACCACTGCAATAACTACAGCCGGAATTTTGAATTTTGCAAGTTTTTTATAAGGTAAAAAACACGCCCCCGCCATAGCGGCAATACCAAGAACAACCCCGATTATCTGCTTTTTTACAAAATACAGACTATCTCCGTATTGTACTTCCGCCGTATATGAGCTTGCGGAATATATCATTACGCAACCGAAAACAGACATAAGCACAACACATATTAAAAGCGGGATATCTCCCGCTTTTGTATGCTGTTTTTTTATTTTTAAAACCGGCTCGCGCGGAGCGCGCTGTTTTCTTTCAACGGACTTCGTTTTCATCTATTTTCTCTACGATTTGCCTGAACGCATCCCCTCTCTCTTCATAATTCAAAAAACTATCAAAGCTGGAACTTGCAGGACTTAAAAGCACACATTGCCCCGGCTTTGCGGTGAATTGAGCAATCTTAACAGCCGTTTCAAACTCCGAACATAAAGAAAAGCTAACAAAGCCTGCTTTTATTGCCGCATTAAGCATTTTAAATCTGTTTTCGCCGTAAATGACGGCGTGCACAACAGGCGTAGAAGAAAGCCCTGAAAAAAGCGGAACGTAATCATCACCCTTATCCTTTCCGCCAAGCAGAATAACCGTAGAGCAACTCATAGTCTGCGCAGCTTTAAGAGCCGCATCTACATTAGTTCCTTTGCTGTCATCCACATAAGTTACTCCGCCGACTTCACGCACCTTTTCAATGCGGTGCTTAACCCCTTTAAACGCGCAAACCGCTTCACCCGCACGCCGTTTGTCAAGTTTTAAAATGCCCGCAACAGCTACGCACGCAAGCGCATTATAAACATTATGCACCCCGCCGATCGTCATATCTGTCAAATCAAAATATTTTTCTCCGTTGAAATATATTCCGCCGTTTTCAAAATAAGCGCCGTCAACACGCGACTGCATCGAGAAATATATTACTTTAGCTTTAGTATTTTTTGAAAAGCTTCGCACCACGGGGTCGTCGTAATTAAGAACCGCAAACTCGCTTTCTTTTAAATTGCGTAAAATTTTAGATTTCAGATATATGTAATTTTCCATATTGTAATGGCGGTTCAAATGATCTTCAGTAATATTTGTAACCACGGCGATATGAGGACGCAGGCTTGTCAGCGTTTCAAGCTGAAACGAAGAAATTTCGATAACCGCATAGTCACTGAAAGTAAGATTTTCGACTTCGCGTATAAGAGGATTTCCATTATTGCCGCACGCAACGCTATGCACGCCCATAGCATTTAAAACTTCGTTAATCATAGTTACGGTTGTGGTTTTTCCGTTCGTACCCGTTACCGCTACCGCCGTTGCCCGCAAATAATTTGCCGCAAGTTCTTCCTCGCCTATAATAGCTTTACCCTGCTTACGGAAAGAAACAGGCAAAGCGTTATCTATAGGTATTCCGGGGCTCAAAACAAGAATATCGCAACGCAGGGCAGACGCTTCGCATGTTTCCGGCGTTACAATATGCGCCCCCAAACCGGCTAACTCCGCCATTACTTCGGAAATTTTATCGTTTATAACATCGTCGTAGATATATACCTCCGCTCCGCGCTCAAGCAAAAAGCGGGCGCTGCTTTCACCCGAAACCGACATGCCCGCTACAAAAAACTTCTGACCTCTGAAATACATAAAACCTCACAAAAAAATCAAACAGATTATTCCGACAAGGCAAGTAAGCACGAAATACGCATAAGTTATTTTACACTCCGTATAACCCTTCATTTGAAAATGATGGTGTATAGGAGCCATTAAAAACACCCTCTTGCTTGTCCGTTTATAGTATATGACTTGTACTATAACGGATATTCCCGAAATCACGAACATTATTCCGACCAAAGGTATATAAAGAGAGTTTCCCGAAAAAACCGAAAGGCACGAAATAAATCCGCCTAACGCAAGCGAACCCGTATCCCCCATAAAAATAGCCGCTTTATTGGTATTAAATACAAGGAAAGCCGCTACCGCGCCTAAGCCTACAAAGCATAATACCCCGTAATTAATACCGCTAATATAAAGCATAATTCCCAAAACCAGAAGATAAGCACAGCTCGTTCCGCCTGCAAGTCCGTCAAGCCCGTCGGTTAGATTGACGCAATTTACGGTTGCCGTAAAAATAAAAATTACAAGCGGGATTATACCCCAACCTATATCTATGGATTTTCCGTAAAACGGAATATTCAAAAAAGTTTTTCCGTTAAACCAACAAAAAAGCGCGGCAACAGTTGCTATAGCTGTTTGAAAAATTATTTTTTGATAAGGTTTGAGCCCCTCGTTTTCTTTATGATAAATTTTAAGAAAATCATCTAAAAATCCAACAACCATAAAGCTCGCGGTTATTGCAAGAGTTAAGTTGGCCTCCCCGCCGCCAAACCCCGACATACAAAAACCGACTATAACAATTGCACAAATAAAAGCAAGCCCGCCCATCGTAGGCGTGCCGCTTTTCTTTTCGTGCTCTTTAACATATCCTAAAATATACTGACCCGCTTTAAGCCGTTTTAAAAGCGGTAATATCAGCATTAACAATAAAACGGATGCACCGAAACCGCACAAAACCGCTATAAAAATTTCATTCATTTAATCGCCGATTATGTTTTTTATTACTGTATTGTCGTCGTAGCTGTGTTTTATACCCATTATTTCCTGATAGTGCTCCCCGCCTTTACCCGCAACAAGTAAAATATCGTCTTTCTCCAAAAGCCTTATTGCATATTCTGTCGCAATTTCACGCTCGGTTACAGTCACATATTTCTTGCCGGTTGGCTTTATACCCGTTTCTATTTCACTGATTATATCGTAAGGGTCTTCAAACCTAGGATTATCTGATGTAACAATGCAAAAATCGGAATATCGCGCAGCAACTCCGCCCATAATCGGTCGCTTGCTTTTATCTCGGTTACCGCCGCAGCCAAACAAACAATAAAGCTTGCCTTTACATAATTTTCTTAAGGACTGTAAAGATTTTTCCAAGCCGTCAGGCGTATGGGCAAAATCCACAAATATATCCGCTCCGTTAAATTTCGCAACATGTTCGAGTCTACCCGAAACGGTTTTTACACTTAAAAGCCCCCTTGCAATAACGTTTGTTTTAACTCCCAACAATTTAGCGCATGCGGCGGCAGCCATAGCATTGTAAACATTATGCGTCGCAGGCATATCGAGCTTTATTTCGTACAATTCGTCAAATAAATTCAGCACAAATTTTGTTCCGTTGATTTTACAATCCACATCAACGGCAAAAACGTCGGCGGGATTTTTCAAACCATAACTGACGGCATGTTCTGAATTTTTCAACATTTTTACGCCCAGTTCATCATCAGAGTTTATCACCGCATGCTTACATCTTCCGTTTTGAAACATCAACATTTTGCACGCGGAATATTCATTCATATTTCCAAAAAAATCAAGATGGTCTTGAGTACAGTTAGTAAATACGCCGACCTCAAAAGTTATACCGTGCACTTTATCATAAAACAATGCATGAGCCGAGACCTCCATAAATACATATTCCACACCGGACGAAACCATATCCGAAAGAACGGAAAACAGAAAAATCGGATCCGGAGTAGTCAATTCCGGCGCTATAAATCTTTCACCGTAACTTATACCCAAAGTACCTATTAATCCGCATTTGTTTCCGTTTGATTTAAATATTCCGGCAAGCATATGCGCAGTCGTTGTTTTGCCGTTAGTGCCAGTTATACCGACAATTTTCAGTTTTTTATCAGGATAGCCGAAAAATACCCGCGCCACAACCGCAATCTGGGCCCTGCCATCGTCAACAATTATCTGTGTAACGGCACAATCAAGTTTGTGTTCACATATTATTGCAACAGCGCCTTTTTCAGTTATTTCAGCTATATCATTGTGCGAATCATGTTTTCCGCCGACATAGCAAACAAACAAATCCCCCTCTTTTACCATTTGGCTATCCGTGCATAAACCTTTTACTTCCACATCGGGATTGCCGACAATTTCTTTTGTTCGCATATTTTTTATAAGTTCACAGAGTTTCATTATATGTACCGCTGTATATTTTTAATTTTTATAATATCTTCAAAAATTTCTTTTGCTACCGGCGCGGCTACGGCACTGCCATAATAAGTGCCTTGCGGTTCGTCAACAATAATTAGCGCAAGATATTCCGGTCTGTGCGCCGGAAAAAATCCACAGAAAGACGAAACGTATTTACCCTGAGCCACATGTCCGTCTTCATATTTTTGCGCAGTGCCCGTTTTACCGCCGACACGGTACCCTTCAATAAACGCCTTTTTACCGCTACCTTCGGATACTACTCCTTCAAGCATTTCGGCAAGCATCGCCGAAGCCTTTTCGTTTATTACTTTGTTTTTTAAAATCGGATTGTATTCCAAAACAGTTTTTCCGTCAGCCGAAACAATACTTTTCAATAGATGAGGAATATAATAGTTGCCTCCGTTCACAGCCGCGGCTACCGCACAGGCAAGCTGAACTCCGGTGACGGCAATAGTCTGCCCGAATCCTATTCGCGCCAAATCACAGTCCCGCACGGCTGTTTGCGGAACAAGCATACCCAACGCTTCCCCATTAAAATCCAAGCCGGTTACATTTCCGAAACCGAATTTTTGGAGATAATTATAGAACGTTTGACTGCCGAGCGACAAAGCCATATCCGTAAAACAAGGGTTACAACTGTTATTGAGAGCAGTAGACAACGTCTGATTTGAATGTTTTCCGTTTGAATGGTCCGACCAGCACTTGATTTTTGTGCCGTCAACAGTTCTGGTACGGCTGCCGTTGAAAACGTATGAAGGCGAAAAAGCTTTACTGTTGCCGTTAAGGTATTCTTCAATATCAGCAGCCGCCGTTACCACTTTAAAGGTTGACCCCGGTTCATAAATATCACTGACTATACAATTCCTAGAAAGGGCATTCAAAGCCTCTTTATCATCGCGAGGAACATTATTCAAATCGTATGACGGATAGTTTACGAGCGCTAATATATCAAAGTTTTGCGGATTAAGCACTATACAGGAAACAGCTTTAGCCCCGCTCGACTCATATACGCTTTTCATTGCGTCTTCGGCGGCAAGTTGAATTTCCATATCAACCGTAAGCCTAATTTCGTCACCGTCGGAAGCCTCACGATATACAACCACGGAATTTTCCGTTTCTATACCTATAATATCGGTCGTATAAGTAATTTCGCCGTTTCTCCCGCTCAAAATATTATTATAATATTTTTCAACGCCGGACAGTCCGGACCCGTCGTTGGCAGTAAAACCAAGTACCTGACACAACGCTTCGTTGTAAGTGTATTGGCGAGAATTATCACGCGAATAATAAATTCCCGCAATATCGTAAGAAACAAGTTTTTCTACGCTTTCTTTGCTTACCTGCCTTGCAACCGTCACTTCCGATACTTTCCCGCTATCGATTTTTTTCAGAACTTCCTGCGGGTCAAGCGAAAAAATTCCTCCCAAAACAGTTGCCGCATATTCCTTATCAACAACCGCATTGGGGCGCACAAACACACTATATGTGGTGCGGTTTCCGGCAAGCACTGAGCCGTTTCTGTCTGTTATTACCCCGCGAGCGGCAATTATCGGGATTTCCCTGTTCCACTGATCGAAAGCCTTTAGTTTAAGCTCCGTTCCCCAAGCAAGCTGAACAAATAAAAGACGTGATAAAATTATGCAAAAAATAAAGGTTATTGCCAATCCCATTGACAATAACCTCTTTTGTAAAACGGTTACGGAAAAACCATGTTTATTTATTTTTTTTATGGTACCAGACCCCCATATATGCTTTATCTAACGACATTTGGTTACTTTATAAGCCCTTTCAAAATAGCGAACTGTTCCACATCTTTCAATGCGTTTGCAAGCATAGTATTTACTTCGTCGCTAACCCCCGCATACGATGCTTTTACCATCGTCAAAGACGATTGAAGAGAGCTTAATTCGGAATTAATTCCCGAAAGTATAGCCGAATTAATAATTATCAAAGCAAAAAGCGCAACGATAACGCCGACGACCACGCCGATAACTATTTTTTCTTTTTTTGATAAACCCGCACGCTTTTCCGCGTCGGTGTTTTGAATTTTGCCCTCTTCAGGCGTCTTGGTGACTCCGCTTGTTTTGTACTGAATAGTTGTGCGAGTCGGACGCAAATCTTCGTTCTCTTCCTCGCCTTCAGCTTCATACGCAGTTACAGGCAATATATCCATAGCTCTGCGGTTAACAGGGCTGTCCGCACGGAAAATTTCCGCATCTGCCCTTGCGTTTTCCACGAGATAAGGTTTATCTGCAAAAATTTCTTTAACCGCCTGTTTAGGTTCAGCCGTGTTACGTTCAAGTATATCGTCTATTTTTGCGCTCGGATTGATAAGTCGGGCATATATTTCGCCTATTTTGGCATTATGCTGCTCGTCCGACAAATTACGGGCGGAATATGTATTTTTCAGTTGTTTTTCGCGGGTTTCTTCTGCGTTTTCCAAGGACTCCAAAGTCCTGTCCAAAATTGCGACTGCCATAATCTTCTCCTTATCACAATTATCAAACGATTTTTTCTGCTATTCTCAGTTTCGCGCATTTAGAGCGCGAATTGATTGCCATCTCCTTTACGCTTGCAATAACAGGTTTTTTAGTTATAATCTCTATTTCTTTCTGTTTTCCGCATACACAAACAGGTAAACTCTTATCACAGATACAGTCGGTTTCAAGAAATCTGAACGCTTGCTTTACTATTCTGTCCTCAAGCGAATGAAACGTCAGAATAACGATTCTTCCGCCTTTTGCAAGTTTTCGGGTTAAACTTACAACGCATTCGTAAAGCCCGCTGAGTTCGCCGTTTACGGCTATTCTTATTGCCTGAAAGCTTTTTCTTGCCGCCGGACCGTTCTGCTGAAATTTTTTCGGTATGCAGTTTTCTATTATTTCCACAAGCGCGCCGCAAGTAGTTATAGCGTTTCGGGTTCTTGCTTTAACTATTCCGGCGGCGATATCGGATGCAAATTTTTCTTCCCCGTACTTTTTAAGTATTTCCGCAATTTCGCGTTGGGGATATTCGTTTATGAGTTTTTCGGCGGTCAACGGCTGCGACCTGTCCATCCTCATATCCAAAGGCGCTTCGTACTTCATATAAGAAAATCCCCTTTCGGCATTATCAAGCTGGTAACTTGAAACACCGAAATCAAGAATAGCGCCGTCTATTTTATCAACTCCCGCCGTTGTGAAAACGGTTTGAAAATTTTTATAATCTGATTTATATATCGAATATCTGTTTTTAAATTCCGCAAGCCTTTTTGTTGCCGCGGCGATTGCATCGTCATCCAAATCTGTTGCAATCAGTTTTCCGCACGGGCTTGTTCTCTTAAGAATTTCATACGAGTGCCCTGCTCCGCCGATTGTTCCGTCAAAATAAATTCCGCCGTCTTTAAGATTAAGCCCTTCAATACACTCTTCGAGCATTACGGGAACATGTGAGAATTCCATTTAGATATCCAGCTTCTTGAAAATACTGTCGAAGTTTTTATCCGCATCTGCGAAATACTCATCGTAAACTTCCTTTGCCCAGATTTCAATTCTTGAATTCGCACCGCAGATAACAATGTCCCTGTCGATTTTTGCAAATTCTTTAAGCTTTTGAGGAAGTATCATTCTTCCTTGAGCATCGCCTTCAACCCACGTAAACGACTTTGCGAAAACTCTTAAAGCCATTTGCCCTTCCTCATCGCTCATTTTGACTTTTTCTTCAACTTTTTGAAGAAGTTCCTTATAGCCGGCTTCATAGTAAACAAAAAGACAATTGTTTGTCCCTTTTGAAAAGTAAAGCCCATGCTCATCGCCCTTAAGCTTGTTGGGAATTCTTATTCTGTTTTTAGTGTCCATTTGGTGACTGTATTCACCGGTGAGATACAACATAAAAACTGCCTTTTGTAGGTTGATACATTAAATATAGCATTGAAACCCTTCAATGTCAAGACTTTTTAGGAATTTTTTGGGATTTTGTGGGAAAAATTTCCCCAGATTATTTATAAACCCATAATTATTTCATTAAAAATGCGTTCGTTTTTCCATTCGTCGCCCCCTTTGAAGACAACTTTTGATATGTATCCTGCATCACTTTCAATATTTTTGTTTGCATGATCAGCCATTTCATTACCATTATCATATCCTAAAACCGTGCGTAATCTTTTCGCCGTGCCACACATTCCGTCAAATACAGCACAATGATATTTTTCTTTTACAATTTGTTTAATATAAATATAATGAGTACAACCGAGCACTATGCTATCAGCATTTATATCCGGCAATAAATTCAATAATACTTCTCTTTTTAAATCAAAAATGTTATTTTCGATATAAGAGGCAAGGTCTTTGCATGCAACCACTTCGGTAACGCCTTTCCCGAAATGTTCGACAAGTTCCGAAATTTCCGAGCTTTGTGCTGTTGCCGGAGTAGCCAAAACTACGCATTTACCCGAAGTCTTTGCCGCCGGTTTTACAGCAGGTTGAATACCTATTATTGGAAACGAGTATTTTTTTCTTAAAAAACCGGCGCATACCGCAGTTACGGTATTGCAGGCAATTACCGCCGCACAAGGTTTATATTTTTCAATTTCGGCAAAAACTTTATCAGCCAAAAGCAAAATCTTTTTTTCGCAATAATTTCCGTAAGGAACATTAAAATTATCCGCAAAATAAATAAAATTTGCCTCCGGCACACGCTTTACACACTCGCCCAATAAATTCAAACCGCCTATACCGCTATCAAAAAAACATACAGGACCGTAGTTTTTGCAGGAAAAATCTTTCACATAATATAAATATTTAACAAACGCAAAATATATTAAAAAAATTACAAAAAGCAGTCAAAAAACAGTTTACAAGCTGTTTTATTTATGATAGAATTACCTAAGAATTAAAGTTAACAAGTACTCAAAGGAGATTAAAATGCCTAATATAAAGTCAGCTAAAAAGCGTGTGCTGGTTACCGCCAAGAAAACTGCGAGAAACAAATCGATTAAATCGGAAGTTAAAACCGAAATTAAAAAATTCCTTGCTCTCGTTGAAAGCGGTGACAAAAAGGCGGCTGCAGCTTTGTTCCCCAAGACTTGCTCTGCAATTGATTGCGCGGTTTCAAAAGGCGTTCTTAAAAAGAATACCGCCGCTAACAAGAAATCCGGTCTTGCGAAAAAGCTCAACGCAATGGCGTAAAAATTTAGCGGGCGTAAATTAGCGCTCGCTTTTATTTTTTAATTAATTTTGCTTCCGTAGTTAAATGGATATAACAGCCCCC
>CAMWMZ010000039.1 GCA_947175485.1 uncultured Clostridia bacterium
GTTCGAGCTTGCTTTCCCACTTGCTCAACGTGTTGCCCGTTATGCGCACCTCTTCACCGCCGACAACGTGAAAAATCAGGTTGTGATTGCAGGACTCTACGTAAACTATATCCTTAATCTTTACTTTTCTTGTTTCAAACCGCGTAGTAAGCGTGCAAAAATCGTCGTTGGCCGAATGCGCGATTTTTTTGAGAATTCGCCTGAACTTCATAAAAAAGTTTCCGTAGCTCAACGGCTTTAAAATAAAATCGTAAGCTTCCACTTCATAACTCTCTACGGCGTATTGAGCCATATTAGTTACAAACACTATCAAAACTTCTTCATTTCTCTTGCGAATTTCACGCGCGGCGTCCATGCCAGACATTCCGCCCATCTGAATATCGAGAAAAATTATTTCGTATTCACGAAAATTATGCAAAAAAGTTTCAGCGTCGGAAAATTCGGCTACGTCGAATTCCGCAGTGGGCGCATTTTCCGCTCCGAATTTTTTTATCATATTTTTTAGCGTTTCCGATGCAGCCGGTTCGTCTTCAACAATTGCAATGCGTATCATTCCCCTCTCCTTCCGTTTTTTATTTTAATAATAAAAGCAGTTTTGTCAAGTACCAATTTTTTCTCTTCAACTGCATCTTCTCTAACGGCATAAGGATAACGCCCTTCCCCGGCGCCGTATCTGCGCGGATTTTTATTATTAGACGACAATATACGAATATCCGATTACAAAAAATATTAAATTTATAAGAAAGCCGTTATTTCTGAATATTCATACTTATTCTAAATGTTTCAATTTATCACCGACATAAAGATACTTTCCGCTCAATGACATATCTAATGTATTATCTAAAATACGAATTACATATTTATCAATAAGCTTTTTTATCCCCGGTTCTTTTCTATAATTTACAACCATGGAAAAGCAGTTTACCGTATAGAACCCGTCAAAATATCTAACTGCAAACTGTTCAATTTGTTGTTCAGGATACTCGGTTCTTAAAACAGATAATGTTTCGTTAATTAAAATAAGACGTGGGTATTTAGCATTCTGTTCTTCCATTAAATATGCTTTTGTAAGACCAGGTCAAATATTGTTTTGAATAGAACAAGAACAGGGCTTCAACTGAAGCCCTGTTCTTGTTTGACTTGCCCTTATAAGGCGTATTCCGATTAAAATTTAGTTTTGTTTCCATATGGAGCAAACATTTTTGTGGCGGGGGTTTTGTTATGCGGTTTTGTTTTTTTGGTTGTCGGGTTTACGGTTGCGCCGATTTGTTTGAGTTTTTATTTGAACGGCGAACACAAAGGCAAAATGTTTTGCTTAATCGAACGACTTGAAAACACGGACGAAGTTGTTATATGCGAAGTTTTCAAGAACGCGCGGCTTTATACCGCGGGATGAGAGATAATCGAAAAGCGCGGGAACTCGGGTGCAGTTTTCGAGATTTTTAACTTGCGGAATACCGTCGAAATCGGAGCCGAGCGCAACGCACTCCTCCCCGCCGATTTTTACAATGTGCCCGAGGTGTTTATACACGCTTTCAAACGCTTCTCCGCCGAGGAAGTCGGCGCAGAAATTTATACCTATTATTCCGCCGCAATCGGCGGTTTTTTTAATGAGGTTATCGGAAAGATTTCTGCTTACGTCGTGCACGGCTTGCGCGTTGGAGTGGCTTGCGACCAAGGGGATTTTTCTGTTTTTTAAAATTTCTTCCGCGCCGCCGTCCGAAAGGTGGGAAATATCTATGATTATTTTAAGCCCGTCGAGCAGTTCTACCGCTTGCCTGCCGAGCACGGTAAGCCCCTCGTTTACGCGCTTATGGAATTGCGGGAGGTTATTTTCAAAAACGAGGTTAGGCGCGGCGAGGGAGTTTTTATTGTTCCACACTAAGCCCGCCATTTTTACTCCCTCTTTTTTGAGAGCGCCGAGCGCGTTTAAATCGCCCTGCAAAAAGCCGAGGTTTTCCACCGTTAAAATACAGCCGAGCCTGTCCTCTTTTATACAGCGGGAAAGCTCCGCCGAATTTGTAACAGGTGCGGCGATATCCTTGTGTTTTTCAAGCATAGACTTGTAAAAACTCAGGTAGCGGGCGAAATCGGTTGCGGCGGCGCCGCCCTCAGTAAAGATTGCGAAGCACTGTGCGGCATAACCGCTTTTTTTAAGTTTTTCAAAGCTTGTCTGCAAGGCGCAGACGGATATGTCGGAATTTTTATCCGCACATACCGTCGCGGTATCGCAGTGCATATCTATAAATTTCATTTGCGGAAGAAAAGCCTTAGAAGTTTTCTTACAGGCTTAGGCGGTTTGACGCATATAACTGTCATTTCAATCCCCCGAAGAGTATTAAGCGGAACAGCCGCTCTTTACATTATATGCGGGGAATTTTAAAAAGGTTACCCTTTTAAATTTGCGATGGTTTTAGCCATATCCGCCGCCTTGAATACGGCGGAGCCTGCGACCAGAACGTTTGCCCCCGCTTTACGGATGATTTCCGCGTTTTCTTCGGTGACGCCGCCGTCGATTTCTATATCCATATCGGGCTTGCCGCAAACCGCGGCATATTCCCGCGCCTTTTTGACTTTTTCAAGCACTTCGGGAATAAACTTCTGACCGCCGTAACCGGGGAATACGGACATTAAAAGCACCATATCGCAAAGCGGGAAAACGTTGAAAATCTTTTCCACGGGCACGTCGGGATTGACGACCGCGCCGCATTTTACGCCGTAGGATTTTATGAGACGCAGAGTTTCTTCCAGATAGCTTTCCGAAATTTTAGAGCATGCGCCGTAGTGCACGGTGATGATATCCGCGCCCGCCTGCGCAAAGAATTCGACCTGCGTTTTGGGGTGCTCTATCATGAGATGGCAATCGAGCGGGAGCTTTGTTAAAGGGCGGATATTTTTGATCATCTGACCGCCGAACGTTATAGGCTCTACAAAGCTTCCGTCCATTACGTCGCAATGGATTAAGTCTGCGCCGTTTTGTTCGAGTTTTTTGATTGCCTCCCCCATTACCGAGAAATCGGCGCTGAGTATTGAGGGTGCGATTTTTGTTTTTATATTCATTTTATCTCCTTGTTATCGAGAAAGCTTGCGCGCAGCTGTCCGCATGCGCCGCCGATATCCGCGCCTATCTGTCTGCGCAGTGTTGCGGAAAGCCCGCCCTTTTCCAAAAGCCCCAAAAAGCGGTAGGCTTCCTTTTCCTCCACGGTTTTGAGCGAGCGTTCCTTTACCTCGTTCAATCTGATAAGGTTGACGTGGCACGGCTTGCCCTTCAACAGATTTATAAGACCCTCCGCGTGCTCTTTGCCGCAGTTTTCGCCGGCTATGAGGGAATATTCGAAAATGTATCTTCTGCCCGTTTTTTCAAAGTAGTACGCGCACGCTTTCAAAATCTCTTCTATAGAGTATTTTTTTGCTATCGGCATGGTTCTGGCGCGCGCCACGTCGGTTGTTTGGTGCAGGGATATGGTGAGGTTAAGCGGAATATCTTCGTTTGCGAGTTCGTAAATTTTTGGAACGAGCCCGCACGTTGAAAGGGATATATTGCGCGCGGAAACGTTTATTCCGTTTTGTGCGGTAACGTTTTTTAAAAATTTTACGACGTTAGCGTAGTTATCGAGAGGCTCTCCGCTGCCCATTAAAACAAGATTGGTTACGGCGCGTTTTTCCGCCGTTCCGCCGTGCAGCGCGTTGACCGTTAATATCTGGGAAAGGATTTCGCCCGAGGTTAAATTTCTTACAAGTCCGCCGAGCGTGCTGGCGCAGAACTTACAGCCCATACGGCACCCGACCTGAGTTGAAACGCACTGAGTGTTGCCGTATTTGTACTTCATAAACACGCCCTCTATCACGTTTCCGTCGGCAAGGGCGAACAGGTATTTTTCCGTGCCGTCGGAGGAGGTGAAAGTGTTGATGATTTTTATAGGCTCGTCTTCGTATTCTTCGAGGAGCTTTTCCCGCAAGGCGGACGAAACGTTTATTTGAGAAATTTTTTTGCCGAGGGTGAGCCCCTTGTAAAGCTGTTCCGCGCGGAATTTTTTTTCGCCGAGGGAGAGTATTAAGTTTTCAAGCTCCGCAAAGCTTAAATCCTGCAAAATCTTTTTCATCCGACAAACTGCAAAAGAGCTTTAAAGCACTCTTCCATTGCCTCCGCGGAAGGCATATGCCCCGAATTTTTTACCGTTTTTACGGTAACATTTGGATTGTTGCAATTTTCAACCGCCCTCACAGCCGTTTCGGTTGAAGTTACGATATCCGTATCGCCCTGAATGAGCAGGTATTTTATTTTGACTTCCGAAAGAAGCGGGGTCAAATCGATATTCAAAAGCTCGCGCCACAAGCTTTGGTTAAAGCGGTAACCGTTTTTGGCAACGGCTTTAAAATCCTTAAAAGAATAGTCGGGGCTTGTGAGCATGCCCATTATGATTTTTCCGACCGGAACGGGGCGCGCGTTTTTATTGAAATACGCGTTTGTGTGCTTCCTTAAAAGCTTGTTAAGAGCTTTGAGGTTTTTATTAAGAATTGCGTATTCGCAGCCGGCGCCGTCGGCTAATATTTTTTGCACGGCGGTCTGCGCGCTTATCGGTGCGGAAGCGAACGCTGAGGCGACCTCTTCATTGAAGAAAAGATTTTTAAGAACCTGACCGTAAACGAAAACGCCGTCAAGCTTTTCCTGCATGCGGACTGCCGCGCGCAAAGCGAGAACGCTGCCCCAGCTTACCCCGAAGAGATAAATTTTGTTTTGAGGAAACCTTTCCTTAACGTAATTTATAAGGCTGCAAGTCATTTCCGTGAAGCTTTCCGCCGTAAAGCTTTCGCCTATTTTAAAGTTGTTTATTCCGCAGCCGAGCTGATCCCAAAAAACCATAACCGCCTTTTGCGACCACTCGGGAAACAAACCTCTGCACCCTACTGAAAAGGGCACAGGAGAGCCCGGCCCGCCGTGCAAGAAAATTACGACAGGTAAATCTTTTTTATAGCCTTCTATTAAAATTTTTTGCGGATATCCGCCGAGGGAAACTTCCGCAAGCTCGGAAACTTCACAAGCCTTTATGTAACGTTTGCGCTTTGACATAATTTGCTCCTATTCGCTTTTTTTGAACGCGGTTATATAAAACCCTGCGCCGAGAGATATGTGCGGAAGAAATTGCAAACCGTAAGCCGTTTTGAGGTGTTCGAGCGGAGAATTCGGGATATTCAAAGCATATTCGGGGTGCAATTTCAAAAATTTATAAGCCGTGCTGTCGTTTTCTTCGGGCAGAACGGAACACGTGGAGTAATACAGAACGCCGCCCGATTTAACGTATTGAGAGCAGTTATCCAAAATTTTTAGCTGGATTTCGGCAAGCTCTTCTATATCTTTTTCCTTGCGGAAAAGCTTTATGTCGGGATTTTCGTTTATAACGCCCGTACCCGAACACGGAGCGTCGCATAGAACCGCGTCGAACGCGTTTTTATAAGCGGGGTTGAAAACGGTGCTGTCTGCGCAGACGGCTGAAACGTTTTTAACACCCATACGCGACACGTAAGAATTTATAAGCTCCGTTCTGTGAGAATGAAGCTCGCACGCGGTTATATTTTTAAACTTTTGTGAAAGCAAAACGGATTTGCCGCCAGGCGCCGCGCACGCGTCCAAAAGACAATCCCCCGCGGATATAGCCGAACAAATAGCAACCGAGCCCACGGACTGGAAAGTGTAATCGCCTGCGAAAAACGCTTCGTCGCGGGTGAAATTATCGAAGATGAAAACGTTTTCAAACGGAGTTTTTACGTGCGGCTTTTCAAGATACTTTTCCGCGTTGCGTACAAACCTAACGCAGACCCCTTCAGACGGAGCGGAGAGAATTTGCGCCGCCTCCGATTTATAGCTTCTTTTAATCCTTTTAACGAGCCACAAAGGAGAGCTTGTTTCCGTTGCCAGCCTTTCTTCCGTTTTTTGCGGCGGGGGCGGGATTTTATACGAGCGCAGAAACGCGTTGACGAAGCCCGCCGCGCCCTCTTTGCCCAGCTTTTTTGTAAGCTCAACCGCGGAATCCACGACCATATAGCCGTGTTTTTGCATAAATTCAAGCATATAAAGCGCGGTTTTTAAAATGATTTTTACCGCGGCCTTGGGCTGTTTTTTTACGTTTGCCCCTATAATATGCTCCAAATAAATATCTTTTTCAAGCACTCCGTAACAGATTTTTACCGTGCGTGCCTTGTGGAGCGGTTCTACCGCCGTTTCCGCAAGCGACTGCTTTAAATATTTGCCCCCGCAATATACCTTTGTTAAAACGAAATATGGATCGGTGAGCGGGTTATTCAAGGATATCGCCCGCCTTGATTTTTCTGCCGTTGACGAAATCGGAGGCCTTCATTCTTTTGCCGCCGGCGGGTTGGAGTTCGGTTATTAAAATTGCGCCTTTGCCGCATTTGACGGTTATACCGCGCTTATCTGCGCAAAGCACTTCCCCCGCCTTGCCTTGATTTTCTTCCGCTAAATCCGCGTCGAAAACGTTAAGGGGAGCGCCGTTAAACGTGCAGAAAGCCGCGGGCTCGGGGCTGAAAGCCTTGATTAAACGGCGTATATCCGCGGACGAATCCGAAAAATCGATTTTGCCCTGCGGCTTTGAAATCTTTTTGCAATAGGTTGCCTGAGAATTATCCTGAATTAAGAGTTGGGGTTGTCCGTTCTTTAAAAGCTCAACCGCCTTTACTGCGGCGACCGCGCCAAGGCGGGAAAGCTTTTCGCATAACAGACCGTAAGTCAAATCTCCTATTTCGCATCTTTCGACACAGAGCATATCGCCCGTATCGAGAGAAAGCTCGGTTTTCATGACCGTAATTCCCGTATATTTTTCCCCTGCGAGCATTGCCGCCTGAATAGGAGACGCGCCGCGGTATTTGGGCAAAAGCGAGGCGTGTATATTCCATACCCCGCCTTTAAAGCAATCGAGTATTTCCTGCGTTAAAATCTGACCGTAAGCGCACGTTATCATTATATCCGCGCCGAGAGCGCGGACTTCCGCCGCGTGTTCGCGGATTTTTTCAAAATCGTAAACGGGTATACCGAGCTCTTCCGCGCGGCTTTTAACAAAGGTAGGCGTAAGCGTTTGCTTTCTTCCCTGCGGCTTGTCGGGCTGAGTAATTACCGCCGCGACGCCGTAAGCTTTATTAAGCGCTTCGAGCGCGGGTACGGCGAAATACGGAGAGCCTGCAAAAACTATTTTCATTTAACCGTTATCCTCCGCGGGCAAATCGTAAACCTCGTCCGCTTTATCTATATAGAGCACTCCGTCGAGATGGTCGAGCTCGTGGCAGACCGCGCGGGCAAAAAAGCCCTCTGCAGTGAGCTTGTGTTTTTTACCGTGGCGGTCGCGGTATTCAGCCTTTACCTTATAGGGGCGGCAAACCGTGCCTTGCTTGCCCTTGACGGACAGACAGCCCTCCGCGCCCGACTGTTCCCCTTTTTGAGAAATTATAACGGGGTTGATAAGCTCGAAAAAGCCTTCGAAAACGTCGATTACCACAACGCGCAAGGGTACGCCTATCTGGGGGGCGGCAAGCCCCGCGCCGTTTTCCGCACGGACGGTTTCTTTCATATCCGCGAGGAGAGCGGCAAGCTCTTTATCGAATTTGGTTACTTCGGCGCATTTTTCCCTTAAAACGGGGTCGCCGTTCTGAACTACGTAACGTAATGACATAAAATTTGCTCCTATGATAAGTTGGCGGGATTTTCTTCCACGTAAACGAGGACTTCGGGCGCGGTGAATTTAACCGCCGCGGCGTAAATTTCTTCAAGATACTTATCCGATTTCATGCGCATAAGCACCTGAAAACGGTGCTTGCCCTGCAGCCTTTTTACGGGCGAGCGCATTTTGTTGAAAAAGAGGAACTCTTCTTTATCGGATTTATAAATTTCTTCGAGAGCGAAATACACGTTTTTTAAAACGGCGAGCGTTTCCTCCTCGTCTTCGCCCGTAACCATTACGCGGCAGATCAGCGCGTACGGCGGGAAAGACGTGGTCTTTCTTATTTTTATTTCGTTTTGGAAAAAGCCTTCGTAATCGTATTTTACCGCGTAGCGGAGAATATAATTTTCGGGACAATAAGTTTGCAAAACGACTTTACCCGCCGCGTCCGCACGTCCGCTTCTGCCCGCGACCTGAGTTATGAGCTGGAACGTTCTTTCCCCGCTTCGGTAGTCTTCGAAATAGAGGCTCATATCTGCGTCGAGCACGCCGACGAGCGTGACCGACGGGAAATCGTGCCCCTTTGCAATCATTTGCGTGCCGACGAGGATATCCGCCTCGTGCGCGGCAAATTTTTTTAAGATTTTATAGTGCCCGTCTTTGCCCGAAACGGTGTCGTTATCCATACGGATTATATTTGCGGCGGGGAAAAGAGCGTTTAAATCGGATACAACCCTTTGCGTGCCCGTGCCGCTGTATCTTATGTGGACGCCGCCGCATTCCGGACAGGCGGAAAGCATTTTATATTTAGCGCCGCAGTAGTGGCATTTTAAACAGTTTTCTTCGCTGTGATAGGTCAGAGTGACGTCGCAGAAATCGCATTTTGCGACGTAGCCGCAGTCGCGGCAGATTACCTTTTGGGAGTAGCCGCGGCGGTTTAAAAAGATTATAGCCTGATTTCCGCTTTTTAACGTTGCGTCGAGCTCTTCCCTGAGGGCGAGCGAGAACGCGGAGTTATTGCCGCGGCGGACTTCCTTTTTCATATCCGCGATTATTACTTCGGGCAAAGGCTTTTTGTTTATTCTTTCGGGCAGGCTGATAAGATTGTATTCCCCGCTGCAGGCTTTTGAAAAGCTTTCCACAGAAGGCGTTGCACTGCCCAAAACGAGTTTGCAGCCGTTGTATTCGGCGCGCATTTCCGCTATTTCCGCCGCGTTGTATCTGGGAGCGGATTCGGAAATATAGGAGCCGTCGTGTTCTTCGTCTATGATGATTGCGCCGATATTTTCAAGCGGGGCGAAGATTGCGCTTCTTGCGCCGATTGCTATTTTTGCTTCCCCCGAGCGCAACCGCCACCATTCGTCGAACTTTTCCCCTGCGGAAAGCCCGCTGTGGAGAATAGCCGCCTCACCCTTGAACCTTGCGCGGAGCTGTGCGAGCATTTGGGGGGTTAAAGAAATTTCGGGGACTAAAAATATGGCGGATTTGCCTTTTGCGATTTCCCGCGCGATAATCTGAAGATAAATTTCGGTTTTTCCGCTGCCCGTTACCCCGTGGATAAGCTGAACGCGTTTATCGCTGTTTTCGACGGAATATATTGCGTTCCTTTGGGCATATGTCAGGGTTTTTGCGGTTTCTTCCCCCTGCACTTCTTTGAAGGGATTGCGCTTTATGCGGCGCTTTTCCACTTCGATTGCGCCCTTATCGCAAAGAGCGTTTACCGCCGCCCTGCCGAATTTGCCGCAAAGCTCGGTATAGTCCCATTCCGAGTGCTCGGAAAGAAAGCTTAACGCTTCTTGTTGTTTTTTAGCGGATTTTGAGACAGGGGCGGATATATCTTTGACTTTTGCATATTTTCTGTAAATTTCCCGCACCTTGCCCTGACGCATTTCCGACGGTAAAAAAAGCCTTAAAGCGGCGGCTTTGGGCACTTTAAAGCGCGAAGAAATGCGCTCCATTAAAGAAAAACATTCTTTTTGAAGCGCGGGAGGCTCGTCGAATACTTCCGTTATCGGTTTTATCTTTTCCGGCGGAAAAACGGACGTTGAGCTTACGCCTATAACGAAACCGTCTATAACGCGCCCGCCGAAAGGCACTTTGACGCGGCAGCCGGCGGAAAGATTATCGGGGCAGGAATATTCGAATATTTTGTCCACCTGACTGTGGGCTATGTCGACTATGACCTGTGCGAACACTTAAACTAAAATCAGTCCTTTACGCACTTGACCTTGCCGCAGGCGATTTCCCTGCTTGCAACGGCGAGTTCTTTTATAATTTCGTTGGATTTGGGGTTGTTGGAGGATTGTTCTATAATCTGCCTTGCACGCTTGGACGCGACCACGCAAAGGCAATAGCGCGATACGGGCTGCCCGTCGGTGCCGAGCTGTTCGATGAGTAAATCTACGGGGGGTTGGTTAATCATGTTTTTTTGCTTCCTTTTCTTTCTTTAAAATATTTTCTATGAGAGCGACGCAGCTTTCAAGCTCGCCGTTTATTACCGTGTAGTCGTATTCGTCTTTTTTGGAAAGCTCGTAATCGGTGCGTTTTAACCGTTCTTCGATTTTTTCGGGGCTTTCGGTTCCGCGCTTTTTCAGGCGGTTTCTAAGCTCGTTTACGTCGGGCGGCAAAACCATTATCAAAAGCGCTTCGGGATAGGCTTGTTTGACCTTGAGCGCGCCGTCTACCTCTATTTCAAGGATTACGTCGCGGGATTTTAACTGCTCTTCCACAAACTTTTTGGGCGTGCCGTAATAATTTTCAAAGTGGTTGGAATATTCCAAAAAGCCGTTTTCTTCTATCATTTTCAAAAACTGCCGTTTTGAAATGAAAAAATAAGATTTTCCGTCGGTTTCGCCCTCGCGCATGGCGCGGGTAGTACACGAAACGCTGAGCGCGTAGCCGCCTTTTGCAAGAAGCTTTTTTATTATCGTACCCTTGCCGACCCCTGACGGACCGGACAAAACTATTAAAAGATTTTTCATTTATTTACCTTAAAGCTTTATCAAAAACAGCGGGAAAGCGTGTTTTTAAGGAGCTTGATTGTAATGCTTTTATGGGTTAGGCGAAATTATTCTACATTTTGGACTTGTTCGCGGATTTTTTCTATCTCGTTTTTGAGCGCAAGCCCGAGACGGGTTATTTCCAAATCGTTGGATTTGGAGCAGATAGTATTCGTTTCCCTGTTAAATTCCTGAACGAGAAAATCGAGCTTTCTGCCGACGAGCTTTTCTTTGCAGATTTCCCTGAACTGGGAAACGTGCGAATGAAGGCGGGTAAGCTCTTCGTCGATGTTGCTTTTATCGGAAAAGAGCGCGGCTTCGGTTAACAGCCTGCCCTGGTCTACCTCTACGCCTTCCAGAATTTTTTGCATTTTGGTTTGAAGCTTTATTCTGTAATTTTCCGCCACCGAAGGAGCGCGCCTTTCGACTTCGGCGACGAGCTTTTCTATTGCCGCCATGCGGGAAAGCATATCGGCTTCGAGCTTTTTGCCCTCCTTCTCCCTCATTGCGTTAAGATTTTCGAGAGCGATGCAAAGTGCTTTGTTCATTGCGGAAACGATTTCTTCGTCCGCCGCAGAAACGTCTTCCGTTTTGATTACGTCAGGAAAGCGGAGAACGCTTGTAACCGTTAAATCGTTTTCTATCTGCGGGAAGAGTGATTTAACCTTTTCCGCCGCACAAACGTACGCTTTTGCCGCGGCTTCGTCGAGGTGCAGGGATTTTTCGCGTTCGCGCTTATCGGAAAAGGAAATATACACGTCGGCGTGACCGCGGGTGAGCTTTTCCCTTATTGTTGCGCGGATATTTTCTTCATGCGCGGCAAAAATGCGGGGGCACTTTATGGAAGCGTCCAGATAACGGTTGTTGACCGTTTTTATTTCCACGGTGAGTTCAACCCCGCCCGCCTTGTATTCTCCGCGCCCGTAACCCGTCATGCTATACACGAAAACACCTCTGATTTGCGACCGAATATTTTTATAAAATATTCCGGACGATAATTTTGATAATATCATTATAGCAACTGCTTTGTAAAATTTCAAGCTAAAACGGCGGAATATAAAAATTTATCCTCCGCTGATTTTGCGGAGGAGTTTATACCTGATATTTAATTTTGCCGCTTTTAAATAGCCGCAGGCGAAACGTTTGTTGTGCCGCGGGGCACGAAGTTAACGGCGAAGCCCGTGCACGCAAAGACGGCGGTAGCTGAGATTACTGCGGAGGGTTTATTTGCAACACTACTATTTGTTGCGGAGCGGCGGGAATTTAGGTTGTGGCATAGAGTTTATTTATAACACTATTTGTGTTGCTGAGTTGCGGGAGCTTAGGTTATTGCGGAGCAGGCGCAACTGTTTGGCGGAGGGGTTATTTGCATCGCTATTTGTGTTGCGGGGCGGGATTGATTGAAAAGCGGGTTAAAGATAAAGCCTTTGCGGCGGGCGCGAAAAATACGCGGGAGGATTTGAAAGTTTTTGCGGGGGCGGGGTTGACGGTTTGCGGGGCGGTCAGTAGTCCGCGCGGGTTTCGTTTGATATGCCCTTTGTTCTGGTTGTGACTATATGGTATTGGTTTTTTGGGCTTACTTCAAAAAGGGTTGTGTTTTGCGTGGACGTTGCGATTGCCCCCGATATATCGGCGAAATAAGCGGTTTTCCCTGCGCACATTATGACGGGCACTCCGAAAAGATATGAATATGCGCGGATTAAAAGAGGCGGAATATTATCGCGGATTTCTTCCAAAAGCACGACGACGGCGTTACATCCGCACATAGAAAGACTTTTGAACGTATCGGGAAAAAGCAAGTCGTTTTCTATGCACAGACCGACCTTACAGCCGTTTATTTTATAAAAGCCGAGAGCCGCGCCGCTTTTGAATTCTTCTCCGTCGAGAACGTGCGTCATATCGGAAATGCCGAGGAGCTTGCCCCTGTCCGCAACAGCCGCGGATTTGCGCGCAAGTCCGCGGCTTAACGTTCTGCAACCGCACACCAGACCGCAATTAGAGTTTTTGGAGAGCCTTGCCGCTTCTTCGAACTTTTCGGTTTCTCCCTTTAATTCCCTTTCATAGTCTACCTCTCCCAACCCGCCGAAGCCGAAAACAGCCATATCGCAATCGGGCAAAGACGCAGTTTCCGCAACCGTACCGCTTGTAACAACGCAAAACACCATACTGTACATATTATTTAAAATGAGCGAAATTTGTTAAAAGCGTTTTATTTGCGGAGCGCGGCGCATATGATAACTCAGGGCGCGGAAAACGCGCGCCGCAAGAGGTACTGTTTTGAAAAAAATAATTTCCATTTTACTTATCGTATGCTCGCTTTCGTTCGCGGTGACAATATCCGCGTGCGCAAAGACCGAGGAAAACATTTCAAAATACAATATTTTTGCAATTTATGAAGCGGAAACCGGCACTGTGAACGGCACCGTAGAGCTGGACTATTACAACAGCACCGGCAACGAGCTGAGCGACTTGAAATTTAACCTTTACGGAAACGCTTTCAGAGAGGGCGCGCAGTTCAAGCCCGTTTCCGACACGTATAAAACCCGCGCATATTACGCGGGCGAAAGCTTTGGCGGAATGGAGATTTCCAACGTGGAAAACTGTGCGGGCTGGAGCGTAGGCGGCGAGGACGAAAATATCCTTACCGTGAACCTTTCCGCCCCCATATATCCCGAAGAAAGGGTGACTTTGAAGATTGCCTACACCCTTACTTTGGCGAAGGTCAACCACCGCACGGGCATAACGGCGCACACCGTAAACTTAGGGAATTTTTACCCGATTTTATGCGCTTATACCGCGCAGGGATTTACGGAAAGCAACTATTATTATTGCGGCGACCCTTTTGTTTCGGAATGTGCGGATTATAACGTTACAATCGATTTGCCCGCAACATATACCGCGGCGAGCAGCGGAAAGCTTATAAACGAGACTTCTGCAAACGACAGAAAGCAATGCACTTACGAGCTTAAAAACGCGCGGGATTTTGCGTTTGTTTTATCGGAGGAGTTCGAGGTTATATCAGAGACGGTAGACGGCGTTGAGATAACGTATTATTACATAGCGGACAACAACGCGCAAACGAGCCTTGCTTCCGCGGCGGAAAGTCTGAAGTATTTTTCGGGCACGTTCGGGCAATACGCATACCCCACCCTTGCCGTTGTGCAGACGGGTTTTTGTTACGGCGGAATGGAATACCCCGCTCTTACCATGATTGCAAGCGGGCTTGACAGCGACAACACCGTATACACTATAGTGCACGAAAACGCGCATCAGTGGTGGTACGCCATGGTAGGAAGCGACCAGTTGAACGACGCGTGGCAGGACGAAGGGCTTGCGGAGTATTCCACCCTTATGTTTTTTGAGAACCACCCCACTTACGGATTTACGCGCAAGGGAATAGTAAATTCCGCGACGAATTATTACAGAGCGTTTTTCACGGTGTTCAGCCAGCTCAACGGAGAAGCGGACACTCGCATGCACCGCAATTTGGGAGAGTACACAAGCGAGCTTGAATATAATAATATAACGTATAATAAAGGGCTTTTGTTATTTGATATGTTGAGGGCAACGGTCGGCGACGACGCGTTTACGGACGGACTGAAAACGTATTTCAAGGACAACTGCGGCAGGATTGCACAGCCTGAAAATTTATACGCGTGCTTTATGAAAAAGGGCGACGTTGAGGGGCTTTTCAATTCCTTTATAGAGGGTAAAATTCTTATTTAAC
>CAMWMZ010000040.1 GCA_947175485.1 uncultured Clostridia bacterium
TTGCAATCGAGAACATAGCCGTATTCGCTGTAAATTTCCTGCAATCTCTGGTAAACGGTTTTTCCTATGGAAGTATAATAGCAAACCATTTCCGCGCACAGCATAGATGCGACCACCGCGTCTTTATCGCGCGCGTGCGTGCCGCGCAGATATCCGCAGCTTTCTTCAAAGCCGAAAACGTAGGTGTGTGATTTGTCCCTTTCCCAAAGCTTGATTTTTTCGCCTATGAATTTAAAGCCTACGGGCGTTTCGTAAAGGGTCACTCCGTATTTCTGGCAGATAGGCTTAACCATGCCCGTGGTTACGAACGATTTAACAACCGCCGCGTTTTTAGGCAGTGTGCCGTCTTCTTTAAGCCTTGTGAGTATGTAGTCCAAAAGGAGTATGCCGACCTGATTGCCTGAAAGAGCCTCGAACTCTCCGTCTTTGTTTTTTACCGCAACCCCAAGTCTGTCGCTGTCGGGGTCGGTGCCGAAAACTACCGTCGCGCCGATTTTCTGTGCCAGCTTTATGCCCATTGAAAGCGTTTCTTTAAATTCGGGATTGGGCACTTCCACGGTTGAAAAGTCCGTGTCTTTTTTGGTTTGTTCTTCGACTACGGTCGCGTTTACGCCGATTTTTTTAAGTATAGTCGTAACGGGAATATAACCCGAACCGTGAACGGGGGTATAAACAAGCTTTAAATCCTTTCCGCAAGCCTTAACCGCTTTTTTGGAGAGGGTAAGCTTTTTAAGCTCTTTGTAGTATTTTTTGTCTACCTTGGCGGGTACGGGTTTGACGTATTTGCGCATCTGCTCCAAAGTGGGGGAAGGAGCGCCCAGATAATCCGTGATTTTTTGTATGTATTCCACTACCGCGGCGGTATCCTCGGGCGACATCTGGGCGCCGTCCTCGCCGTATACCTTGTAGCCGTTATACTGTTTGGGATTGTGCGATGCGGTAATCATTATGCCGGCAACGGTTTTCAATTCCCGCACGGCAAAAGAAAGCATGGGAACGGGGTGCACGTCTGAAAATTTATAAGCCGTTATTCCGTTGGCGGCGAGCACTTCTGCCGCGGCGGACGCAAATTCTTCGCTCTTAAAACGCGTGTCGTATGAAATCGCTACGCCCCTTTGCATGGCGGCTGCGCCCAGCTTTTTAATAAATTCGGACAGCCCCTGAGTGGCGCGCTTCACCGTGTATATGTTCATCATATTCGTGCCGTATCCGATAATTCCGCGCATGCCCGCCGTGCCGAATTCAAGCTCCGCGCCGAAGCGGTATTCTATATCTTCTTTGTCGTTTTTTATATTTTCAAGCTCGGCTTTCGCTTCCGAGCAAAGTCTTTTATCCGAAAGCCAGCTTTCGTACGTTTGTTTATATCCCATGGTATCCTCCTTAACTATAAAATATACCGCCGTCAACATGGATATGCCCGTGCGTAGTATATTGCCTTATACGATTATACAAAAAAATATCCCCCTTGTAAAGGGGGAATTAAAAATAAATTCAAAAATTTTGCATATATTTCCGGTTTGGGCGGCGGATATGCCGTTTTTAATCCTCCGTACCGCGGAAAAACTCTTCGCGCGTGGGGATATGCTCTTTTTCGCTTTTTACGATGGTATCTTTATCGAGGAAGTATTTAAGCTCTTCCCTGTCGTAATAGTTGACGAATTCGAAGCAGATTAAAATGACGTAGCTTGCAGGTATGGTGAGCAGCATTCCTACGCCGAAGGTAAGAATAAGCGCGGCGGAATTGAGCGCGAATATTATGAGAACGAGAACGGCAAAGTTGGACGCAACGGAAAGCGTTCCTTTGTTTTTTTGCGCGAACGTATATTTAAAAGAGCCGAGCTGACCTTTTTTGCCTCTGATAAGTGCGGGCAGCCAGTCGCAGGTGAAGGTCATTTTTATGACTACGGAAACGACTATTACGAGCACGAACAAAAATACGCAGATAAAGAAATATAAAACGTTGTTCAAAAGGAAGAATAAAAGGAAGAACATCGCAACGCCGACAATCAAGTCGTATAGTATCGAAAGCGGCACGTATATAGCGTTGTAAATGGTCGCTTCCTTTAAGTTGCGGATAAGAGTGCCCAAAAACGGCTGCTCCGCCCTCAGCGCCATTTTATCGTTTATAACGGCGGCGGTAGCATAGTTGCCAAGCCCTTCGAACCATTTGGCTACGATATATATGAGCAGTAATAAAAGCCCGCTTAAAGCAATCTGCGTTGATTTGGTTTGCAACAGCACCATAAAATCCGCGTAAGCCTGCTGAACTTTTTGTGAAAATTCGCCAAGCTCGTGCACGTTGCCGTTCAACAGATTTGTAATAAATCCCGAAAGCCCGCCGAAAAGGTTGTTGAGCTGTTCCGAATTCAAAAGCTCTTTAATGAACGGATATACTCCCAAGGTGCATATTATGCCCGAAATAAGCAAAACCACAAGCCTGTATAAAAGCTGTTTGTACACCGTCTGGAAATTGTCCACGAATACGTGGAAAGTGTGTTTGAATTTCATATGACCTCATATATGCCGTAAACAACGCTATAAAAGCACGGTTTTAGCCACGGCTTTATCTCCGTTAATAACAAGATAACAATAGCTGTTTCGGCTGTATTTTGAAAGATTGCCGGGGTTTATAAGAGTTACCCCGCCTATAACGTCTTCGCGTGCGCTGTGCGTATGCCCGTAAAGCGCTATTGAACAGTTGAGTTCTTTTGCGCGGGCGGCAAGCTTTGAAAGGGTGCTTTTCACCGAATACAAATGCCCGTGCGTTGCAAAGATTTTTACGTTTTCTATTTCTATTACGGCTTCGTCTTCGCCGAGCTTGATAAAATCGCAGTTGCCGTTTATTACCGCCGTTTTATCGGGGAATTCCGAGCGCACCGCCGACCCGTCGGAAGAGGTGTCGCCCAAATGGATTATATAATCGCTTTCGGCAAAAATTGTTTTCAGTTCGTTTAAACGCGATATATTACCGTGGGAATCGGAAATTACAACCGCGGTTTTCATATCTTTTTTCTTAAATCGCAAAGCGCGCGGTAACGGTGTGATACGGAATTTTTTTCTTCTTCGGTTGCAAGCCCGAAGCTCTTTTTTAAATCTTCGGAATAAAACAGGCAGTCGTAGCCGAAGCCGTTCGTTCCGATTTCTTCGTAAAGAATTTTGCCGTAGGTTCTGCCCTCGCCGAAATATGTCTTTCCGTTGGGGAAACAAAGGCATACCGCGCTTTCGAAATAAGCCCGCCTGTCGCTGACGTGTTCAAGCCTTTTGAGCAAAAGCTTTCTGTTTTCCGCGTCGCCTTCGCCCGAAAACCTCGCCGAATAAATTCCGGGCGCGCCGTGCAAGCTTTCCACGCACAAACCCGAATCGTCCGAGAGTGCGGGCAAAGAAAACGTTTTGGCTATGGTTTCCGCTTTGATTTTGGCGTTTTCTTTAAAGGTTTTTCCCGTTTCTTCGATTTCTCCGTCAAAACCCAGCTCCTGCATGGAAATTATTTCCGTGCCTGTGAAAATAGCCTTTATTTCCGCGATTTTTCCCTTGTTGCCGCTGGCAACGACTATTTTTTCAAGTTCCATGGCTTTATTATAATATATTTCCGCTTAAATGTAAAGGGTATTGCGCAATTTCGGGGCGGAGCAAGGCGCAAAAAAGCCCGACCGCGTAAACGCTGGCGGCGCGAAGTTGCGGCGTTTCGCAACGTCGGGCCGCGGTCGGGTGTGTTTCGCCGTTGCGGATATGCAAAGGCAGGACGGAAGCCCCCTTCATCTCTTATCAAATCTGTTCGGCATACGGTGTATGCGGAATACCGGAAATCAAACGGTCGTTCGCCGCTTGAGTGAAGCGCGGGACGGACGGCGAGAGAGCCGTTAACATTGCTCCAATTGTTGCCGCCGGCAGAAGAAAGATAGTTCGCATTGTTCGTATCATTGTTATTGCCGGAGCGCAGCCATCGAAAAATACAAAGCCTCCGCCCGATAAAGAACGGCGTATATACCGTGCTTTAACGGATATTATTAAGTTAAACCGTTTGTGGGTTGAGTGAAGCGCGGGACGGACGGCGTAAGAGGCGTAAACGAAGTAATGGTCGTAACCGCCGGCAGGCGAAAGAGAGAACGCACCGTACGTACTATCGAGGTGGCCGGAGCGCAGCCCGTCAAAAATAAAAAGCTTTCGCCCTTAAGTAAGGCATATTGCCGTACTTACGGACTAATCCCAGGAAAGATTATGCAGCTCCCCCGCAAAGTTAAACCCCTTAAAGCCGTTTTGGCGCAAGCCCTCGTAAACGGCTATGGCAACGGAGTTGGAAAGGTTTAAACTGCGCGTTTCGCCTATCATGGGTATGCGTACGCATTCTTCCTTGTGCGCTTTTAAAAGCTCTTCGGGCAAGCCTTTCGTTTCCTTTCCGAATACTAAAAACGAGCCTTCTTTTAATTGTGCGTCGCAATAATTTTTACGCGCTTTAGTAGTGAAGTAATAAAATCTTCCGTCGGGGAATTTTTTTAATACCTCGCCGAAGCCGTCGTAATAAAATATTTCCGCGTCTTTCCAATAATCCAGCCCCGCGCGTTTGAGGTATTTATCGGTTACCTCGAAGCCGAGCGGGCGCACAAGGTGCAGTCTGCTGCCCGTAGCTGCGCACGTGCGCACTATATTGCCTGTGTTTTGCGGAATTTCGGGTTCGACCAAAACTATATTGAACATAATTTAACTCCGTGTAGTATTTTAGAACAATATGACGAAAAATGCAAGTATAAAATTTCATTTGACAAGCAATATGCAAAATTGATAAAATATATCCGTGCGGTAAACCGCAAATACATTTTGAGAGAAATATATGGCGGCTTCTCTTTTGGCGCTCGGCGCGCCGGAAGTACTTAAAATCATAAACAGTATGTTGCTTTTGTTCGGCGGCGTGGCGGCGTTCATCATAGGTATGAATATGATGGGCGGAAATCTCGAAACGGCGGCGGGCAAGTCTATGCGCAGATTAATGGCAAAAGCCACTAAAAACCGCTTTCTCGGCGTCGGTACGGGTGCGGCGGTAACCGCTATCGTAACAAGCTCTTCCGCAACCACTGTAATGATTGTCGGATTTGTTAACGTGGGGCTTATGACGCTGACGCAGGCGGCTTCAATTATAATGGGCGCTAACATCGGTACTACGGTTACCGCGTTTATTACTGCCGTTTCAACTACCGGGGCGGAGTTCGAGGTCACCGCGCTTTTTGCGTTTGCGGCTTTTGTGGGCGTGCTTTTGGCGATGCTCGGCAAAACCGATAAAATAAAGCGTATCGGCGCTATATTGCAGGGTCTGGGGCTTATTTTCATAGGTATGAACGTAATGTCAAGCACTATGGGCGGCATGCTTAACGACGCGGAAATAAAGGGCGCCGTTGAAAACGCGTTTATTTCCATAGGCTACGGCAAAGACGTTCTCAGCTGGGAAATAATAGTGTTGTTTCTTCTCGGCGCTTTGCTTACGGGGCTTGTGCAGTCATCGGCGGCGATTACGGCTATAGTTATTTCGCTTGCGGCTTCCGACCTGATTTCTTTGCCTATGGCGATGTTTATTATTTTAGGCACTAACGTCGGAACTTGCGTGACCGCTCTGTTTTCTTCGCTCGGCACAAGCGTGAACGCACGGCGTACGGCTGTGGTTCACCTTTTGTTCAACGTTATCGGCAGTGTGATTTTTATTATCCCTCTTGCGTTCATAAGCGGATATCTTGCCGATTTCTTCAATTTGTTTATACCGTCGCTTTCATGGCAGATTGCGATTTTCCATATGGCCTTCAATCTGTTGACTACGGCGATTTTACTGCCGTTCGTCAATTATCTCGTAAAGCTCGCCTGCCTCATTGTTCCGGATAAAAAGGGCAAAGGAGCGGCGGCAGAAGATTACGGCTTGCTGGATAAACGTCTTTTGCGTACTCCCGCGATTGCCGTAGGTCAGGTAAGAAAGGAGCTGACGCATATGGGCAATCTCGCTTTCGGCAACTACAAGCGTGCGCTTGATATGCTTTTGAACGGCGACTTTTCGCAAAAGTCCGAGTTTGAAAAAATCGAAAAAGAATTAAACGATTACAACAGCTACATATCGTCTTTCCTTGTAAAGCTTTCCCTTTTGGAGCTTGCGGAAGCCGACGAAAAGAAGGTAAGCTCATTTTACCACGTTGCTTCCGATTTGGAAAGAATAGGCGACTACGCGGAAAATATCGTGGAATACGCCGACAGAATGGCGGAAGATAAAGAACAGTTTTCCGAGCACGCAAAATCCGAAATACTCGAAATGGATTTACATCTTACGGAGCTTTACAAAAACGTGGAAAAGGTCTTCGCCGATATCGATACGTCGTATATAGACGCGGTCGAAAGGGAAGAAGCGGCAACCGACGATATGTGTGAAAAAATGCAGCAGTCGCATTTGCGCCGCCTCAATGAAAACAGATGCACTCCCACTGCGGGGTCTATTTATTTGCAGCTGGCAATTAATATGGAAAGGATAGGCGACCATATGCACAACGTTGCCAATTCGGTCAAATCCTATCATTCGGTTATAAAATCTTCATGACTTTACGCAATACCAAACAGAAAAAAATAATAATGGACGTGTTGCGGTGTTCCGACCACCCTACGGCTTCCGAGCTTTATGCGGCGGTCAGGGAGGAAAACCCCTCAATAAGCCGCGGCACGGTGTTCAGGGTGCTTTCGCAATTTGCGCAAAACGGCGAGATTTTAAAGCTGAGCTTTGCCGACAGCCCCGCAAGGTTCGACGCAAGGCTTTGCGCGCACGCGCACGCGCGTTGTATATATTGCGGAAAGGTTTTCGACGTGTTCGACGACGAGCTTTCTCCTGCGTTTGAGAAAAGGCGCGCGGGTGAATTCGAAATTTATTCGGCAAGTCTTGAATTTTCCGGCTGTTGTCCCGATTGCAAAGCTTAAAAGCGTAAAAAAAATTTGTAAAACAACGAAAAACGTGTTATACTTATATTAATAAAATAACGGAGAATTATTATGGCAAAAATAACCAAGGATACTTTAATAGCCGATTGTCTTAAATTAAATCCCGCCAGTGCGGAAATTTTGCAAGCGGTCGGTATGCACTGCCTCGGGTGCGCTATGTCGCACGGTGAAACTATTGAGCAGGCCGTCTACGTTCACGGAAACGATTTGGACGCGCTGCTTGCCAAGTTAAACGAAGGCGTGGAATAATTTAATCACGTAAACTCAAAACCCCGCCCCCGCGCAGATTTGCGCGGGGGCGGGGTTTTCCAATTGTTACCGCCGGTGGTAAAATTTTTGCGTTGCGCGCCGTTATGCTTTTTTGTTATAATGTTCTTGTAACAAAGGAGGTTACCATGAAAAAAACGAAAAAATTCGCCGCGGCTCTCGCGGCAGTGGCGGCCGCCGTTACTTTAGGCGGCTGCGTTGCGCCGAATATCGGCGACGGCAACGACAAAATAGACGGGGGGATTCCTCCCGAGGAAATAGAAATCCCCTCGGAGCAGCTACCCGGACAGCCGCCGGAGGATATAGAAATTCCTTCGGAGACGCCGAAGCCCGAAGAACAACCGCCTGCAAAACCTGAAATTCCCGTTCCGCAGACAAAAAAGATATCGTATCTGAACGTTACGGCGGACGGAGTAAATATCCGTTCGGGCGCGGGCACGGGATATTCGGCACGCGGTACGGCGCAGAAATCTACCATGTATGCGGCCGACGGAAAAACGGACGGCTGGTACAAAACCGGCTATAAAAACAAATCGGCGTACATATCTTCGAAATACTGCAAGCTTGTTGAAATGGAGGCAAGCGAAGACGAAAGAATAGAAGCAGTTATTGCGGAGGGCACAAAGCTTTTGGGCACGGCTTACGTTTTCGGGGCGGTCAGATACCACGACGGCAACGGAAGGCTTTTAAAGAACTTCACAACCAGCGAGTTCGACTGTTCGTCGCTTATGCAATACATATTCTATAAGGGCGCGTATTTCAACTTGCAGGTTAACACGAGAACGCAGATTTATCAGGGTAAAACGGTAAAAAAATCCGAGCTCAAACGCGGAGATTTGATGTTTTTTACCAACGAATCTCGTAAAAATAACGTCGGGGTTGAACGTGTAGGGCACGTTGCTCTGTATCTGGGCGATAACTGGATTTTGCACACCGCTTCTGATTTTGCCAAAATCGAACAGATTTCGGCTAAACGCTGGAGCTACTTCATTCAGGGGCAAAGAATATTTTAAGCATAAACGTACAAGCCGCCGCGGGATTTGCCCGCGGCGGTTTATTTTTTGCCATCATTATTATATGCTTTTAAATTTAGCGGCAACGGAGCACATAACGCACCTTGCGTGCGCACAAACTCGCGTGGAATTAATTGATTGATATTTTCAAAATTACAGTACTCGATTATTCTGCGGTTTCTTTATATATCATAAGTCCATGGTGATAACCGAACTTACGTCCGAACTTGTAAGAGAGTTTGTACAAAAGGTTGTTGTGTATCAAGCGGAAAAGATTACCCGACACTGACCGCAACGAAAAAACCTTTAATTCAATGAAGCAAGACAAATATTTCTTCCGACAAGACAAAAAAGAAGCGGTATAGAATTTCTGCTATACCGCTTCTCCTAGGAACTAAATAATCCCGATGACACTGCCCATAAAGGCATTTACTATTTAATATTATTTCTCGTAAATAAAATTGTAAAGGTTTTCAATTTCTTGGTTAAGTCGTCTTATTGCAAGGTCATTTTCGCCGTTTTTGTTATATTTTGACAACTCTTCAAGGTGTGCTCTGTAAGCACGTATTTGTTCTTTTGCTCTTTCAATATCAGCTTTATCCATTTTTGTTTCTCCTATTTTTTTATTAAATAATAATATAATTTGCTTTTATTGTCAACTAACGTTTTTATAAATCAAAAAGCACTACGTTTTAGCTTCGTGCTTTTGATTTTCCGTTAAAACGGACAAATACAGTCGACTGTACAAGCTCGTCTCTAAATGTGCAAAATGTTTGCGCTATTCAATTAAAAATTTAGATTATAATAATAAAGTAGAAAAGCACCTGCGTAATGCAAGTGCTTTTTTGTTGGGGGGGGGTATGTAAGTCCTTTTTCAGTTCTTCCGGAATGTTACAAAAAATGCAACCTCGCAGTTCAACGAGCGCGGCAACGCGGATAGAGCAAGGGGACGACCTTCGCCGCGATTATGACAAAGAAACTAATACATTAAAAGAAAAAGACGAGCAGTAACTCGTCTTTTTTGATAGGTAAAATATGAAATTCTATATAAATAAGAAAAGGACGCGATTACTCGTCCTTTTAGTTAATTAAAACTTAATGTATCCAATATAATTAGATGCGTCTTTTATATCATGAAAAGAGTCGGGAAGCGAAAAGCCCTCATCTAACGCTGAACCTTCATAAACAAGAAGATAAAGGCATTTATCGTTTTCAATGTTTAGGTATGCACTTGGTGCTAAAGCTTCACCCGACTTTGATAATAAAGTCCAATCGCTTCTTAATCCCGAAGAAAATTCTTCGTTGTTTAAAAGTTCATCAAGATTATTGCAACTGTATTTTTCAAAATATGAAGAGTAAATAAAAACGCTTGGATAGCAATATAAATCTTTTTGCTCGTTAAACTGAATTTTAATATATTGTTCTTCAATTTTGTAACTTTCAACTATGCCTTTGGTAGTGTTGCATGCAGTAGCTGTCAATAACATTGAACAAAATATAACGCCACATATCAAAACTATATTCTTAAATGTTTTCATAATAACCTCTTTTTAAGAGTACACTAAATTTTCTAAAAATACAACTAAATCGAGATAATTAGCACGGTCTGAGCCGTGCTTTTATTATACAAAAATTATTTTAGGAGGTAGCCTATGGCAATTAAAAACACCGCAAAAGTCTATATTGACGGAATACTCAGGAGCTCACACACGGTTATGCCGTTGAAATGGGGGAACTTCCTCGACGAACGGCTCGACGAATGTCACATATCGCTAAGAGCTATTAAAAAACAAATCTTTGCTCCGCTCACGCCCGTTGAAATCGAACAAACAACGAATTGTATTTTAAACGCGGGCAAACAGAGAAGTTGCGCAAGCAGACCAAGTACTACGTTGTTGCAAACGACGTCGCAACGGAAACACAAATCGGTTCGGGGCTGTACAACCACGATTTAACGCTTATCGAGGTAACGAAGGTTGCGGAGTGCTATGTAGTGGATACTACCACAATAACAAACGATTTGGGGCGGAGTTATACAGAGAACAGCACGTATGCCGCGCCGCAGTGGGAGTAATTTTTAGCAAAAATGTTTAAAATTTAGAACATATGTTTATAATAAATCAAGCAAATTTGATAATTTTTGCATAAATTCTTCATATTTTTTAAATTCTTCTATTGACAAACTTGGTAGAACATATTAAAATATAATAAATAATAGCATTAGGACCGCTATTGTTTCAATATCAAGTTTGGGGATGACTTTGGCGGTCATCCCGCTTTTTTAGGAGATTTTTATGCAAGACAAAAGAGTAATTATTGATTCGCTTAAAAAAGTTTTATCGTTATATAATGTTGTGCACGATTTAAAAGATGAGTATTTAGAAGTCAAAATTGAAAAAAATTTAAGCAGGATAAAGGATAAAATAAAAGTTTCAAAAGATGGCTTTTTGGAATTGAATTTACAAGTTAGAGCAAACAACGAGTACAGAATATACAGTTTAAACCATAAGATTTCTATGGCAAATATAGCAGGGAGTTTAAGTGATATTTCATTTATTTGTTTAAACTGCCTACGAGTTTTAAAATCTTTGTTAAATGTATACTTTACTGAAAACATTTCTGAAATCGAAATATATGGATGTTTAGAGGAAACAATAGAAACATCTGTTATTGCGATTGCCGTAGGCAAAAAACAACCTTTTGCCTATAAAACAGACCCAGTAGTTTGCGCAATAAGCCATATGATACATTCATTAAATAAATGGTCATACAGGACATACGAAGGGAGGAAAATCCCATATTCATTTCTTGTTTCTCTAAATAATGTGGATGTTGACAATATTAGTAAAATTTGCGAATTTTTAAAAGATGACGCGAGTGCTTTACTTACTGACGGAATTACGTCTTATGTAGAAGTAAGTGATAAAATTTTATATAAAGTTGCATCATATTTTGATGCAGAACAGACTAACGACAGGGTGCCTTTAGTACCATACAGATTTTCTAGTTTTGGAAATGTTTGTACTGGTTCAAATCTGGGTATAGTATTAACAGTACAAGGTGACATACTTTTTATAAGAAAAAAGAGGATAATATTTGCTAAACGTAATGGGGATTGGCATTGTTATGATTATGATGCTTTTAATGAAGCGTTGTTTAAAGATGTTCCACAAATGCATTTCGATGCGAGCCTCATTAAAATTATTTATCTTACGTGTCTTGACGTCGCATTTGCTAGAACTGGTGGATGTATAGCAATATGTAATAAAGATGATGTAAAAAACGTAAAAAAATGCATAAATCCTAATGATTTGCATAAGAAATTTTATAAAGGAACACGAAAAGATTTTAATTACAAGAGGTTTATTTTAGAAGAAATAGTAATTAACGAAGCACCATTTTATTCAATATGCCGAAAAGCTAGGCAAGAATTATTAGGGGTCGATGGGGCTACAGTAATTTTAACCAAGGGAGACGTTGTAACTACTGGGGCTATTATGGATAATAAATTTAAGAACGACTCTGATGATTTGCATGGTGGGGCAAGAACTAAAATAGCTATGAAGTTATCGGAATTTGGTGTTGCAATAAAAATCTCTGCTGATGGCTACATCGAGTGCTACAAAAATCATATTCATATTTACTGATTTTGTAGCACATAATAGTAGTGCTATTAATAGTTAATGGCTAATTGTGGAAATTAGCCAGCGCCCGATATTTTATTATCGGGCGTTATTTATAAAAGCAATATAAAATAAAAAGGGTATGAGGTAAACTCACACCCTTTTTTGGTACAAGGAGTTATGTATGTCAATCCTTTTTCAGTTCTTCTAATTCGGCTTGGAGCTTTTCAATTTTTCTGTTCTTGCGTTTTAGTTTTTGGTCTTCATTTTTATTTAATGGAAGTAAATTCATACAAATTAAACTTATTAAAGAAATAAGCGCAATTAATGATAAAAATACAAGACCCACTATACAGTAATTTTCCCAACCTTCCACAACTTTATCTTGGATATAGTAGGAGGGAAACGGTTCGGTGATATATATAAATAGTTGTGGAGATGTACTTATTTCGTGGTACAGTTTACCGATAAAAACTAATTCAATGATTGAAAATATAATCGTTAAAGCAAGAATTAAATTTTTAATAATTTTTTTCATTTAAAACACCTCTTTAAGTAGATTATCATAAAAAATTCATTAAGTCAATAAGGAGTTATTATCTAATGTCAAAGGCTTATCCCCCGCGTAACCCATCAACATATGTTACGCCTTTACCGGCAGGACAATCGTTTGAGTTTGTTTCTGCTTTTACCATTTTTCCTTATTATGGAGAAAATTTTTTCCCCACAGATGCGTACTATTTACAAATTGTTTATTTCAACGACCAAGAAGTATTTAGAAACGAGTATAAAAGATATTATCTTGGCGGTGGTTCAAGTGGTCAAAATATAGGCTTTACATCTAAATTAGGTGTTGGAACTTATAAGGTATATTATGAAATTGGCACACTAAATCCTTATGAAACCCCTGTGTCAAAAGCGACCTATAGGTTTTCCACCATAGAAAACAAGTTGCCTTTAAAGAAATACACCGTAACGGACGTCGTCAACCGCCTATGCGACCTCGCAGAACCCATAAGAAGGGGCGAGAAACAACGGTTTATTTGGCGGAAACAAGAATAAAAGCGCCGCGGTAAAATTTCTGCGCGGCGCTTTTTTATGTTTAATTATTTTCCTTATCGTTTTTTTGTACCCTGCCGGTTATAAAATCTCCTTCGGGTGCGGGAGGGTTTGCCTTTCTTTCTTCGCTTTCCTGTGCACGTTTACATATGACCATAAGCGCGGCAAAAACGCACGCCCCGCCAAGAGGAAGCATGCCCCACCACTGAAAATAAATAAAAATAAATATCGTAACGGCGGAACAGGCAACGGCAAGCAAACAAAACAAAATCCTTAAAGTCTTATACATAATATTATAATATAATATAAAAGCCGAAAAATCAAGAAAATAAAAAGAGGGTATTTTGAACTTTCAGTCCGCTTTAATTGTTACGCCGAATTATTGCGCTTATGATTGCACAAGTTGACAAGATTTTTCTCAAAATGTTAAAAATTCACTATACAAAAATTATTTAAAAATTTTGTAATTAAAACGTTGACTTTATAATCGGCTTATGATATTTTAGAAAAGCTGTCGGCTGAGCGGGGCTTTCCCCAAAATTCGTCAGGAATAGTCAAAAAAGTTAGTTAAATTTTTTTAAAAAACTTTTAAAATTCGCTTGACATTATAATAATCTATATGATATTATAGACAAGCTCACCGAAATGAGCGCCGGCTTTTTATGTCGGTTAACGCAGTTTAAAAATTGAATAGAAGGAAACGAATTATAAAAAAGTTTCTGTCAATTAACTTTGAAGTACAAATAGTACCACAAAGCAAAGTCAGCATAGATAATGACTATAAATAGTCGAGATAGAGCCACGATTGAATAAATCGGTTTTATACAATTAAACTTAAGAGTTTGATTCTGGCTCAGGATGAACGCTGGCGGCGTGCTTAACACATGCAAG
>CAMWMZ010000041.1 GCA_947175485.1 uncultured Clostridia bacterium
AAACGAGGCGGCTTTACAGAATTTCAGAGTAAATCTACAGGCGTATTAAAACGTAACACTTGAACTGCTTGATAACACAATTAAAAATCAAGAAGAACAGAAAATTCTTTTGTCGCAGATGCGCGTCAAGGAAAATCAAACAAATAAAAATTTCGAACGGCTTAAAATTTTAAATGAAAAGCTTTTAGAATTAAATAATCTGAAGCTACAGCTTGATTTGCTTGAAGAAAGGAAACCGCAAATCGAAGAATTACGCGTAGGAATTTCTTTGCTTGCGGATTGCCGTGAAGCTGTGGCGCTTGCGGATGAAAAAGATAAAAAACGTGCTGAAATAGAGTTGCTCGCAACCGATAAGCAATCTCTTCAAACACGGCTGGAAGCCGATATATTATCGATTTCCGCTCTTGAAAAAAAGATTGAAGAAAGTGATTTCGACGGAAAGATTTCGGAGTGTGTAGAGCTTTCCGCAAAATACTCGGCTTGCAACGGTAAGCCGGAAAAGCTTGAATTGCTTTTAAATGAACTCGAAAAACGTCGTTCCGATTATAAAAGGCTTGAGGAGGAAAAACAAAAACTTCTGATAGCGGAAAAAGAAGCGGAAAAGGACGCGGCGCAAGCGGAAAAGGAGCTTGCGGAAAGTTCTTCAAGGGATATTCTGCGGTTGATAAACGTAGAGTTCAAAGGCGCGGTATTAAAAGAGGAATACGCCGCAAATCTGGATTATTTAGCCGATTTATACGGCAATATAAAAATTTTTGAAGAAGACTCACCTCTTTATAACTATGTCAGCGGTGAATTAAAAGCTAAAATAAACGAATATAAAGAAAGATTAGTTGAAGTTCGCAGTTTTAAAACCGAAGCTATAACGGAACAGCTCAAAAAACTTCAAGACGCCGACAAAGAGCGTGAAATAAAATCCAAATCGTATAACGAGGTCAACTCACGTTTGCAAAAGTTAACGGCTGCAATCACGGTAAAGCAAAATGAAACCGAAACCGCTTTGAAAGACGGAAGAGAATTAAGGCAGCGTGCAGACGAGTTGAAAGAGGAGTTGGAGCTTATATTCGGGGCGGATTGCAAAGACTATCAAAAAGCCGTTAACGCAAATACCCAAAGGCTTTCCTCATTGCGTGAGGAAAAGCTCGAACTTTTATCTAAGCTTGAAGCTTTAAACACATCAAAGCATAATTTATCCGTTTCGAAAGAGCGGCTCGAAGGGTTGTTGCTCGCGGCTCAAAGCGAATACTCGAATTTGGAAGAAAAGCTCAATAAAACAATGAAAGTTAAACGACTTGAAAGTATTCAAGAATGCCGCGCTCTTTTTGAAAAATTCAAACATTTTACCGATGCGGAAAGCGCTGTCGCAAAATTCGACACGCAGTTTTCAGTGCTTACCACAAGGAAAAAGGAATTGGAAAATACGCCGGATATTTTTACCGCCACAGAAGAGGTGTTGCTTGCGGCAGAACGTGAAAAGTCGGCTATATATGAGGGGATAACCGATATTTCAAACAAAATAGCGGTGTTAGAAAGCGAGAAAATATCACTTGAAAACAGGCTGAACGAAAAGTCGGAAATCCTTAAGGAATTTGAGATTATTCAAAAAGAAAGAAACCTTCTTGCACGGCTTAAAGAAGCAACCAAAGGCAATAAATTTCTTGAATATATCGCAAACGAATATCTTTCGGAAATTTCGGCTCTTGCCTCGTCGACTCTTTTAAATCTCACGGGCGGAAGATATTTCCTTGTTTATAAAGAAAATAATTTCTCGGTAGCGGATAATTTCAACTGCGGAAATCTTCGCGGGGTAAACACGCTTTCGGGCGGGGAAACGTTTTTGGTTTCGCTTTCGCTGGCGCTCGCTCTTTCGCAGACAATTTGTTCCAAGTCTATGAAGTCGATTGAATTTTTCTTTCTTGACGAAGGGTTCGGAACGCTTGACGGAGCGCTTGTCGATACCGTTATGAACGCTTTGGAAAAGCTTAAAAGCTCTTCTTTTACAATTGGCGTTATAAGCCACGTGGAAGAACTGAAATACAGAATATCCAATAAAATTATAGTAAATAAAGCAACTGAAAACCGCGGGTCTACCCTTTCTTTCAGCTGTTGAGGAGTAAAGATTTGCCTAAAATATTAACGCCTGTTTCGCTTTGGAATAATTTTGACTGTTCGCTTCCCGTCGATGCTAATAAAGTGTTTGAAAGCATTTACAGCGGAGTGAAAATTGAACGCTTAACGTTTAGCGGAAGAGAAACGGGCGGCGGAAGAGTGAAAATCGCAGCCGCATTTGCAAGCGACGCGGTAAATCCCGCTGCGGAAACCGTTCTCATATTGCCTGATAGTTCCGACACAATTGATGTTGAAATTTTAAAGTTCTTTGTAAAGCGCGGCTATTCGGCTTTGATGGTTGATTATCGTGGCGAATGGGAAAACTGTGATTTTTATACGCAATATCCCAAAGAAGTTGAATACGCAAACACCGCAAAATGCGGCAGATTTAAAGATTATGTCGACGACAGCGCCGATAAAACCAGTTGGTATGAGTGGGTAGCTGTCGGATTATACGCGCGTAAATATCTTGAAGAAAGAACGAAAGCAGATAAAATTGCCGTTGCGGGAATAAGAGACGGCGGTGAAATTGCTTGGAAACTCGGCGTTGCAGGGCAATTCAAGTGTATCATCCCCGTGTGTGCGGCAGGCTGGATTTCTTATCGCGGAATCAGTAAATACGTTTCCGAAGAAACAGCGCTCGATGAAGAAAGATACCGCTTCATAGCGGGCATAGATTCTCAGGCATACGCGCCTTATGTAAAATGCCCCGTAATGATGCTTTGTTCCACTAACGACCCCGATTTCGATTACGACAGAGCTTACGATACGTTTTCAAGAATAAATCCCGAGTTTATCTCAGTCAGCGCTATTTCTTATTCAATGAAAAGTAACGCAAGCATTTCGGCGAGCGGTACAAACGATATGTTCCTTATGTTGGATAAAACGCTCAAGAACAGGCAGGTATTTATTCCCAAGTCGGCGGAAATAACCGTTGAAGTCGATAACGAACAAAATCTGATAGTCCGTTCCGTTTCCGATAATCAGGGTATAGTGGAAGATTGCCAGATGTATCTTGCTGAAGACTGTATCGATTCTTCTTTGCGGGAATGGAGCGTTTGCCCCGAAAAGAAGAGGATTTCACTGAACGAAAGAGAATTTTATCTCAATATTTATGAGAAAACAACTACGATTTTTGTGCTTTGCAGCGTAAGATATGCAAACGGTTTTGTAAGCTGGTCAAAAATTGTAGTTAAAAAAATCAGCGGAAAATTTAAAAATATGCAGCCGAAATGTCGGGTTATGTATTCCGATAAATATGGGACCGACGGATTTTCCGTCGCGGATTTCAAGCGTTACAGCGCAGGCGGAATTTTTCTGTATGACGAAACGGCCTTGCCCCAGCTTGTAGTAAAAGCCAAAGGAGTAAAAGGGCTGTATTCCGAATGCGGACTTGCGTCCAACAGATTTACAAATCCGAGATTTTCTCCTGCCGGCGGCAATATGCTTTCTATTGATTTTTTCTGTGATATTTCTTCCGTATTCACGTTAACCGTAAAGGATTTGGCTTCAGGAGAAAGCTATGTCGCGGCTGTTCCTGTTACGGGCGGCGTATGGCAGAGTATGGTTCTGGAAAGCAAACTGTTCAAAACCGCGGGCGGCGCTCCGCTTAACGATTTCACGGGCGATTTGAATTTTGAACTGGATTGTCCTGTAAAATATGCTGTTAACAATATAATGTGGCTTTAAGGAGTGGGATTTCCTATAATAGTGAACGGTTTTTCGGCTGACTCTTACAATTTAAAAGAAGTAGGCGGCAAGCTTTACGCAAACAAACGTCCGATACTCTTCGGCGCGCTTTTGAACGTTGCTATTTTCGTGCTGTGTATTTTGCTGTTTATTGAGGTGCTTTTCAATGTTTTTTTTATGGGGATTTACGTTGTTAATATTTCTATGCAGCCGACTTTAACGGGCGCGGTAAGCGAAAATATTTCAGGTGGCGATTTCATTTACGTAAACAAGTTTGTCAAGCCGGATTATGGCGATATAGTTGTCGTTTACCGTGAGGCAACAAGTCCGGACGGTTATACGGAGCGCGGAAATATCATAAAACGCGCGGTTGCGTTCGGCGGCGATAAGGTTGAAATGAAGCACGGTATACTTTATCTTAACGGAAAAGAAGTAGACGAAAGCTATCTTGACTTCAGCCGAATAGACCCTGATAAAAATAATTTTTCGGAGCATGTCGTTAAAGAAAACTGTATGTTTCTGCTCGGTGATAACAGAGATAACAGCACGGACAGCCGCGAATGCGGCGATTATCCTATGGAAGACCTCGTCGGGGTTATGCCGCAATGGTCTTATGATATAAAAGGATTGACAACCGCGGTATATACTTTTTTTAACTTCACTATTTTCGGTAAATAATTTGCGGAAAATCAAATAAAATTCATTTTAATTATGTAAGGAGCAGATATGCGTGCGGTTTTAACAGTGGTAGGCAAAGATAAAACTGGTATAATTTCAACAATAAGTACGTTTCTTGCCGAAAGAAACGTAAATATTCTTGATATAAGCCAAACTATTTTACAGGATTATTTCGCCATGATAATGCTGGTGGACGTATCTCGTTCTGCAATTGAGCTTGCGCGCCTTTCAGAAGAATGTACAAAGCTTGGTGATAAAATCGGCATGTCGATTCATGTTCAGCATGAAGAGATTTTTAACGCTATGCACAACGTTTAAGGGGATATATGTTCAATACTAACGACGTTCTTGAAACGGTAAACATGATTGAAAAGGAGCACCTCGATATCAGAACGATAACGATGGGCGTTTCTTTGTTGCCTTGCATAAACGGCACTGCGGAAAAAACGGCGAAAAGCGTTTACGATACTGTATGTAAAAAAGCGGAAAATATAGTTAAGGTCGCAAAAGACCTTACGCTTGAATACGGTATCCCTATTGTAAACAAACGTGTTTCGGTTACTCCCGCCAGCTTGGTTTGCGCGCCGTTTGCAGAAAAATCCGCTCTTATAGGAAAAGCTTTGGACGATGCGGCAAATACTGTCGGAATAGATTTTATAGGCGGTTATTCCGCACTCGTGCACAAAGGAATGTCGGATTATGAAAAACAGTTTATTTTAAGCATTCCGGAAGTTCTTGCGTCAACCGAAAGGCTCTGTTCATCCATAAATATCGGCTCTTCGAAGTCCGGTATAAATATGGATGCGGTCAAATTGATGGGCGGGATAATAAAAAAGACCGCGGAAAATACTGCGGAAAGCGGCGGGTTCGGTTGCGCAAAACTGGTGGTTTTCTGCAATGCCGTTGAAGATAATCCGTTTATGGCGGGTGCGTTTCACGGATTAGGGGAAAGCGGAACTGTTATAAACGTTGGCGTTTCCGGACCGGGGGTCGTACAACACGCAATAGAAAGTATACCGCAAGCCGATTTATCCGATTTGGCGGAAATGATTAAACGTACCGCGTTTAAAATTACCCGTGCAGGGCAGATAATAGCAAGGGAAGCCGCAAAGCGGCTTAATGCTGAATTCGGCATAGTTGATTTGTCACTTGCGCCCACGCCGGCAAGAGGAGATTCTGTTGCCGCCATTTTAGAAGAAATGGGGCTTGAAAGCGTCGGCACTCACGGCACTACTGCTTGCCTTGCAATGCTAAATGACGCAGTCAAAAAGGGCGGGGTTATGGCGAGCTCGCGTGTAGGCGGGCTTTCCGGTGCGTTTATACCCGTCTCCGAAGATATCGGCATGATAGAAGCCGCCGCGCGCGGAACTCTTAAAATAGACAAGCTGGAAGCTATGACTGCCGTTTGTTCCGTAGGCTTGGATATGATAGCCGTTCCTGGAGATACAACGGCAAGTACTATAAGCGCAATCATAGCCGACGAAGCGGCGATAGGAATGATAAACAATAAAACTACTGCGGTACGCATTATTCCCGCCCCGAATAAAAAGGTCGGGGATGAGGTGAATTTCGGCGGACTTCTGGGCAGAGCGCCGATAATGGCGGTGCATAACGAAAGCGCAGAAAAGTTTATATCACGCGGCGGGCTTATTCCCGCGCCTATACATTCAAATAAAAACTGAGGTTATAAATGAAAAGAGAGCAAGTAAAAGAACAATATAAATGGAAAACCGAAGATATTTTTTCCTCTGATGCAGAATGGGAAACGGCTTTTGAAACCGCGGAAAAATCGTTGGATTTTTCAAATTATGCGGGTAAACTATCAAACGCGGATACGCTTTTGGAGTTTTTAAAGAAAAATGACGGGTGCAACAAAGCTTTGGAAAGGCTATACGTTTATGCTCATATGAAGCACGATGAAAACGTAGGCAATTCAAAATATTCAGGATACTATTCTAAAATTTGCTCCTTTGCAACAAGGTGCGCTACGGAACTTTCGTTTTTCGAGCCGGAAATGGCTGAACAGAAAGAAAGTTATCTTAAATCTTTATTGAACGATAAGCGGTTTTCCGATTACGATTATGATTTAAAAAGAATAATCGCCCGCAAGCCGCATACTTTGTCGCAGGCAGAAGAAAAAATTATAGGTATGTCGGGCGAAATTCTGGACGGGTTTTATGAAAACTTTTCTATGATAGACAATCTTGATTTGCCGTTGCCCGAAATCGAGTGGAACGGTAAAACGTCGAAATTAAGCCACGGATTATACGGAATAATTTTACATTCAGATAACCGCGAAAAAAGAAAAGAATGTTATGAAAAGTATTATTCAGCGTATACCTCGTTGATTAATACTCTCACTTCGGTCTATAGCGGGAACGTGAAAAAAGACGTGTTTTTAAGTAAAGTTTATAAATATAATTCCTGTCTGGAGCATGCGCTGTTTGCCGAAGACGTAGACAGGAAAGTTTATGATAATCTTATAAAAGCCGTAGACGAAAACCTTCCGTCAATGCATCGCTATATTGCCGACAGAAAAAAAATTCTGGGTTACGACAAACTGTATTTTTACGATATTTACGCTCCTCTTGTGGCAGGGGTGAACGCAGAATACTCTTATGACGAAGCTTATGAACTTGTAATAAAGGGTCTTGCACCGCTCGGCGAAGAATATCAAAAGCTTTTGCGCAAAGGATATGAAGAGCGCTGGATTGACGTTGAAGAAACAGAGGGGAAAAGAAACGGCGCTTACAGTATCGGCTGCCCCGATTGCCATCCATACGTGTTATTGAATTATCAACGCACTATGCACGAGGTGTTTACAATCGCGCATGAAATGGGTCATGCTTTGCATACGTATTTTTCACAAAAAAATCAACCGTACGCTAAAAGTCAGTATAAAATTTTCGTTGCCGAAGTAGCGAGTACGGTCAATGAAACTTTGTTGTTGAAATATATGTTAAAAGAAGCAAAAGACGAAAGCGTAAAAAAATATCTTTTAAATTATTATCTAGACAGTATCCGTGCAACTTTGCACAGGCAAACTCAATTTGCCGAGTTTGAAAGCGAAGCGCATTCCCTTGCAGAGAAGGGAGAGCCCTTAACAAAAGAAACGCTTTGCGGATTATATGAAAAACTCAATAAAAAATATTACGGCGAAGCTATAGAGTATGATTATAACGTTTCTTGCGAATGGGCAAGGATTCCGCATTTTTACCGCGCGTTTTACGTTTACAAATACGCAACAGGTATAACAGCGGCAATCAACATTGCGAAAAGAATTTTATCAGAGGGCGAATCCGCGGTAAACGATTATTTCAAATTCCTTTCCGGCGGAGGTTCTGCCGACCCCGTTTCGCTTTTGAAGCTTGCCGGCGTGGATTTATCTTCAAAAAAGCCTTTTGAGGTCGCAATGGCTGAATTTGGCGCAACTCTTACCGAATTTGAAAAATTAATGAATATTTAACAGGTATATAAAGTACTATGGCTGATAAAACGAATATAATGCCCAATAATCTGGATGCGGAGCAAGCGCTTTTGGGCTGTATGCTGATCGATAATGAAATTCTTCCTGAAGTGCTGGACAGCCTTACGGAAGAGGATTTCTATCAGGATTCGCATAAATATATAATTTCGGCAATAAAACTGACGTTTGCGGAAAGAAAACCCGTTGATTTCGTTACGCTTTCCGACAGGCTTGAAGGCGACGGAAATTTACAAAAAGCGGGCGGGATTTCATATCTTACGGAGCTTGTTCAGGTTACGCCTTCGTCTGCTAATTATAAATATTATCTCGATATAGTTAAGCGCGACAGTATAAACCGCAATCTCATACGCGCCGCACGGGAAATAGTGGATTTTGCAAAATCCAGCGACGACTGTGTTAAGAGCGTGCAGTTTGCAGAAGAAAAGGTTTATTCTGTATCGCAGGTTAACGATACTTCAACCGTGAAAGATATACGCACTAGCGACGGTATCGATTTGGTAAAAGAAAAATTCGAAAATCTTGCCCGTGATAAAGATGCATACCGCGGCGTGTCTACAGGTTTTTATCGTTTTGACCAGCTTACCAACGGCTTGCAGAAATCCGATTTAATCGTGCTTGCCGCCCGCCCCGGTATGGGTAAAACGTCGCTTGCAATGAATATAGTCGAACACGCCGCCGTGGTGGAAAACAAAGTCTGCGCCGTTTTCTCTTTGGAAATGCCCGAAGTACAGATTATTCAAAGGTTGCTATGCTCGAATGCCGAAGTAAGCATGTCTGCGGCTCTTTCCGGCAAACTTTCCGATAACGATTGGAAAAAGCTTGCAAAGGGGATTGAAAGGCTCAGAAAGTGCCGTATAAATATCGATGATTCTTCTCGCGTAACTCCTGCCGAGATACTTTCCAAATGCCGCAGAATTAAGGCTAGAAACAATGGCGAGCTTGATCTTGTAATGATAGACTATATACAGCTTATGTCCAGCGGAAAAAAGGGCGGAGAAGAAAACCGCGTACAGGAAGTAGCTTCCATTACGCGTGATTTGAAAATTATGGCTAAAGAGCTTAACGTTCCCGTTATAGCGCTTTCACAGCTCCGCCGTATTCAGTCTGGCGAACCGCAGCTTTCGGATTTGAGAGAATCGGGAGCAATCGAGCAGGACGCGGATATGGTTATGTTTATTTCCCGCCCCGACGTTACGGCTACGGATGCGGAAATTGCAAGCGGAAAGGTGGTTAAGGGGCAGGCGTTTCTCAATATAGCTAAACACAGAAACGGCGGACTGGAGCGAATTCCTTTGCGCTTCAAGGGAGAACTTACAAAGTTTGTCAATCCGGAACTGAATGAATCTATGGAGGAACGGGCAAGCCAAACGCGTCCGTCAAAGGCAAACCGCGACGATGTCGCACCTTTGACTGAAGAGGACGCACCGCCTCCCGACGAGGAGCCGCCGTTCTAAGTTATGGATACTAAGATTAAACAAATAGATGAAAATTCTTTAATTTTGGCAAAAGATATAATTTTATGCGGCGGCGTGGTCGGTATTCCGACGGAAACTGTTTACGGAATAGGTGCGAACGCTTTCGATACCGCCGCAGTAGAAAGTATTTTCAAAATCAAAGGCAGACCTAACGATAATCCGTTGATTGTTCACGTCCATAAAGATTATGATATTTTAACTTTGGTTAAAGATATACCGGATTATGCAAAACTTCTCGCTAAAGCGTTTTTGCCAGGTCCGTTAACAATGGTTTATAAAAGCCGCGGCAAAGTCAGTGAAGCTGTGTCTTGCGGATTGGATACTCTTGCAATCCGAATACCGTCACATGAAGGTGCGCAGAATTTTTTGAAATTTGTAAATCTCCCGATAGCCGCTCCGTCTGCAAACGTTTCTAAACACGTCAGTCCTACTTCTGCCGAGCATGTTTTTAACGATTTAAACGGTAAAATCGAACTGATTTTAGACGGGGGAAAATGCGTCGGAGGTATTGAAAGCACCGTATTGGATTGTACCGGTAAAATTCCTGTGATATTGCGCAGCGGATTGATAACGCGCGATATGATTGCGCAGGTTGCGGGAGATTGCCGCGAATACGTTTATAAAGAGGGAGCGCGTGCTTTGTCTCCTGGCATGAAATACAAACATTATTCTCCAAATTGCCGCACGTTGATGTTTTTTCATGAAGAAATTGAAAAGGCAGTTAAAGAATATAATGACGAACTCGCAAAAGGGGTAAAAGCTTATATTCTTTGTGATGATAATACGGCAAAACTAATAAATGTGGAAAATGTATTAAATCTCGGAAGCACGGATAATGAAATCGCGTCGAATTTATACTCTAAGCTTCGGGAGGGCGAAAAAATTGCCGAGCTTATAATTGCTGTCGCGCCTGAAAAACAAGACGGCGTTATGGTCGGAGTTATGAACAGACTTTCAAAGGCTTGTGCACAAGGAAAATGAAAAGAAAAAAAATCTTATTTGTCTGCACAGGCAACACATGCCGCAGTCCTATGGCGGAGATGTTGCTGCGTAACAAAATAAAACGTAATAAAATAAGGTGGTGGGACGTTGCGTCCTGCGGTATTCATGCGGAAGTCGGCGGAACTATAAGCCCGAACAGCAAAATAGCGCTTGAAGAAGCGGGCGTTTCGGTTGAAAAATTTGCTCCGCGGCAGCTTACGCAAAAACTGATTGAAAACAGCACGGTTGTGATCTGTATGACGGAAAGTCAGAAAAAGATGCTTGAAGCGTGCGGAAACGTTATGTGCATAAAGGATTTGTGCGGGTACGATATTCCCGACCCCTACGGGTGCAATACTGATATGTACCGCGTCACCCGCGACGCTATTTCACGCGCGTGCGATATTATCATAAAAAACTATATAAAAACATACAAAGAGGAGAATTGATATGAAGATAGCCCTTGCTTGCGACCACGGCGGTTTGAACCTAAAAAACAAATTAATAGCGCATCTCAAAGAAAACGGATTCGAGCCTGTCGATTTCGGAACAAATACTTCCGATAGCTGCGATTATCCCGATTTTGCCCTTCCTGCGGCAGAAGCGGTTGCTAACGGAGAATGTGAAATGGGTATAGTCGTGTGCTCTACCGGAATAGGCGTTTCGATTGTCGCTAACAAAGTTCCCGGTGTGCGTTGCGCTCATTGTCATGACAGTTATTGTGCGGAATTTACAAGGCTGCACAATAACGCAAATATGCTGGCGCTTGGAGAAAAGGTGGTCGGGGATGGATATGCGTTGAAAATTGCCGATACATTCCTTAAAACACAGTTTGAAGGCGGCAGACATCAACGCCGTGTAGATAAAATTGCGGAAATTGAAAAGAAATACAGCAAATAAGTAAAAAGCCGAGCTAACTGAAGTTAGCTCGGCTTTTTTAATGCCTTGGCGGCCGTTTGTATGTGATGTTTCCTAAATGTGTACGATAAACCATTTCTCCGTATTCATAGCAATTATAAATATATCCGTCTAAAGAAAAATATACCGTATGTTGCGTTTCGCAGAAAAAGTCTGTTGTTTCGGTATTAAGGTTTAAATAGCGTGATATTAAAATATCGCATTTCTCTATTTTGATTTCCTTGCTTGCCGAAACGCCCGCTATTATTCCGTCCGAATAAAAAATAATATTTTGTCCGTCAACATATTCAAATTTAACACCGCCTGCGGTAAATTCTTTTTCATAATGTACCGTAATATTTTTATATGGCTGAACGGGAGTGTATAAATTGCTCACATATACGTCTTTACAATTTAAATCCGTATCATAAGCAGTCACGCATTCTTCTCCGCCAAGAATGATAACTCCGCTTAAATTCAAAGAATAATTATTATTCAGCGCATCTATTACGCGTGAAGATGCCGCGTCTTCTGTTATGATAAGAACAGACCCCTGTTGAGATTTAACAATTACACAACCGCCGTTTTGACTGCCGTTTATTATAATTTTGTGTCCTTCCGCAGGGGAATAAGTTTGAATTATAACAAATAGCGTAAGAATTGCCAATACCATGGCGGAAGTAATTACCCGAGGGGCTAATTTTATATTAAATTTATCTGAAAACACCGTTATTCCGGCGTAATATAACAATGCAAATAATCCCGGTCCGAAGCCACGTATAAGAGCGTTTTCAAATCCGGAAGAAATTAAAAACGATAAAACCGCCTCCAAAGGTAAAACAGCGTAAGTTAAAGCTGCGCCTGCTTGCGGAATTGCAAGGGAGATAGCCGTGAATACAAAAAGCGGTGTAAAAAGTAAAGAAACGGCGGGAATTACAATAATATTCAGTAAAAGACCGGCACCGCTTATATATCCGAACCCGCTCATCATTACAGGTAAAGTACCAAGCTGTGCGCCGAAAGAAGTTCCTATAGATCCTGCAATACCGCGCGGAACTTTTATTTTGCATAATAGTTTTTTGATTTTGTTTGAAAAGAGAAAAATTCCTCCTACCGAACACGCGGAAAGCTGAAACCCGAGAGAAAACAAGCTTAGCGGGGTAATAAGCAAGATGATTATAACGGCAAAAGCAAGTGAATTAAGCCCGTCGCGTTTCAGGTGGAAAAGACGTGTGACGGCGCTTGTTGCACACATGATTACGGCACGGACAGAAGACAGCGAAAATCCGCAAATTGCGGCATAGAAAAGTATAAGCGCAATGCTTACGGTTACGGCGGCGTATTTATTAATTTTCAGCTTCTTACATAATAAAGTAACTATGCCGAAAACCAGCCCGATATGTAAGCCCGAAACAGCAAAAATATGAGCTATTCCTCCAAATCGGAAGCTTTGCAGGGATTCCGTATCTATTCCTTGTGTGTTCCCCACAAGCATAGCGTAACAAATAGAGGCGGTGTCTTTGTCAAGATTATTATAAAGCACTGATTTTATTTGAGAGCGTATACTGCCAAATAAAGAATACCCGTATTCCGAATAAACTTTTCCTAAAACGCTGCACGTATACTTTATGTTTTCTTCAGCGTTGCGGTTGAGTTCTCCATATGGGTACACGTCGCCGAATTTGAGCTGACCCAAAAATTCCACTGAGTACCCGATATCGCAAAATTCTCCGTATGCTTCTGGCAAATATACTTTTACCTTTCCGCTTAAAGTGCGCTTTTCGGCTTTAACGTTGTCGATAATTATGTATTCCTCGTAAGAAGTTTCGCCTTTTTCGCTTACAACGCCGTTTATAATTATCGGTTGGTCGCTTTTTATTTCTGATTTTCCGAAATCCTGAAGTCGGCAGTATGAGTTAAAAGCGCCGGCAATAAACAAAGCAAGCAAAATCAACGCAAAAATAAAAATTTTCGGTTTCTTTATGCAAACCGAAATTATAAAGAATACTGCGGCAACGGGTATTGCCGCAATTAAATATAAAGTATCCGCATTGTAAAAGTGCAAAAAATAACCCGACGCAATACCGAGCGCAAGTGAGCATGCAAGCAATACGGGAATTCTTACGTTTACAAAACGTTTCATAACAAAAATATTATCACTTTATATTAAACTTGTAAATATTTTTTTAACTAAATAAAAAAACATATGCATTAAACTATAATTGTTTTTCAGTTAATGATATTTTTTGCATCTTACAAGAAAACAGTTATAACAATTAAGTTAAATTTATTATATTTTAAAAGCAGTTATAATAAACGGCTAGCTATATTTAATTGTTCCTTATTATACCGCCTGTGCCGGTAAGAGTAGGAACGGCTATTAAAACAGTGCAAAAGAAAAAAGAAACCGAAAATTCGGTTTCTCTCTCGTCGGGGTATTCGTATACCCCTGTTATGGTG
>CAMWMZ010000042.1 GCA_947175485.1 uncultured Clostridia bacterium
CAATTTATTTGCGCGGGCGCGTTTTTATATGTAAATATTATGTTTTATAAATGTATAAACGCACGCTTTTGACGTTTTTAAATACTATTTTTTATCATTAGGGAAGTAATCTCTGTCTTTTAGCGAATCGGGCAAATATTGCTGTTCCACCCAACCGCCGTAATCGTGCGGATATTTATATTTTTTACTTGCTTCGGTGTGGTTTTTCAAATAGTCGGGGATATTATCGTCGGGATGATTTTTAGCGTCGTCCATAGCCATGTTCATTGCAACGACAACGCGGTTGGTTTTCGGAGCTTCGCAAACTTCTATAATTGCCTGCGTTAAAGCAAGGTTACCCTCCGGCATGCCTAAATTGTTAAGCACGAAAAGCGCGTTGCAAGCCGTGTTTAAAGCCTTTGCCGAGCAACAGTCTTCGCTTGCGTGAGCTATTGTTCTGCGCGCTAAAAGCTGAGGCTCGCAACCCGCTTCGATTAATCTGTTTGCATAATACAACGCGGCTGTTTTATCGCTGCCGCGAAGGCTTTTACAGAATGCGCTCAAAATATGATAGAAATTGTCGTCGTTTAAGCTAAGCGCTTTTTTTTGCAAACATTCCGCAGCTATTTCTTTCGTTATAACTATTGTTCCGTCTGCGCTTACAGGGGTTGTTAAAGAACCAATTTCAAGCCCGTTTAACGCACTGCGCACGTCGCCGCCGCAGGCGGTTGCAAAGTAAGTCAATGCTTCGTCATCGATTTTAATGTTAAAGTTTTTTAATCCCTGAGGGGCGTCTATTGCTCTTTTTAAAGCTTTTTTAATATCTTCCGCGCCTACCTGCTTAAACTCGAACAAAGTACAACGGCTTACTATTGCACGGGTCATACTGTAATTGGGGGACTCCGTTGTAGACCCGATTAATACGATTTGCCCGGATTCCAAAACCGCCAAAAGAGAATCGCTTTGAGTTTTGCTCCATCTGTGGCATTCGTCCAAAAGCAAGTAGGTTTTTTTGCCGTACATTTCAAACGTTTTTTTAGCTTCTTCGATAACGACTTTAACGTCTGCCACGCCGCTTGAAATAGCGTTAAGCATAGCGAAATTACCGCCTGTAGTTTCGGCGATAATTCTTGCAAGCGTTGTTTTACCCGTTCCCGGAGGTCCGTAAAAAATGCAGCTGGGTACTTTTTTAGCTTGAATTAAACGGCGAAGAAGTTTCCCTTGCCCGAGTATATGTTGCTGACCCACGAAATCGTCCAGGCTTGCAGGGCGCATTTTTTCCGCCAACGGCTTGCGCTCGTTATATAAGTTTGTAAATAAGTTATCCATTTTAGCTTTTCCTGTGCCGAAAGCTTTTCGGCGATACAAAACTATTTTAAAAAATCAGCGGAACAAATTATTTAATTAATTCCTTTATTTTATCTATGTTTGCTTTGCCCGCGGCGTAGCCCTCGTCGAAGGCTTTATCCAAATCTTTTATAACGTATTGGCTCATATCCTTCATCTCCGGTTCGATTAAAAGGTCGCAAAGTCCGTTTTCTATTTCACGCATTTGTTCGGTCTGGTGCGCGTCCATTATGTCGAACACGCGTAAAACCATTGTAATAATGTTGTGCACCTTATCCACGGGCTGGGCGGCGTTTTTAAGCGCGTCCACCGCAACGACTACGTCAGCGCCCATTTCTTTTACAACCTTAACGGGAACGCGGCAAAGACAGCCGCCGTCCACGAACATCATATCGCCGATTTTTACGGGGCGGAATACAGTTGGAATAGTGCTGGACGCCTGTATGGCTTTTGCCGCGTCGCCCGTTTTGAACACGTGGATTTTACCCGAATAAAGCTCGGTTGCCACGCATCTGAAAGGAATTTTCATATCCTCGAGATTTACGTGACCGACGTAATTAACAAGCAAATCACGGATTTTTTTACTGCGCAAAAGCGACATTTTGGTTATAACCGCAGGGGTTAAATCCACTATGTCGCGCATTTTTATATCAAGAATTTCTTTTTTTATTTCTTCCGCGGTCATACCGCTTGCATAACAGCCGCCTATAACCGCGCCCATAGAGCAGCCTGAAATATAATCGGGCTTTATCCCCTCTTCTTCGAGCGCGAGAAGAAATCCCGCGTGGCACACGCCGCGTGCGCCGCCGCTGCCGAGAGCGATGCCTAAAGTTTTACCCATAAAATACCTCCCCGCGTAAAAAATGTGATTTTTACGCGCGCCGATAAATAAATTAGAATATGAAACGGAAAATCGGTTATATTTGTTTATGCCTTTCGTTGGTTGCTTTCGGCGCGGCGATAATAATTCACCCCGAAAGATACGTTAACTGTTGTTTTCAGGGATTTGCAATGTGGGCGGAGTGCGTTTTGCCCTCTTTATTCCCTTTTATGGTGATAACGCTTATCGCGGTTAAATCGGGAATTGCCGAAAAAGCCGCGCTGCCTTTGAAAAAAGTTACCAAAAAAATTAAACTGCCGCCCGCCGCCGCATCCTGCTTTATATTAAGTATATGCTCCGGCTATCCTGCGGGGAGCAAGGTTGTAAGCGAGTTTTACGAAAGCGGCGTTATATCCAAACGCGACTGCGCAAAAGTTGCATATCTTTGTTCAACCTCTGGTCCGCTTTTTATAGTGGGCAGCGTAGGGTTTAAAATGTTTGCGGACAAGACCGCGGGGGTAAAAATTTTACTTGCCCATTTGTTTTCCGTAACCGTGATATCGCTTTTAATTTCCTTATTTTCAAAAAGCGTTAAAACAGACGGTAAAAAGCATATATCCGCGGACGAAAACGTTTTATACAACACCTTTTACGGAGCTGTGACGGCGGTTACCGTTGCGGGCGGATTTATCGCGTTTTTTTACGTTGTGGCAACCTTTTGCGCCGACTTTTCCCTTTTGTATCCTTTGGAAAAATTTTTAAGCCTTATGCTTGACGGACAAACCTCGTCCGCAGTATGCCTTGGGCTTGTAGAGGCGACGACGGGCTGCCGCGCGCTTTCCGCAACGGGGGGAAAGCTTTCCGTGGCGCTTGCGGGATTTTTAATAACGTTCGGCGGGTTTTCGATATTGCTGCAACAGCTTTGTTATCTTACGAAAGCCGGCGTTAAACCGCTGAAATTCGTAGCCGTAAAATTTATACAGGCTTTGTTATGCTTTGCCGTTTTGCTGTTAATCGCATGATATATGCGGTGCAATTATTATCAGTATGCGCCGAGAAGCTTAAACGACATGGAAATATCTTTTACTCCGCCGAGAACATTTCTCACCCTTTCGGAAGAATAGTCGCCCTCAACCTCGATAAAAAATCTGTATTCCCCCGCCCTGTCTTTTATGGGGCGGGATTGTATTTTCGTCATATTTAGCCCGCCCGCGCGCAACGGTTCCAGAATATCCAAAAGAGCGCCCGACGAGTGGCGGCAAGTAACCGAAAAATATATTTTTGCGGTTTTTATATTTTTATCGGCTTCTCCCTTTTTTATTAAAAGAAAATGGGTGCGGTTTTGCTGAAAGTCCGATATATTGCAGGGGGAAAGGGTTATCCCCTGTTTTTTTACGTGAGCCCCGACTATCGCGGCTTCCGAAGCCGATTTGACCATTTCAAGGCTTGCCGCGGTTGACGGCGTTGCAATAAGCTTTGCCGACGGAAAATGCTTTAAAAGATATTCCGAACATTGCGCGAGAGGCTGTTCGTGCGAATATATGCACGAAATACCGCCGAGGTCTGCGCCCTCCAATGTTGCAAGACGGTGATCCAGCTCTAAAGTATATTCTTCCGCGGCGGTAATATTTTTTGTGTTTTGCAACAGGTCTATATTTGCAAGCACAGCGCCGTTAAGGGAATTTTCAATAGGCAGAACAGCGCAATCGCATTCTCCGTTTACAAGCGCTTCTATAACCTTATAGAACGAGGGCTTTGCAAAATGCTTTGCGAGCGGGCGCATTTTTTGCGCCGCAAGCTGAGAATAGCTTCCTTCCGGTCCGAGATAGGCTGCCTTTTCCATTTTACACCTTCTCCGCAATATCCAAAATAAGCCGTTCGGTATCTTCCCAGCCCAGGCAAGGGTCGGTTATCGACTTGCCGTAGACTTTATCTTCCGTTTGGCAGCCTTCTTCCAAAAAGCTTTCTATCATAAAGCCCTTTACTATATTTTTGAAATCTTTATCGTAATTGCGGTTTTGCATCACTTCTTCGCAAATTCTTATCTGCTGTTTGAATTTTTTACTGCTGTTGGAGTGGTTTGCATCGACGATAATAGCGGGATTTTTTACGCCCGATTTTGCGTAGCTTTCGGCTACCTGCATAACCGTTTCATAATGGAAATTGGGAATATCGTTGCCGTTTCCGTCCACTGCGCCGCGCAAAATTGCATGCGCAAGAGGGTTTCCGTTTGTTTTGACCTGCCAGCCGTTGAGCTTGAACACCTGCCCGCTCTGCGCCGCGTAAATGGAATTCATTAAAACAAGCACGGAGCCGCTCATAGGATTTTTGACGCCTACGGGGACTTCTATACCGCTTGCGACCAAACGGTGCATCTGATTTTCGCTTGAACGCGCGCCGACTGCTATATACGAGAGCAAATCTTCGACGTAGTGGATATTTTCGGGATAAAGCATTTCGTCGGCGGCGGTAAGTCCGCTTGCTTCGATTGCGTTTATATTGAGGCTGCGGATTGCATATATGCCCTTTAAAATATCTTCCGATTTGGAGGGGTCGGGCTGAGAGAACATACCTTTATAGCCCACGCCGCGGGTGCGGGGCTTGTTTGTATAAAGCCTGGGGACGAGCACGAGCTTTTCTTTTACCCTTTCATTGAGCTTGCCGAGCTTTTCCACATATTCGAGTACGGGCTTTGCTTCGTGCGCGGAGCACGGACCGACTATGATAAGAAGCTTTTCGCTTGTGCCTGCGATTACGTCGGAAACGAGTTTATCCCTTTCCGTTTTTATGCCTTTGAGGCTTGCCGGCAGAGGCATTTTATCAAGTATTTCATTATGCGGCGGTATTTTTATCTGCTTTTCAAACATTGTGAACTCCTTTTAAAGCGCGCTTAACCGAGAATTTTTTTCAGGTCCTGTAAAATTTTGGCGGGGACGTATTCCGAATAATCCTTGCCGAATTTAACCAGAGTGCGCACCGCCGACGAGCTTATATGCAAATCTTCCTGTTCGGCGGGAATATATAGGGTGATAATATCGTTATTGAGCTTTTTGCTTGCGAAGTTGTTTGAATTTTCGTATTCGAAATCCAACGTATTGCGCACCCCGCGCACGTAAAAAGGGGTGTTTTCCTCTTTAAGCAAATCCGCGGCGGCGCCGTAAAACGTTCTTACCCTTACACGGCTTTCTCCGTCAAAAAGCTTATCCAGCAAAGCTGTTCTTTGTTCCGACGGCAAAAGCGGCTGTTTTTCCGGATTGACCATAACGGCGATTACGACTTCGTCGAAAATTTTAAGGCATTTTTCAACGGTTTTTTCATGCCCCTTAGTGGGCGGGTCGAACACACCCGAAAATATGCATTTTTTCATTTTACGCCTCGAAAAAAGTTAAATAAGTTTTGCCGTATTTGCGTTCGTCGAATTTTTTAAGCCCCGCGACTTCGCCCGAAAAGGGAATATCCCTTTCGTATACGGCGATACCGCCCGCGGTTAAAACGGCGTTTTTGCCGATAAATTCAAGCGCGTTTATACCTGCTTCGGACTTATAAGGCGGGTCTATAAAAACCAAATCGAACCCCTTTAAACCCGAAAGGCAAACGGAGTAATCGAGATTGGTAACGGTGAAATTATCCGCTTTCAGCCGTGAAAGATTTTTTTTGAGCACCGCGACGCTTTCCGCCGAAATATCGTTGAAATGAACGTATTGCGCCCCCCGGGAAAGACATTCTATACCCAAATTGCCGCTGCCGCAAAACAAATCGAGCACGCGCGCGCCAGAAACATAAGAATATAAAATGTTAAAAAGGCTTTCTTTTACTCTGTCCGCAGTGGGTCTTATTTGCGCACCTTCAAACTCCGCAAGCTTCATACCCCTGTATTTACCGCTGATTATTCTCATTTTTTATGTTTTTCAGCCCTTTGAATTTCTTGTTTTTCAAGCGCGGACTGCTTTTTTTGTTCTGTTTTTCCGCCCCAAACGTACGCTGCCGTATGGACTGCGATAAACGGAATTATCATAATAAGATTGAGCCAAGGCGAAAGCTTTGCCAACGCAAAAGGATAATAGCCCCAGCCGAAAACGTACATAAGCATAAAACGGCAAACGTCGTTAGGGTAAGCCGCGTAGATTATTTTGACGGCAACAAACGGAACGCATGCAACAGCCGCGATTATTACAGATTTGTAAACGGCGTATTCTCCGACGTGCGCGGTTGCACGGATATCGGTTGACCCTGCATTGCGCTTTTGCCTGTTTTGTACCGTTTTTTTATAAGCGGCGACGCCGTTCTGCTTGCCGAAAATTACGATTGCGGCAATTAAAAGCGCTTCCCCCGCTATGAGTATTAAAATCTGTATACCCAAATCGCCGCCTCCGCCGTAAGCGATAAAGCTCATAACCGTTGCGCTCAAAATAAGGCTGAGCATAAACGGAAACGCGGCGCCCGCCAATATATCTTTTGCTTCGAGCGCAAGCGCCTTGCGCTTTTCTTTTATATCGAGATTATTTTCCAAACGTTGTTATCCCCTTTTCCGAAACGAAGCCGTCAAGAGGCTCGTCCCATTCGTCGTTTATAAATTCTTCCTGCTGAAAGGAATAGCCCAAACCGATTTTAACGGAGTTTAAGCCTTTTAAAAACTTATCGTAAAAGCCCTTTCCGTAGCCTATTCTGTACCCGCCTGGGTTGACGGCAAGCAACGGAATTATTATTACGTCTAATTTTCCGCTATAAGCCTGTCCTTGCGGTTCTTCTATTCCGAACGCGCCTTTTTTTGTTTGCGTGCCAACCGTATACGGAACGGCACACATAGTATCCCCCTCGACACGCGGAATACAGACGCGTTTTCCTGCTTTTAAAAGTTCTTTTATTATCAACGACGTATCGGCTTCTCCGCCGAAAGAATTATAGACGAAATAGCTTTCATATCCGCCGTAAGCCGAAAGAAAGCTGCTTGCGATTGCTCTATCCGCCTTTATTCTTTGTTCGCCGCGGAAATTTTCCCTTTTGATTTTAAGCGCTTTACGCAATTTATCTTTCATAAATTCTTTCCGAGCGGCGGGTGACGGAGGTTAAAACCTCATAAGAAATGGTGTTACAGCGCCGCGCGTATTCTTCTGCGTTGCTCATTATGCATTCCAATTCTTTTCCGCCGTTTTTTATAAACGCGTCCATACACAGCGTTTTTTCGCCAAGCGGAACAGACCTGAAAAATCCGTCGGCATAGCCGAGGCGGTAAACGCAAAGATTTTTATAATTTTTGTCCGCATGATTATAGCCTACGCCGCCGCCGATAAAACGCGTTTCCTGCGTGCGGCGCGCATAAACTTTGAGAGCGGGCTTATAGCCTTTAGGCGAAAATCCCGCGGGAGCGTAACCGTATAAAAGTATGCCGCAACGCGCGCCGTCTTTTAAAAAATTACCGCCGCGCAAAAAGCCGCCGCTTGCGGATAAGTGTGCGCATATGTTTGAATTTTTGGCTTTTGCAAGCTCTTCCGCCCTTGAAAACAGCGCCAATTGTTTTACGCTTGCCGCAACGTTTTCGGGTGCGTACATATGTGAATATACGCCCTTTATTTGAGTTGGCGCCAACGCGTTTAAAACGGCGGGCAGTTCGCTTATATTGCAACCCGCGCGGTTCATTCCCGTGTTTATTTTTATATGGCAGTCAAGCCCGCCCGCAAGCTTTGCCGTTTGAACGGAGTTGACTGTTAACGTAAGATTATAAAAGCGCGCCCTTTCGACGTCGGATTTATCCAGCGGCGGCGTAAACACGAGTATGGGTTTTTGCACCCCAGCGACCCGCAAGGCTGCCGCCTCATCGATTATCGCAACGCAAAAGCAATCCGCCAAATCTTCTATATACCGCGCAACTTCTTCCGCGCCGTGCCCGTATGCGTCGGCCTTAACTACGGCGAAAAATTTTCTTCCGCCGAGACCGTTTACAATATTGACCGCGTTATTTCTTATGGCGCGCAAATCTATTACGGAGAGCGTTTTTTGCATACATTCATTATATGCCGCGCCCCGAAAAAACGTATATATTATTTTATCACAGCCTGCGGGCTTCTGTCAATATAAGGTAGAACGCGCCACGCCAAAATCCCCGCAAGCACGCTCAAAACCGCGTCTTTGGGCATATAAATCAAATTGCCCGTAACAAGCAGCCCCGCAAGGTTTTCAACCCCGAGAAGATGCGCCGCCAATATGCAATAAGGTATACCTATTAAATAATCGGCAAAAAAAGCCGCAAGCCCGCCGACGATGTAGCGCCAATAAGGCAAGCCTTTTTTTCCTGCCGTTATTCCTGCGATATAAGCACTGAAAATAAAACCGATTATATACCCGAAGGATGGCTTCAAAACATAAAATATACCGCCGCCGGCAGCAAAAACGGGTATTCCTGCAAGACCGGCAAAGCAGTAAACCGCCATGCTTATAACGCCCTTTTTCCAACCGAGCAAAAGCCCTGCAAGCACGCTGATGACAGTTTGAAACGTAAGCGGCACCAGGGGAAAGGGAATTGTTATGTAGGCGCCCGCCGCCATCAAAGCGGCGAAAACAGCGCATTCGGCGATATCCGCCGCAATTAATTTTTTACTGCGTTTCATAAATTTACATAAAATCACCCCTTTTATTTAAAGGGGCGGAAAAATATTAATTTTTTTCTTCGTTTTCTTCGCCGCCGGCCTTAACGGTTTCGTTTTGCGAATTTAAAGCATGGTCTGCGGAAGATTGCTCTTTCTTTTGCTTTTTAGCGCCGACGATATAGGCGACGAGGCATGCGATAACCAAACCGGCTATAAGGCATAACAGCACGCTTGTGAGCATACCCATTCCGCCGCTTAACGTCACTGCGTTTACGCTTGTGAAAGCTACCGAAGAAGCCTTTTCATATACGACGCCGACAATATTCGATAAGGTATCCGTATAGCCTTTTACCTTATCGTATTCGGGTTTTATAGCCGCATTTTCAAAATCGGGATTTATGTTTGCGCTTGTACTGTATTTTTCAAGCGCTTTTTTCTGTTGCGTAAGCTCCTGAACTAAATCGGATTGATTTTTCAACACTTCCGCATCAACATAGACTATGTTGCCCTGACCGTTTTCAGTGCCTTTAAGGAGAACGTCGAGCGTTGCCTGAGCAATTTCAAGCCTGTTATCTATTTCGACTTTCTGTGCGGCATATTTTTCTTTGGAATCTTCGCTTTTTAAGATGCCCTCCTCACGAACCTGAGCAAACAGAACGTCGAGCTTATTTTTATCGGCATACGCCTTTGCTTCGTTATAATGAGCCGAAAGCGTTTTGCCGTTTGCAACGAAGTTGCCGCCGTAGTTTTTGATAAGTGTTTCAAACTCTTTAACTACGTAATCGAGCTGGGAGTTTAAAAGGGAAATTTCGCTTTCGTAATCGTCAGCGTCGGCGTAGAGCGAAAGATAAACGTTATAATCCACGTTCATCATTGAAAGATATTTTACGGGTACGTTGGCAAGCGCGACAAGAAAATCCCTGGCTACTCCGCCGTTAGGGAAATACGACGCTTTTGCCGTAAGCGTATAAATCGTTTCCTTTTCTTCGCTTACATCTCGTGAAACGGAAATAGCGCCTTTTTTTACGATTTTGTCGATATCTATGTCGGCAAATCTTTCATCGGTCTCTTTTACCGCGTTGAGCGATTTATATGCAACCATATCCGCGTATTGGAAAGGCGTACCGTCGGGATAGGTATATCTTGTTCCGTCCTTATCGTCTTCCGGCAGAACAAGGCTGAATTGCGAAGTATAATACTTTTGACCGTTGTTATAGCCGAGTTGGATTGCGAGAACTCCGCCGACCGTTATAACGATTGCTATTATAAGCGCAAGCCATTTTTGCGTGAATATCGTTTTTAAAATATCCCTTAAAGAGATTCCGTTTGCTTCTTCCTGCATTTTTCCTCCGAAAGTAAAAGCTTATTATAATTTAGTATATATCAAATTCGCAATAATATCAACAATTTTACAAACGCATTATTCGTAAACGCTGCGTTTCAAAATACCTATGTAGGGCAAATGACGGTATTGTTCGTTATAATCGAGCCCGTAGCCGACCACGAATTCGTTTTCTATATCGAAGCAGTTGTAATCGGGAGCGACGTCGTATTCTCTTCTTTCCGCCTTGTTAAGAAGGGTGACGATTTTAACCGACGACGCGCCTCTTTCAAAGAGCAAAGCCTTTAAATTGGCTAAGGTAAAGCCGCTGTCTATGATGTCTTCCACTATTATAACGTCGCGGCCTTCTACGCTTCTGTCCAAATCTTTTTTTATTTTGAGCTTGCCCGAAGATACCGCGCCCGAACCGTAGCTCGAAACCGCCATAAAATCGAGTTCAACCGGCATAGATAAAAAACGTATAAAGTCGGCGTAAAAAATTATGCTGCCTTTTAATATACCGAGCACGAGCGGACGCTTGCCCGCATACTCTTTATCCACTGCGAGCGCCACCTCTTTTACGCGCGCTCTGAGTTGATTTTCCGTAAGCATAATTCTTTCACAATCGGGGTGCATTGTCATAATTCTCTCCTTTTCTTTTGTTGGAATAAAAATATCAAAACCCGTTCGGGCGTTTAACCTTTAAAAATCAAATATATCGGTTTTTGTTTGCGACCCATGCACGCAAGCCACGGCAAGGCATCTTTCAGTATTGCAAAGCTTTGTGGATTTTCCGTCTTTGACGGCAAAGATGCGCCTGCCGTTGGTGACTATGAAAGTGCCGTCGGGCGTAATATCGAAATCTGCCGCTCCGCTTTTTATAACCTGCCCGCTGTTGACTTCTATAAGCTTCCAGCTTTGCGGAATGAAACCGTAATCCTTGTCTTTTTTGCTTTTGTTCTTTTTCAGCTCTTTTTCAAAGTTAATCAAATTGCCTTTTACGTATTCTTTGCGGCTGTCATACTCCCGCCCCTTTGCGGGGTTATCTCCGCCCGACGCAAGGCTTTTGCCCGTGAACGCTTTGACGAAAACATTTATGAAATTTGCCAAAGCCTGAATTATACGGAAAGGAATTAACAGAATTTCTATAATCGGATTTGGTCTTCTTTCCTTTGAAGGAGCTGCAATTGCGTAAAGCTTTCCTCCGAATTCAATAGGCTTCATATAGTTTAATTTATCGGAAACCGCGACCTCTTCAACGGTGAGCTCGGAAAGATTAAGCTTGCAGATTGCGGCGTTAGAGTATTTTATGAAAGTACCCGCGCCGTCGCGCCCCGCTCCGCGCGAAGTAAAATAAATTACGTTTCCGTTTTGCGGTGAAACAAACGGGTCGCAATCCAACGTATCCCCGTCGGTGACCGTTTTGTAATCACCTGAGTTCAAATCAAAAACCGCTATATCGGAATTAAACGCATTTCGGCGAAGAGAACAGAAAAGAGTATTTGAATTAACGTCGGCACAGCCGCCCGAAAAATCATAATCCACGGAATTAATAATATGTGTTTCCTGCGCCTTTTCTTCACCGATTACGGCTTTATATATACCCGAAGTTCCGTTGATTGTAAAAGAATATGCCGCGGCGTTATCTGACAAAGGATACACGCCGTTAACCGTGCTTTGAAAATTAACCTCGCTGTCCGTATACCGCACGTCTCCGCGGAACTGCGCGCCCTCTCCGCTGTGTTTCCAGCTTTTGGCTCTTTCATTATCGAGCGCGGTTTGCCTGTATTTTTCAATAAATTTACTTCTATGCCTTTTGATTTCCCCGTCGGCGTACGAACAGATTTCTTCACCGTCGGCAAATAAAAACTCAATCATGTTTTCTCACCGTTCCGCTTTCCGCCGCGTAGCTTTTGCAAATGATATAAGCCGTTGTTTTAGTTGTGTTTTTTATTTTTATTTTATCGCTTATTTCTACGCCGCAAACGGCTAATATATCGGTGTCTGTTGCAATGAGAGGGATTTTCAAACGAAGCCTTTGCGGAATTTTTTTATCCGTAAAATAATCGCAAAGCTTTTTTGTGCCGCCGCCGAATTTGGTGAATTTATCGCCTTCGCGCATGGTACGCACAACAGCCGTTTGCGGAACTGCGCCGAGGTCGAATTTCAATATTTTAGATTGAGCATTTTCAATACCCGATTGCGGGCTGTCAACAGTAATTTTAAGCGGTTGACCCCCGAATATACCGCGTTTTCCGCATAAATAATCGGTTAGCGGATTATTCTCGTTCGGGCTTGAATTTACGCTTTCGGCAAACACTGAAACCGCGCCTTGTTCTTTTTGTGCGGTCAGCCCCAAAAAATTAAACGATTTTCCGTTTTCCGCAAACTGCAAATTATAGAGGGTTTCAATCTGATCGGAGGTATAGTCTTTTTTACCGAAAAGCACTTTTATCGCGTCTATTGCCGCGCGGGAGAATAAGGCACGGCTTTCGCAAGTTTTTATAATTGCCGCGCCGTCTTCCGAGTAAAGAAGATTTCTTTTTTGCATTTCGGAACGGATAAACTCTTCGTCTTCGGCGGCAAGCCGTGAAAATCTGTAAATTGATTTTACCGCTTCGGGCACAGCCTTTTCAAGCGCGGGAAGCACGTTAATTCTTATATAGTTGCGGGTGTAATCTTCCGAACGGTTGGTTTCGTCTTCTACATAGGGAACGTTATTCAGTTTGATATATTCGTTAATTTCTTGCCTAGAACACGAAATCAGCGGACGGATTAATTTTATCTGTTGTCCGTTTTTGTTAATTTCCGTATCGTAAATTCCTTTGACGCCGCCGACGGACGCGCCGCGGGCAAGATTGAACAAAACCGTTTCCGCATTGTCGTTCAAGTGGTGCGCGGTTGCAATGCAGTCCGCGTTAAATTCTTTTGCCGCGGCAAAATAGCAATTCCTGCGGAAGCTGCGCGCAGCCTCTTCAATTCCAACGCCGAGCTGTTGAGCCAAAGCTATGCAGTCGCATTTGTAAGTTAACAGCGGCACGCCGTTTTTAAAACACCAATTCTTTACGAACAAGCTGTCTGCGGCGGAGCGTTCCCCCCTTATCTGATGGTCGCAATTAAGCGCGGTAAGAGTGACGTTCAGCTCCTTTGCGTGATTACAAAGGTAATGCAACAGCGCCATAGAGTCCCGCCCGCCGGATACGGCGACGCAAATTTTCAAATTTTTGTATCCGGAAAGTTCGGGTTTCATAGTGTTGATTATAGCACAATATTTTTTTGCTTGCAACAACGGAGAATAATTAAAATAAAATTTTTTAAACGCGCAAAAACAGTTGACAAATCCTTAATTATCTAATAAAATGATAAAGCCTTTTGTAAGGCAGATATCGCGGGGTAGAGCAGCCAGGTAGCTCGTCGGGCTCATAACCCGGAGGTCGCGAGGTTCGAATCCCGCCCCCGCAACCAAA
>CAMWMZ010000043.1 GCA_947175485.1 uncultured Clostridia bacterium
ATAACAGCCCCCTCCTAAGGGGCCGTTCCGGGTTCGATTCCCAGCGGGAGTACCATTTTAATAATCCGAACCTTGTAACGCATATATTCAAAAGGTTCGGATTTATTTTTACAGAAAGAAAAGTTAAACCACCAACTTAAACCCTATTGATTTTTATTAAAAAATTCATTATAATAATGCTAAATAGCACATGAAAGGATAAAATCCATGCAAAATAAAGCACTTGTGGTTATCGACCTTCAAAACGACATAACGAAAAATTATAAAGAAATCATCAATAACGTTAATACAGCCATTGATTGGGCTTTAGCTAACCGTATTCACGTAGTTTACATTAAGCATAACAACCTTTCTGAAGGAACAAGAACATTTAAGCACGGCACTCGCGGCGAAGAATTAGTTGCGGATATGAAAATCGTATCTGAAAATATTTTTACAAAAACTAAAGGTAACGCATTGACAAGCAACGAATTTGCCGATTTTATCAACATGAATGAAGTTAATGAATTTTATATAGCCGGTGCAGACGCTATAGCTTGTGTAAAATCCACTTGCTACAATATGGCTAAAGCAGGCTATACTGTTCACGTACTTTCAGATTGCATAACAAGTTATGACAAACGTAAAATTGAAGAAATGATACAATACTATGCAAGTAAGGGTTGCCTTATCGAAAGGCTTTGTGAATTGCTATAAATAAAGTTATGAGAAAATACAAAAGCCGATAGCGTTTGATGCTCTATCGGCTTTTTTCATTCATATATTTAATAAAACGCACAAATTTAAAACGTTTTATCACGGTATTTAAATACAACTTCAAACATAATTGTTTGAAGTAATTTTCAATTGTATAACCATATAACTTCCCGCTGTTATTTATCGGCGAGTTGTTTACATATTAATTAAGCTAATTCTCAAGCATTACTTCTTTAACCGATATTGTTTTGATTCTCAATACGTAGAAAGCCATCACGGAAAAATATGAAACTATAAACAAAGCAAACGTAATAAAAAACGCAGGAATGTTAAACGTATATTCGGGTACTTCCGCCACTTCTTTAAACACAATATTTACCATAATTTGCAAAAGCCCGAACTGATAAGCAGTACCTATCATAAACCCCAAAACAGCAAACGGAACATACCCTCCGAGCACGGAAAAAGCACACTGTTTTAATGAATAGCCGCACGCTTTCATTATTGAAATATTCTTTAAATTTCCATTAATAAGCGTTGTTACAGACATAAATAAAGTTACGGCGGCAAGAACAAGCCCTATAATCAAAATCATATAACCCATAGTTTTTGAAGCAAGGTTTTCCATGGAAAGTCCCATCTGCATCATCGAACCAAAGCAAAAGCACGCAAACGCTACAAAAAATGCAACCGATTTTTTCGACGCCAGTGTTTTAAAACACATTTCTTTCAAGAAAGACCGCTCTTTATTTGCTTTATATGATTTATCTTTTATTTTAGCCGTTTTACCCCGCATCAATTGCATCAAAGGACAACGCAACGCCCAATAAGCATAACCACATGCAATTAAAGTAAAAACAAAGGCCGGCGCAACGACTAACCCGAGAAGCAATTCTATATGAAAATTAACCGCTATTTCAGGCGCGCCTTCTATAGCCAATCCATTATAAACCAAAGGCGCAAACGCGTAACCAACGCCGAAACCAAGCGCACACCCTATAAAAACGCTAAATCCGAATATCCAAAAAGTTAACGCTATTTTACAGTTCGAATACCCCAAAGCTTTGATTATGCCGAACTGTTTTGCATGTCCGTCAATGTATATCTTAATATAGAAGAAAAGCATTACGACAGCAATTACAGCCAAAACTCCGCCCGTTACTATAGCACAAACCTGCGCCGTAGCTTTTTGCGCCTGATATAACAAACGCATATTTTGGTCTGTCAATAATCCGTTAAGCTGTTGAACGTCTATATAAAAGCTTAACATAAACGTGCACACAAAAACGGCGCAAAAGCATACGACAGTAACCCCCACGAGCTTAATACTGTCTTTTAAACTTATTATCATATTACCACCCTATAGCGTATGCATTTTTTCTTTCGGTATTTTTATAGGTTTCCACTATGTTTCCGCTATTCATCTTTATAACAGTTTGCGCCATATCCGCGATATTCGAATTATGTGTTACCATAATCATTGTAAATTTACGCTCGCTTTGCAATCTGGAAATATAATCAAGCACTTCGCGGCCTGTTTTTTCGTCAAGCGCGCCGGTTGGCTCGTCAAGAAATAAAATATTGGGATTTTTTGCCAAGGCACGCGCAATACAAACACGCTGTTGCTCTCCACCTGAAAGCTGCGATGGTTTACTTTTTAGTTTATCGCCCAATCCTACCGAAGAAATTATTTCCCTAAAATTTTTATTACCGGCTAAATCCGCCCCCATTCTGACATTGCTTTCCACCGTCATATGAGACAACAAATAATATTGCTGAAATATAAAACCCACTTCTCTTTTTCTGAACTCGGTGAGTTGCTTATCGTTCATCTGCGACAAGCTTTCTCCGTTATATTCGACATTTCCGCTATCTGCCCGCTCCAATCCCGAAAGCACACTCAATAGCGTTGACTTACCTGAACCCGACGCACCGAGTATTACTACAAATTCACCGTTTTGCACTTCAAGCGAAACACCTTTTAATACTTCGGAACCGTTATAAGATTTTACTACATTTTCAGCCTTCAGCATTGACGTCACCTCTTTTTATTTCATTTATAAGACCTTTAAACACAATAGTGAGCATTTCGGAAATCTGTTCAACCGTAAACGAACAAACTTTCGTAGCCAATAAAACCGCAATTCCATGCGAATAAATCCAAAGATTTTCATAGAGTAATATCGATTTTTCACGGTCTAAGCGGTAACTGCTTTGAATTGAGAGTATTATACTTTCATAATGCTCTTCTATTACTTGCAAAACAGTATCTTTATCCAGATATTTTCCTCTTTCTTTCATAAACAAAAGCTGAAATAGTTTTGGACGTTCAATTGCAAAACGTATATACGCTTTACCAACTCCTTTAAACGCGATTTCCTCTTTTAACCCTTCTTCAACATATTGCCCGTAAATTTCAGTTGCCGAGGCTATCAGCTCTGCCTGAACCTGCTCCATTCCGCTAAACACCGTAAAAACAGGCCTTGCGGAACTTCCGAGCTCAGCGGCAAGCGACCTGGCTGTAAGAAAATCCGCACCGTAACGTTCAACAACCCGCATCGCGGCTTCAGTAATTTCATTTTTTGTAAATTTTGCTTTAGGCGGCATTTGGTCTCCTTTTTAAAACAGTTGTTTTGCAACACGTGTTTTAAATTATAGACAAAATAAAATTCCCTGTCAAGGGAATTTAGCAATAATGCTTAAAATTAAATCTAAATTAAACCATTAATAATCCATAAGACATCATAATAAATACCGTAACAAATATTGTAGCAATAGAACAGACGCTTGTCCATACTACAAGTTGCGTTGCAAGCTGTTCGTCATTTTTCATTTCACCAGCCATAATAGCACTTGACACGGCAACAGGCGTCCCGAAAAGTGCAATCAGCGTAGGATAAACATTCGAGCCGAAATTAAGCCAATCTGTATTATTACTCAAAATAACCGCCAGCCCGATACCGATAAGCGGAGCCAAAAGAATGCGCCACGCAGTACCAACAATTATTTCTTTCGTCATGCCCTTTACTGCGGTAAATTCAAACTGCCCGCCCAAAATTATTAACGCAAGCGGCGACGCAATTACTTTTACATCGCTTAAACCGATATAAAGAAATTTTAAATGTGTTTTCAGACTGAATACAACTTCTCCGCCGCAACAGGCACGCTCGATTTCTCTTATACCGACGACAAAAAGCCCGACAACGACACCGATAATCAACGGATTTTTTAAGATATTTAATACAATATTCTTTAAACCGTGTTTTTGCCCGCCGCCCTCTTCAGAAAATATCGAAAGAGCAACAACCGCAAGAATATTAAATACCGGAATAGAAAACGCGGAAATTATACCGGCAAGCCCCAAATCGCCGCCGAGCCTTTCCACAAGCGTTAGCCCGATTATCGCAAAATTACTTCTGAACGAGCATTGCAGAATTACGCCGCGGCGATTTTTATGTTTAGTAGTCAAAATAGCCGTTATAAGCCCCAACGCGAAAATAAGGCAAATTACAATTACGGAATAAAGTACCACATCCCAACGGATATCGGCAAAGCTTTGCATTTTATCGTATATGTTTATAAAAAGCATACACGGCAAACACACCCTGAAAACAAATTTGTTTCCGATTTTTATAAAATTTTCATTTAACAAATTAACCCGTTTTAGCAGATAACCTAGTAATATAAGTAAAATTATAGGCACTATTGCATTTATCGAGGTAACAAAAACATCTAACATTAAAGTTTTAAATTATACGACTCCGTGCGCCATCATTGCTGTAGCAACTTTTATAAAACCGGCAATGTTAGCGCCCATTACATAATTTCCCTCATAACCATATTCTTTTGCCGCATTATCGATATTGCGGTATATGTTAGCCATAATACCTTTTAATTTTTCGTCCACCTCTTCAAAAGACCAGAACATTCTGCCCGATGACTGAGCCATTTCCAAAGCCGACGTAGCAACGCCGCCCGCGTTTGCCGCTTTTGCGGGGAGAAATACTATACCGCTTTTTTGGAAAATTTCGATTGCTTCCAGCGTGGACGGCATATTTGCTCCCTCCGCAACGTATTTAACTCCGTTTTTAACAAGAATTTCAGCGGATTTAGCATCGATTTCGTTTTGAGTTGCACACGGCAAGGCAACGTCGCATGGAATCGTCCAGATACCGCTGCAACCCTCGGTATAAGTTGCTCCCGCCGTATGTTGAATATATTCTTTTATGCGCCCGCGTTTAACTTCCTTTATTTCTTTAACAATTTCAAGCTTTATACCGTTCGGGTCGTAAATATAACCGTTCGAATCATACATCGCCACTACTTTCGCGCCCAGGCTTTGAGCTTTTTGGCAAGCATAAATAGCCACGTTTCCAGATCCGGATATTATAACGGTTTTACCTTTAAAACTTTCGCCGCGGGCTTTCATTGCTTCTTCAGCGATATAAACCAAACCGTAACCGGTTGCTTCTGTTCTTACAAGACTGCCGCCGTAAGAAAGACCTCTTCCCGTCAAAACGCCGACATGTTCATTACGAATTCTTTTATACTGCCCGAAAAGATAACCGATTTCTCTCCCGCCGACGCCGATATCTCCCGCAGGAACGTCAGTATCCGCACCTATATGTCTGTAAAGCTCTGCCATAAAGCTTTGACAAAACGCCATAATTTCCCTGTCGGATTTACCTTTAGGGTCAAAATCCGAACCGCCTTTTCCTCCGCCTATAGGCAAGCCGGTAAGGCTGTTTTTAAGAATCTGTTCAAGCCCGAGGAATTTTATTATAGAAAGATTTACAGACGGATGAAAACGCAACCCGCCTTTATAAGGTCCGATAGCGCTGTTAAACTGTACGCGGTAGCCTTTATTTACATGTACCTTGCCATTATCGTCCGTCCAGGGCACGCGAAATATTATAACGCGTTCGGGCTCTACAAATCTTTCTAAAAGACCGGACGCCTCGTATTCGGGATGCTTATCCACCACCGGCGCAAGCGTAGTTAATATTTCGGTTGCGGCCTGATGAAATTCAGGTTCGTTAGGATTTTGTTTTTTAAGATTGTTTAAAACAGTTTGTACGTAGCTCATATTTACTCCCGCAAAAATGAATAATAATTTGTAACCACATTATAACACAGCTTTTATACAGTTCAAAACGATATTCGCCGCATAAATATACATTTGCTTTCAAAATAATTTAATAAGGTATAAGCGGCGGTTATGGTTTAACACAATAAAAGCGGAGCTTGTGCTCCGCTTTTTCAACTGAAATATATTTTGTTCGCAGTGTTATAAAAAACGTTTTGTAATTCTTCTTCGCTAAATATTTTTCCGTCGATTATATATTCATATAAATGCTTATAACTATCGCGTGATAACGTGCTCGGCATATCCGTTCCGAACATAAGCTTATCCGCCCCTACGATTGATTTTGCATTTTTCAAATGCTGCACAGCCGTGGGATACGGAAAAACTTCAGGTTTTTGATTTGCCGCAAGCGCCGCAATATCAAAATAAACGTTAGGCTTTGCAAGCATATCAAGAGCGCGCTTCAAAAGTTCGGTATCGCTTTTTTGCGGAGCAAGCAAATGACAGATTACAAAATTGATTTCCGGATATTTTTCAGTAACTGCGGCAACCGCGTCGATTTGCCAACAAGGATTATTCGGTCTGCCGATATCAAGCACGACAGTCAACCCCATTTCTCTTGCATGCGCATAGCAAGCGTTCATTACGGCACCGTTGAGATACACGTGAGAATGGTTAGCCATTAAACCCGAACCGTTTGAAAGCTCGAATTTAACAATTTTAAAACCGAGCTCCTCAAAAAGATGTCTGCGGATTTCATCCGATTTAACACAATAAGGGTCATATGTAGCCGCGCCGACGAAACGTTGCGGATATTTTTCGACCGCTTGATAAGTATATTCGTTTTGGAAGCCAAGCCAATTACCTTGCAAAAGCACTGCCTTTTCAACGGAGTTTTCATCCATTATCTTTAAAAGGCTTTCCGGAGTAACGCCGATATCCCCCATTTCCGCCGGAAACATCTGAAAAATTTCACCCGTGGAATACTGCGCCTTGCCTCCGCCGACAGCTCGCAATTCACCGCGGGAGGTAAATCCTGAAATATATTGTGCCACATGCGCGTGAGCGTCAATTATTTTCATTTGCTTTTTCCTGCTTTTTTGGGTTTCGGCATCGGAAGCTGTGGATACATAGCATCAAAAAGCGCTTTTAAAAATTCACCGTCGTCAATTTCTTCCACTAAAATCATCGGCTTTGAAGCCCCCTCATACGGCAATTGAAATTGCGCGGACGGCAACATTTCTTTTGCGGCTTCCACAGGCTTTATTAATAATCGGTTATCACATACGTCGCCGACAAGCTTACCGTTATAATAAACAAGATATTCTCCCATCATCGGTCTGAAAGTAACATCCGTTCCATGAAGCTTTTCCGCAAGATAATTTATAAAATCTTTACTAGTAGCCATAAATCCCACCTTATAAAAAAAGCCGAGCAACTTTCGCCGCTCTGCTTAATTTGGCGCGGAGAAGAGGATTTGAACCTCCGGACGGGTATTAGCCGTCACACGATTTCCAATCGTGCGCCTTAAACCGCTCAGCCATCTCCGCATCGCTTATCGGCATATTTCAGCCGAGCACTAATATCATATTAGAAAAACAAAAAAAAATCAAGCGTTTTTGAGCAATTGGAATTACAAATTATTTTTATATAGTTCTTGACAAAAAATATCTGCGGTGTTAAACTCTAAACGTTGAGTGTGTGCACATATGCACGTATACAAATAAATATTTTATAAAGAGGGTACCCTCTTTATGCGTTGCCACAAGCAACGCACGCAATTTTTAAAGGAGAGAAAAATGAATAAAAAACTTACTGCTTTTTTAAGCGAAAAAGGTTTTGGCTTTGACAATACCACTTTCGCAGGCAAGCTTAACGGATACCAAATCAGCGGCTCGTGCGTTGGTAACGTTGTAAACTTGAAATTTTACGTAAATCTTACGGAAAACGATATTCCGCAAGTAACAGACTGGCTCAATACAAACAAAAAGCCTTATACGTTAAACAATATAAGCGTAAATAATCTGTTCTTTTCATGTACTGTAAACGCGTTTTTAAATTCCGCGCAAAAAGCGATTGAATTAATGATTGGTGCAACGGACTTCCTTTCTACTTTTAAAACCGCGGACTGTTGCCCTTTCTGCGGCGAATCTATGGCGGACGGTTCCAGACTTGTAGGAATAGGAGCAGACAAACTCTTTGCACATGAAGTGTGCTTCGATAAATTTGCAAACGACGTTACCGCACAAGAAAGTTTGGAAAACCGCGCGCCCAATAATTATTTGAAGGGCACGCTCGGAGCTGTTATCGGCTGTTTGGCAGGTTGCGCTATATGGATTATAATGTATTGTTTCCTTGAACTTATAGGTTCACTCGGTGCAATCGTCGGCTCGCTTTTGGCAGCTGTGCTTTGGGATAAATTCGGCGGCAAAAACGATAAAATCAAGATTATTATTATTTGGGCAACCACTATCGTCCTGATAACCGCGGCAATGTTCGCATCTTATTTAATCGACGCACAGATGATTATTAACGAGGCTATAAAAGAATACGGAATCGACGGCGTAAGAACCACGAATGCGTTTGAAGCATTAAAGATTTTCTACACCGAAAACGAAGAGCTCAGAAACGGAATTATTATGGATACAGTAATTTCTTACATATTCCTGGCAGCCGGAAACATATATACCACAATCCGCATTTTACAAACGCAAAAGCTTGTTAGCAAGACGTTAATTAAATATTAAGCAAATTCAATAAAATAAAAATGCTGTCAAAAGACAGCATTTTTATTTTATCATTTTAAGAAACCACTCTTAAAACAGAATTTACCTCAGCTATTCCCGTTGCATTTATATCGGCAACGGCCTTTTCTATATAACGCTCTTTAGTTAAATGCGTAATCATAATCAGCGGAGCTTTACCCCCTGTTTCGCCCTTATCCTGGATAACTTGAGAAACGCTTATCGAATGTTTACCCAAAAGGGAAGTTATTCTGGAAAGCACGCCTGCCTTATCTTCTGCCGATAATCTGATATAATATTCGCTTTCAAAGTTTTTAACGAACTTTGTTCCCGGGTCGGCAGTTTCGGTATTTTTAAAAGTGGAGTAATTATGATTCGGATGGGTAGCGCAATATATAATATCGCCTACAATCGCACTTCCCGTAGGCAAAGCGCCGGCGCCCCTGCCGTAAAGCATAACGTTTTCCACACTGTTGCCAGTAATATACACCGCGTTATAGCTGTCGTTTACTCCGGCAAGAGGATGTGTGATTTTGATAAGCGCCGGATGAACGCGGACTTCAATACCGCTTTCACCGTTCTTCCCTACTGCGAGAAGTTTCAAAGCATATCCTAATTGTTTTGCGTACTTAATATCGGCATTATCTATTTTTGTAATGCCCTCACGGTAAATTTCAGTATAGGGGATTTTTGTATGAAATGAAAGACTTGAAAGAATAGAAAGCTTGTAAACAGAATCAAAGCCTTCAACATCGTTCGTGGGGTCGGCTTCCGCATAACCGAGTGCCTTTGCTTCCTTTAACACATCTTCATAAGAAGAGCCGTTATCCGCCATTTTAGACAAAATATAATTAGTAGTGCCGTTAATTATCCCCATAATGGAAGTAATTTTGTTGCCTTGCAAATTATCCAAAAGCGCACGGATAACAGGCACTCCGCCAACGCACGTCGCCTCGTAAAACAGCCCCACTTTATTCTTTTTTGCCGCTTTTTCAAGCTCGAAGCTATATTTACAGTAAAGCTCTTTATTGGACGTTACAACAGATTTACCGGAATTAAGAGCCGCCAACACAAATGTTTTTGCCGGTTCTACTCCGCCTATTACTTCTACAACGATATCTATTTCGGGATTGGAGCATATTTCCGCAATATTGGAACATATTTTGTTTTCTTGCACGCCAAGACTAACCGCGCGTTGCCTGTTCAGTTCGAGAACGCTTTCAACAACGATATCTACGCCGTGATTTTCCTTATAAAAATCCCTATGTTCCGTAAGTATTTTATATGTTCCGCCGCCAACTACACCCAATCCGAGTATAGCTATCCCTACTTTTTTCATTGTATTTATTCCTCCGTGCTGTTTACGTCATAAAGATATTTCAACCCGTCAAGCGTTAACAGCTTATCCACCTTGTTAATACAAGATATTTCGTTTGCTATTATTTCAGAAAAACCGCCCGTAGCAATTACGGTAACGTCTTCACATTTCATTTCTCGTTTTATTTTTTTAACAAGAAATTCAACAAGCCCCGCAAACCCGTAAAACACGCCAGACTGCATATTTGTTACGGTATTCTTACCTATTACGCAAGCAGGTCGTTCTATTTCCACACGGGGCAGCTTTGCAGTGCCGCTGACAAGACTTTCAAGCGAACCTTTTATGCCAGGGGCTATCGCACCACCGATAAAATCGCCCTTTTCATTTATAACGTTAAAGGTTGTTGCAGTTCCGAAATCGATTATAATAAGCGGATACCCGTATTTTTTGACTGCCGCCACATTATTGACAACTCTGTCCGCCCCGACCTCTTTTGCGTTGTCAACCTTTAAATTCAACCCTGTTTTCAACCCGGGCGCAAGCATAAGCGGTTTAAATTTTAAATAAATCAAACACATCCGCTCTAACGTGTAATCAAGCTGAGGAACTACGGAAGATATAATTCCGCCTTTTATATCTGCGGGCGAAATACCGTTATTCTGTAATATACTCACAAGCTGACCGCCATACTCGTCGGACGTTTTTTTAGGCTCTGTTGCCACACGGAAGCTTAACTTTAAATTTTCACCGTCGAACACTGCAAATTTTATATTTGTATTTCCGACATCAAGACAAATTATCATACATCCACACTCTCGGAATTTACTGTTGTTTTAAGCGGCTTGTTGATTAACGAACGGTTAATTTTTTTGAGCACCTTAACATATACAGGTACGAGCACCAGACACGCGGCAAGCTCTATGGGAAAATAAATCGAAACCGCAATACTCAAAATAGCCGTAAGCGACCCCATTATATCACCCGCCCAAATATTTACCGAAAGCAAATACAAAACCGTGTTCGTAAGCGAACCTACAATGCCCGCCACCGCCGCGGGAAAAGTTTCTCTGACAAAATTGTTTTTTACGTTTTTAAGCAGCCTTGAAAGTCCGAAATAAGTCCAATAAGCCGTTATCCCTATAAACACACGCGGCAAAACGGATATAAGCGGATTAGCGTAAAAAATAAACATTGATGCGAATATCAAACAAAATACACAGCTTGACAATCCTAAAAGCGTGCCCCCCACGAAGCTTTTTTTCCAATCGTCATAAACGCTTAAAGCTATTGCGACAGGAAGAGAAAGTATGCACGCAGTCATACCCGCACCCGCAAGCAAAGTTCCTTCAAGAAGAAACAATACGAAAATCAGCGCGAACATAACGCCGACAAACGCGACAAAGTGAGCTTTGTCCTTTTTCATAAAACACCTCCGTCCGATTTCAAAGAATATCGGCAGACAAAAAAATATTATACCTTAAACAGTCCGATTATTGACAATATATCGGCTGACAGTACCTGAATTTTATTAATTTTAACACAAATATAAGTTTTTTTGCAAGCGAATAAAAAGGCGTGTAACATTTTTACCGCAATTTAAATATTATTTAATATACGAAAACTGCAAACTAATAAAAATTTGCGGTAAAGCCCCGCGCAGAACAAAACAAAAATTACATAGCGCGCGGGATTAAGGAGGATACTTATGAACATTTTTTCATGCTGCGGAAATAACAGCTGCCTTTGGATTTTAATACTTTTGTTGCTTGCGGCAAGTTGCAGCGGTAACGGTATCGAAGGCGTGCTTTCGGGCAGCTGCACCCCCATTCTTATCGCGCTCATATACAGCATGTGGAAGAACGGAACTCTTTCAAATCTGTTATGCGGAAACGGCGGCTGCAACTGCGGTTGCGGTTGTAACTAACCGTAAAAAAGGGTTTGCCCGATGGGCAAACCCTTTTATTTTTTTTGTGCGTAAAGATATTTGTAAACGGCGGCAACCGTTTTTGCGTCGCATATTTCTCCGCTTTCAATCATTTCCAAAACTTTTTCCGTCTGAATAATTTTTACTTCTAAAAATTCACCGTCATCAAGTTTCTGGCGGCTTAAACTACAGTTTTCCGCCATGTAAATGTTAATGACTTCATCCGTATACCCAGGCGTAGGATATAATTTTAACAACGGCGTCATGCGCATTGCTGTATATCCCGTTTCTTCCTCTAGTTCCCTTGCCGCCGCCAAGGCAGGGTCTTCGTTTTCTTCTAATTTCCCTGCGGGGATTTCATATATTTCTTTGCCGTAAAGATAACGAAACTGTTTTACAAGCAAAATACCGTTATTTATAACACATAAAACGGCAGCCCCGCCATGATGACGGACACATTCGCGCTTTGCCCTTTTTCCGTTGGGAAGCTCTACCTCGTCAACTTCAAGTTTTAAAATCCTGCCGTTATAAGCCGTATTGCCAGAAATCTTTTTTTCGGTTAAATTCATAAATTTTTTTCGTAAGCCTCTAAAAGCTGAATAAGTTCAGTAATACCGTCCGAAACACACCCGAAATGCAAAGCAAAATAGTTATATCCGCATATCAGCGCATCTATAAGCTCTTCCTTTTTTTCCTTTACCGCACCCGCAAGCGCCGTAAGAATTTTTATTCCGTTTTCTTTATCGGCTTGCCCCAACGCGTAATTTGCGACAAATTCTATTTCCTGCGCGATAGCTAAATCCAAAGCGGAAATAAGTTCTGCTGTTTGTACGTTGGGCTCGTAATTATCATATTCAGCCAACTGTTCTTTAAAAACCTGTAAAACGCAATCCTGTAAGCTTTTAATAACCAAATCACAAAAAGCGCGGTAACTGGCAAAATAACTTCCGTCTTCCGGAAAGTACCGTCTTAAAAAATCGTTAAAATTAATCGCGCCCTTATCAAACTCAACCAAAAGACAAAATATAAACGCAAGCCTTTGCCCCAAAGTTTTTGGTAAAACCACAAAATTTTGCGGTAAAACCCCATCGTCATAAGTAACCAGACATTGAGATTTTACTTCAGGATAGTCAAAATCTTTTGTGACCGCCTCAAAAAGACGATAAAGCTCCGGACAATTGACTATACATTTTAAAATATCCTTTATTTTTGTAGTTGCCATTATAAATTTACAGCTTTTAAGCTCTTCGCACTTATCGACAAAAGAAAAAATCTGCTCTTTTACGTCAGCCATATTCCGCCTCTTTGGTGTTTTTATATATTATAACACAGATAAAACCAAAATTAAATTATTTTTTTCAAATATCTTGATTTTATTTAAATTATTATGTATAATTAATAAGAAATTTTCAAAACAAATGTTTTTTAA